>JAZONI010000054.1:0-15136 GCA_045654445.1 Bacteroidaceae bacterium | reverse complement strand
CCTTTCAGAGGAAAGGACATTTGGGCAAATTCCAGAGTGGCCAAATGGGGCAGACTGTAAATCTGCTGTCTTTCGACTTCGGTGGTTCGAATCCATCTTTGCCCACAAAATGAGGAGTGAGAAATCGCTCCTCATTTTGTTTTAAATCCAAGCTTGGACCTTCATTTATAGTTACAGAGGCGGCGTTCAGATAACAAATAAACCGGAATAGATGTATCTATCCTTGCGGAATCATTCGAAATAGAAGGTGAGCACCATCATTCGACTCGAAGCGCCATCAAGTGATTGCGTATACTTGAGAAGGTTTTTATCAATGAGGTCGTTGCGCTTTTTTACCAACAGGTCAGTAAGCCCAAAACAAAATTTCAGTTCAGGAATGAGTTTGAAGAAAGGCAAATAAAAGTCACAACCCAAGCCAAGTTCAAAAGCAAAATCAAAGCGCTTGGTCAACAAGGCCTTCTGCTTCTTCACTGTGAGATCAAACATAGGAGCGACACCTGCCATCACATAGGGACGATAATTATTAAATCTCTCCGCGGCATATTTCACATCTATAGGCAGGGACAGATAGGTCGATTTGAGTACTTGCATCTCCGTCTCCCCGCCAAATTGTTCACGGAAATAGACCTGTTTATCTCCAAAATGCATTGTGGGGATAAATCTCAAGGCCAAATATTGCGACAAATACAATTCTCCCAACACGCCCACCGAGAATCCTGGATTATAAGCGGGCACATCAGCATACCACGACTCCTGAGTACCATCATCAGTGGTATGCAAATAGCCATTATTCGTAAATTCCAGATCCTGCACATGAAGTCCAAACAAGAAGCCGTAGTGCCAACGGCGCATATCAATATAGGGGCGATTCTGCACCTTACGTTCTTGTGCAAAATGTTGTTGAGGATAAAGCAGCATGACAAATATGGCCGCTAATGCCAATATACGCATGCCTATGATGTGTTTAGTTATGTTCATACCTTCATATAACGCAGATTGACTTCATTTATTATCCCAAACCTAAAAACCGAAAACAGTTATTTAGACACTATATAAATATAAAAGAAAAAGATAGGCCACGAGAACATCTAACGAAGAAAAACCTTACCTTTGCAGTGTTAGTACAAATAACTTAAAACAATATCATTATGGCTTACGTAATTAGCGATGACTGTATCAAGTGCGGAACTTGCGTTGATGAGTGCCCCTCTGAGGCAATCTCTGAAGGCGATACCAAGTATGTAATCGATCCCGCTGCATGTGTTGATTGTGGCACATGTGCTGATGCTTGCCCCTCTGAGGCAATCAAGCCCGAATAAGATACAGCCAAGATTGGTTAAAGAACGTGGGTGCTCACTTGAGCGCCCATTTTTTATGGTTAATTGACACTAATTTCGTACCTTTGCACGAAATCTCGAAACAATAACAGAAAGAAAACAAATATAGCTATGTTTGAAAACCTAAGTGAAAGACTTGAAAGGTCGTTCAAGATATTGAAGGGTGAAGGTAAAATCACCGAAGTAAACGTTGCAGAAACCCTTAAGGATGTGCGTAGAGCGCTGCTCGATGCCGACGTAAACTACAAGGTTGCCAAGACATTTACCGATACCGTGAAGGAGAAGGCTTTGGGTCAGGATGTGCTTACATCAGTACGCCCCAGCCAGTTGATGGTAAAGATTGTGCACGACGAGTTGGCTACTCTTATGGGTGGCGATGCTGTAGAGCTGCAACTCAAGGGTCGTCCCGCGGTAATCTTGATGAGCGGTCTGCAAGGTTCGGGTAAAACTACCATGTCTGGTAAGCTTGCCCTTATGCTTAAGAACAAGAAGCATCGTCGTCCCTTGCTTGCAGCCTGTGACGTATATCGTCCCGCCGCTATCGATCAGCTTTCAGTGCTGGGCGAGCAGATTGACGTGCCCGTATATAAAGAGGAGGGTAACAAGAACCCCATTGAGATTGCGCAGAACGCTATCAAGGAGGCTAAGGCCAAGAACTACGATGTGGTGATTGTCGATACCGCTGGTCGTCTTGCCGTAGATGAGCAGATGATGCAGGAGATTGCTGCTATCAAGGAGGCTGTTACTCCCGATCAGATCCTCTTCGTGGTGGATGCCATGACCGGTCAGGACGCTGTAAATACCGCTAAGGAGTTTAACGACCGTCTCGACTATGATGGCGTAGTGCTCACCAAACTCGATGGTGATACTCGCGGTGGTGCCGCTCTCTCTATCCGTACTGTAGTGAGCAAGCCTATCATGTTTGTGGGTACAGGTGAGAAGCTCGAGGCGCTCGATGTGTTCCACCCCTCACGTATGGCCGACCGTATTCTCGGCATGGGTGATATCGTATCACTCGTAGAGCGTGCACAGGAGCAGTTTGACGAGGAAGAGGCTCGTAAGCTCTCAAAGAAACTCGCTCGCAACCAGTTTGACTTCAATGACTTCCTCGCTCAGATAGCCCAGATTAAGAAGATGGGTAACATCAAGGATCTCATGGGTATGATCCCTGGTGTAGGTAAGCAGATCAAGGATCTTGATATCGATGACAATGCCTTCAAGAGCATCGAGGCTATCATCTACTCAATGACTCCCTACGAGCGTAGCCATCCTGAAGCTATCAACGGTAGCCGCCGCCAGCGCATAGCCAAGGGTAGCGGTACCAACATTCAGGAGGTAAACCGCCTGCTCAAGCAGTTTGATCAAACCCGCAAGATGATGAAGAGCGTAGCCAATATGCCTATGGGCAAGATGGGTATGCCTAAGTTTAGAAAGTAAGAAGCGGCCTCTCCCCCCGCCCTCTCCAAGGAGAGGGGGCTACAGAGTCCACTGAAAGATTGTAGTATAAACTAAAAAAAGTCCTCATACTCCGCGATGACCGTATCACCCCTCCTTGGGAGGGGCAGGGGGGGAGGCTTCCATATCATGAATATCATTGACGGAAAAGCCATATCGGAGCAAATCAAGCAAGAGATTGCAGCCGAAGTAGCCGAGCGTGTAGCGCGCGGCGAGAAGCGACCCCATCTGGCCGCCATACTGGTAGGCCACGACGGAGGCAGTGAGACATACGTAGCCAACAAGGTGAAAGCTTGCGAGGTATGCGGGTTCACCTCCTCGCTCATCCGCTTTGAGAGCGATGTCACCGAGGAGACCCTGCTGGCCGAAATCGAACGCCTCAACCAGGATACTGATGTTGACGGCTTCATCGTGCAGCTCCCCTTGCCGCGCCACATCAACGAGCAGCGCATCATCGAAGCTATCGACTACCGCAAGGATGTTGACGGTTTCCATCCTATCAATGTAGGTCGTCTCTCTATCGGGCTTCCCTGCTTCGTATCGGCCACACCCAACGGCATCCTACAGCTCCTCAAGCGCTATAACATCGAGACCTCGGGAAAGAAATGCGTCATCCTTGGCCGCAGCAATATCGTAGGTAAGCCTATGGCTACCCTTATGATGCAGAAGGCCTATCCTGGTGATGCTACCGTGACCGTATGCCACAGTCGCTCTAAGGATCTCGTCAAAGAGTGCCGCGAGGCCGACATCCTCATCGCCGCCATGGGTCAGCCCAATTTTGTGACGGCCGACATGGTGAAGGAGGGCGCCGTGGTCATCGACGTGGGTACCACCCGCGTGCCCGATGCTACCCGCAAGAGCGGCTTCAAGCTTACCGGCGATGTCAAGTTTGACGAGGTAGCGCCCAAGTGCTCATACATCACTCCCGTGCCCGGAGGCGTAGGCCCCATGACCATCGTGTCGCTCATGATGAACACGCTGCTGGCAGGCACCAAGGCGATATATAAGTAACGCTTTACCTATAATTTACGATAAGAGCTATCTCAAGATAGCTCTTATTTTTTACATCCTCCCTATAGAGTTCATGCAAAGTGTTCTAGTAAATGTAGGGATATCGTTATCTCCCCTATACTCGGTCATTCCTCCCCCAAGCCAAAGAGCCTTTTAGCATTGGCACTAGTCTGATGGGCAACCTCCAAAGGATCCAGGCCGCAGATATCAGCCAACCTATCTATGACATTAACCACATAGGCACTCTCATTACGCTTGCCACGATAGGGAACAGGGGCAAGGTAGGGTGAATCGGTTTCTACGACGAGACGCGAGAGTGGCACCTCGCGCAACGCTCCCGGAAGGGTTGACTTCTTAAAGGTCACCACTCCATTGATGCCAAGCATAAATCCGGGGAACTCAAGCAGAGCGTGAGCCTCTTCGGCCGTACCGGTGAAACTATGAAAAACGCCACGCAATGCTGTGTCCTTATAATGCGAGAAGAGCGCATATAGGTCCGCAAAAGCCTCGCGCGAATGAATGACCAGAGGCAAGTCATACTCGAGTGCCCACGCTATCTGCTCTTCGAGAGCCGCCAATTGCTCCTTCTTGTAGGTGACATCCCAGTAAAAATCGAGTCCCACCTCACCGATAGCAATAAAGGGGGAATTCCCGTCCCCCACCCTATGACTACACAACAGACTCTTCATCTCATCCAGGACCTGACGATAACCCTCCTTCACCTCAGTAGGATGGAGGCCAAGCATGGGATAGCACAGGTCAGGGAACTCGCCACAGACCTGCAGCATGGGCTTGATAGAGGCCATATCGATATTGGGCATGAGGATATGGGTAATGCCCGCCTCGCGAGCACGACGCATCACCTCGGCACGGTCTTCACCGAACTCCTCTACGAACAGATGGCTGTGTGTGTCAATAATGTTATACATCGCGTTCCATGAGCATGGCCATAAACTGGCGCAACACCTCTTTCTTCTCTTCTGCCACGCCGAGTGCTTCGAGTTCGGCCTTTGCCATGTTGTAATAACGTTCCTCTATCGCGCGACTCATCGCGGGCAAGCCTATCTCGTTGTATATACCCGTGACGGCAGTCACCTTCTCATCAGGATTGATATCGGTAGCCGCGGCCCAATGGTCGAGTACGGCACGCTGCTCTTTATTGGCCAAGCGGAGAGCATTGATATAGAGGTAGGTTTTCTTGTTGCACAGGATATCACCGCCAATCTTCTTGCCAAACACCTTGGGGTCGCCATACACATCAAGATAGTCGTCGCGCAACTGGAAAGCAAGACCTATACATTCACCCAAGCGATAGAGATGCTCTGCATCCTCCTTCGAAGCCCCACCAAGGATGGCTCCTATCTTGAGCGCACATGCCAAGAGCACCGATGTCTTGAGGCGTATCATCTCAATATACTCATCCTCGGACACATCGTTGCGCGTTTCGAAATCCATATCATACTGCTGGCCTTCAGCAATCTCTATCGAGGTGCGATGGAATGTAGCCATCACTTCACGGAAGTGGGCGTCATCGACATGCGACATATAGACATCAGCGAGCGAGAGCATCACATCGCCCGAAAGAATGGCGGTATTGGCATCCCAGCGCTTATGTACGGTCGGTTTGCCACGACGCACATCGGCATTGTCCATAAGGTCGTCGTGAAGAAGCGTGAAGTTATGATATATCTCGAGGGCCAATGCAGGATCAAGAATCTGCTCCACATCGTTGCGATACATGTTGTAGGCCATGAGCATCATGGCAGGACGGATACGCTTACCGCCAAGCGAGAGTATGTATTTTACCGGCTCGTAGAGGTGCATGGGCTCGTGTGCATAGTCGAGCGTTTCGATGTGGCCATTTACCTTGTCAAGGAGTTGGGGGAATGTGTATAGCATGGATTGATAGTTTTGTGGTTATCTAAAAACAAAAGAGGCTACGTGACGCAGCCTCTTTTATTATCTTGAGTTTATTAGTTGTTCAAACGGAATGTAACAGGCAGCGTGAAGCGTACGCGCACCTTCTTACCACGCTGTTCTCCGGGCTTCCACTTAGGCATGGTAGATACCACACGAAGAGCCTCCTTGTCGAGGTAGGGGTTTACGGCTTTGATTACCTGGGGGTCAACGATTGAACCGTCAGAGTTTACCACGAACTGTACGATTACGCGACCCTGAATACCCTGCTCCTGGCAGATAGAAGGATACCTGATGTTCTTCTGAAGATATTTCATCAACTCGGCCATACCACCAGGGAACTCGGGTTGGTTCTCTACCACCTGGAAGATTTCCTCTTCCTTCTCCTCTTCTACAACGATGGGCACATCATCAGTAATTTCAACAAATTCAGCCTGGTCATCAGCTGATACGATTGTGGTTTCTTCAATCTCAGCATCATCCTCCACGATATTGAGGATTTCGGCCTGTGTTACTGCTTGGGGGGGAGGAGGTACTGTCTTTTTCTCAGGCATAGTGATAGGCACAATTTCCTCTTCCAATACGATATCACCCGCATCGATAAGGGTGCTATCAAACTCCTGCTCATATTGCGTCCACTCGAACGCCACGAAATGAGCCGCCAATACAAGGATAAAACCCAACAAGACCCATGTGAGCTTCTTGTTCTCCAGGTTAGCGTTTTCTGATTTTTTGATTTCCATAAGTTATATTTTTATTTATATATTTTCTGATATCTTTGCAAAAGTAATACTTTTTTTGTAAGTCAATACTATAAAATTTGTTTTTTTTGCGCGACACATCCATTTTAATTTGCCAAAGACCTTATTTTTAGACAAAACCATCCTAATATCTATGAAAAAGTAGTATATTTGCAATATATCTTTAGAACTATAGAAAGAGAGTTTATGAAGAGAGTCCTTACGTACCTATATATTATATGTAGCGCAGCCCTTCTCCATGCTCAGGATGCCGATGCGGCCTTCCAGTTCCTGCAGCTACCGTCATCGTCGCATGCCGCAGCTTTGGGCGGCGACAACACCTCCATCATCGAGGACGACGTGACACTGGCCTACCACAATCCCGCCCTGCTCGCCAACGTGTCGGGCAGCACACTCAGCTTCAACTACATGAGTTACCTGCAGCGCACCCACGTGGCTTCAGCGGCCTATAACATGCTGGTAGGCGACCGCTCCGCACTTGCCTTCGGCGCCCACTACCTCAACTACGGTTCGATGAAGAACACCGATGCCGAGGGCAACATCATCGGCAATTTCTCGGCCAAGGACATGGCCTTGATGACGACATACTCATTCGACTTCTCCGATCGCCTCTCCGGTGGTGTCACGGGCAAGCTGATCTACTCCAACTACGAGCAGGTCTACTCATTGGCCGTAGGCGTTGACCTCGGGCTCAACTACTACAACCCCGAGACCATGCTATCGGTGTCGATCGTGGCCCGCAACCTGGGCGGACAGGTCAAGACCTATGACGGCACACAAGAGTCCCTTCCCTTCAACCTCCTCGTGGGCTTCAGCAAGGAACTCACCCATGCCCCCATACGCCTCTCGCTCACCCTCACCGACCTCAACCGATGGCAGGCCGAGGACTTCTACAACACGGGCGACGATTCGTGGAAAGCCCTTCTGCTCAAGCATTTCATCCTCGGTGCCGACCTCTTCCCCACGCCCAACACATACGTATCGTTGGGCTACAATCTGCTGTTGCGTAGCGAGCTCAAGCACAATACCAAGCGTTCCTTAGAGGGCTTCTCCATCGGTGGCGGCATACAGACACAACGCATCAAGGTAGGCCTGTCCTACGGCAAATACCACATAGCAGCCTCATCCTTGATGATGAACTTTGCCATAGGCATCTGAGTGCGACACAAAAGATAAAGGAAACAACAAGACTATTGATAACAACAAGAAAAGGAATATGAAAAAGATTACCATTGCCATCGACGGCCACTCATCGTGCGGAAAGAGCACCATGGCCAAGGATCTCGCCCGCGAGATCGGCTACATCTATATCGATAGCGGTGCCATGTACCGCGCAGTCACCTACTACTGCCTGCAACACGACCTCTTCACCGAGGACAGCGTGAAGCTCGACGAGCTCCAAGCCGCCATGCCCGACATCCACATCAGCTTCAAGCTCAACGAGCAGACAGGCCGTCCCGACACCTACCTCAACGGCGAGTGCATCGAAGGCGCGATACGCGGCATGGCCGTATCGTCCCGCGTGAGCCTCATCGCCACCATCGGATTCGTGCGCGAGGCCATGGTAGCCCTGCAACAGGAGATGGGCAAGGAGAAGGGCATCGTGATGGACGGCCGCGACATAGGCACCACCGTGTTCCCCGATGCCGAGCTCAAGATCTTCGTCACCGCCAGCGCCGAGGTGCGTGCCCAGCGCCGCTACGACGAGCTACGTGCCAAGGGCGACAACGCCTCCTACGAGAGCATCCTCGAGAATGTCAAGGAGCGCGACCGCATCGATAGCGGCCGTGCCGTAAGCCCCCTGCGCAAGGCCGACGATGCCATCGAGCTCGACAACAGCCACATGACCATCCCCGAGCAGAAAGCATGGCTGATGGAGCAGTTCAGGTTATGTACCATTTGACAATTTACAATGTACCATTTACCATAGCGATATCCATCAATTGTCATTTGTAAATTGTCAAATTGTAAGTTCACATCATGATCAACGTAGAGATTGACGACCATTCAGGCTTCTGCTTCGGAGTGACGACCGCCATCCGCAAAGCCGAGGAGGAGCTGCAACGCGGTGCCCCACTCTACTGCCTGGGCGACATCGTGCACAACGGCATGGAGTGCGACCGCCTGCGTGCCATGGGCCTCATCGCCATCAACCACGAAGAGTTTGCACAGCTGCACGACGTGCGTGTGCTCCTCCGCGCCCACGGTGAGCCCCCCGAAACCTACGAGATGGCCCGCCGCAACAATATCGAGATCATCGACGCCACCTGTCCCGTGGTGCTCAACATCCAGAAACGCATCAAGCAGGAGTACACCACCGGTGCGGCCAAGCAGATCATCATCTATGGGCAGAAGGGCCATGCCGAGGTGCTGGGCCTCGTGGGACAGACAGGCGGCAACGCCCTCGTCATCGAGAGCATCAAGGAGATCGAGCGCATCGACTTCACGCGCGACATCTACCTCTACTCGCAGACGACCAAGTCGCTCGACGAGTTCCACCTCATCGTCGACACCATCAAGCAACGTATGGCACCCGACGTAGAGTTCCACTACTACGACACCATCTGCCGCCAGGTGTCCAACCGCCTCGACAACATACGCCGCTTCGCCGCCTCACACGACCTCATCTTCTTCGTCTGCGGCAAGAAGAGCAGCAACGGCAAGGTACTCTACCAAGAGTGCCTCAAGGCCAACCCCAACTCCTACCACATCGAGGGCAGCCACGAGATAGACTTCACACTCATCCACGACGGCCAGTCGATAGGCATCTGCGGAGCCACCTCCACACCCAAGTGGCTCATGGAGGAATGTCGGGAAGCCATTAGAGGCCACAGTGTTTAATTTACAATTTGACAATTTACGATCTACTATTTATTGGGTGATGGTATGATTTCACTTATCCTTCATCGCAGTATCCGTAAATTGTGAAATTGCTAAATTGTAAATCAATTGTAAATAGTAATTTGTTCAATCGTAAATAAAAAAGTTATGGCAAGAAAAATCAACTGCATCGGCATCCTCACCTCAGGAGGCGATGCTCCCGGCATGAATGCAGCTATCCGCGCCGTCACCCGTACGGCTATCTTCAACGGCCTGAAAGTCAAGGGCATCTATCGCGGCTACAAGGGCCTCATCACCAACGAAATCAAGGATTTCAAGACCGAGAACGTGAGTAACATCGTGCAGCAGGGAGGCACCATCCTCAAGACCGCCCGTTGCCCCGAGTTCAAGACCGAGGAGGGTCGCGCCCAAGCCTGGAAGAACATGTGCGAGCACGGTATCGATGCCCTCGTAGTCATCGGTGGCGACGGCTCGCTCAGCGGAGCCCGCGTGCTGGCACAGGAGTACGACCTCCCCTGCATCGGTATCCCCGGCACCATCGACAACGACCTCTATGGTACCGATACCACCTTGGGTTATGACACCGCACTCAATACCATCGTCGAGGCCGTAGACAAGATTCGCGACACCGCCAACTCCCACGAGCGCATCTTCTTCGTCGAGGTCATGGGCCGCGACGCCGGCTTCCTCGCACTGAACAGCGCCATCGCGTCAGGTGCCGAGGCCGCCATCATCCCCGAGCACCTCACCCAAGAGGACCAGCTCGCCACCTTCATCCAAAACGGTATGCGCAAGTCCAAGAACAGCAGTATCGTGCTCGTATCCGAGAATCCCCAGCTCGGCGGTGCCATGCACTATGCCGAGCGTGTGCGCAACGAGTTCCCCCAATTCGACGTGCGCGTCTCCATCCTTGGTCACCTGCAGCGTGGAGGCCGCCCCACAGCCCACGACCGCATCATTGCCGGCCGCATGGGTGCTGCCAGCATCGAAGCCCTGCTCGACGGCCAGCGCAACGTGATGATCGGTATCCGCAACGACGAGATCGTCTATGTACCCTTCAACACCGCCATCAAGAAGGACAAGCCCATCGACAATCATCTGATGAACGTGCTCCACATGCTCTCCATCTGATGCACGGCCTAATTGCCGACTCCAACCATCCGCCGAGGCTCAATCCTCGGCGGATTACAAAACCCCAATCTCATCAAAAAAACTCTACCGTTTCTAGTAAATCTAGCCACTCTAGTCAATCTAGTATGTCTAGTATGTCTAGTCAATCTAGCATATCTAGTAAATCCATAAAAAACCACCCCCATGAGCACCAGCACCCCTATCCCCCACTCCCCCCAAGCCAGTGCTGCCCAGATAGAAGGAGTATTGCGCAAGCAAACCAATTGGAAAAACCTGTGGTTTTATCAAAAGACCGTGGTGCTCTATCAGATGACCTACACCTTCACACGACGCTTTCTCCCCACCTATGGTGACCGCACCGTTGACCAGATGGTGCAGGCGGCACGCTCGGGCAAACAAAACATCGTCGAAGGCTCAGCCGATGGGGTCACCTCCATGGAGATGGAACTCAAGCTACTCAATGTAGCCCGTGCCAGTATACAAGAACTACTCGAAGACTACGAAGACTACCTCATAAGTCATCGCCTCGTCAAGTGGAGCAAGGGCCACCCCCGCTTCGAGCCCCTCATCACTTTTTGCCGCAATCACAATCACCTGCAACACTACGAGCCCTTCTTCGAGCAGTGGAGCGATGAGGAGATGGCCAACACCGCCATCACCCTCTGCCACATGGTCGACAAGATGCTCTGCACCTATCAGAAGAAAAAAGAAGAGGAGTTCGTCACCGAAGGCGGCATCCGCGAGCGCATGACCGCCGCCCGCCTCGGCTACCGCACCAACCAGAAGGAGCTCATCGAGCAACTGCAAGCCGAGATAGCCGACCTCCGCCGCGAGAACACCCTCCTCCGCGAAGAACTAAACAAACTCACCACCAAAAATATCTAGAATCTCTAGGCCACAGTAATCACCTCTTCTTAATTACTACCGCTTACGATTACGCTTACGATTACGCTTACGATTACACTTTTGCACACCCATCACCGCTTACGATTACGCTTACGATTACACTTTTTGCACACCCATCGCTGTAGCCAGTGAGATGCACATATTATTTTATTATATATATATATAATAATTTTTTATCAACACCTCTCTCGCGTCACCATGTGCGTGCATATTTTGTAAGCGTAAGCGTAATCACTATGTACGTTACTTTTCCTAAAAAGGTTGACTTTGTTCTCTGGGGAAATTGGCTCATTTCACTGAAAAGTTGACTTCATACAGATTCTGTTAACTTTCCATCTTGTCCAGTGCCCATATATTTATAAACCTAATGCGTCATCAAACGGAAGTGATTATAATCAGTAAGCAGTTTCTTTATCCCTCCGTAGCAGTAAACAGTTTGTCGCACCTGCGAAATGCACTCACCGCACCTGCGAAAAAGTCACGCCGCACCTATGAAAAATTGCGCTTGCAAGCGAACAAATAGCAAGAAAATCACCGCAAGTAGTATTTTTTTGGAGATAATATATCAGTTTACCCAGGCCTCTAGATTGTCCTCCTATAGGGGGACGAGCGAAGCGGAGGGGGTAACAAAGAAGACGAAAACGAAGACTTTTCATTTGAAAACAGTCTTTTTATAACGCGAATTGCCGTAAACCTTTAGGTCGCTGGCCGAGGGCGGTAGCCATACCGAGGGAAAAGCAATGGCCCGTGAATTACCAGAAATAACGATTAAAGTTGAACGATTAACAAACTTTTCTGAGGGACAATGAGTACATACTGCATGTGGATTAAACGCATTGCACAGAGAAAACTTTCGCGACAATAGCAAGCGATGGATGCATCAGAAGCAAGCAACAAGCGCGACACTTGCATGCGACGAGAACATCGCTTGCTGGTAATAAGTATGCCGGGAATCTTCGGTGAACGTTGCGCTACCAGTGACAATAAAAGAGGGCGGTTATAAGGAACTTAAACAGTTGTAAATTGCCTCTATTTTCTTGGATGAAAATCAATAAGGCCTTCAAGATACGTCTGTGCCTATTTCTTGAAAGCCTTATCGATTATTGCGAGGGTCAGTTAGAGGAGTAGGTTCATAAATCCTTGATAATTTCTTCCCTTTGTGATTTCTCATGTAGTTTTATGTTTATGAGGTCCTCGTACCCAATCTTTATGAAAACTCCGTATTCATCAGCCGTTATTTGAAGAAGAACATGCCCTAACGGGGTCTCAAAAATGCTAGTGTACATACACTTGCCTTCTATTATACCTTCCATCTCGTCTATCTCTTCGAATTTGTATTCAGGCAAATTCATTTCATAAGAGGTCGCGGGATTTCCATACTTCTCAGTTAAGAGTTCTTTGTAGACAAAGTAATCCTTTTTCAGTATTTCCCAATCTTCTTCCTCGGGAAAGGATACTTCTACTTTGTAGACCTTCTCTATCTTTTTCGACTGTACTACACATACAATACATTTTTCTTTTTCTGCAAAACTGCCTTCAAATGCCATACCTGCATCCTTCTCAATGCCAGGGGTATAACCTAGTTCTACCATTTTTGCCTTGAATTCAGAAATTGAACCATCAATTTCTATTCCGCGGAAGGTCAAATGTTCTTCTCGTTTTTTGAAGATGCGACTAAATATGCTCATTTTTCCAAGTGTTTTTCTTTTCGCTGAAGACAAAGGTATAAAAAATAACGAATAAATGGTGTAAGTAACAGTTTATATTAGTCCGAATTCGATATTATTATTATGTTTTGCAGATTATATGAAATTTATCTACATTTGCAAAGATTGACTTTTAATGAAAGAACTATGGATGAAAATAGTTATATAGAATGTCGCAAAGATGTACAGGAAAACATTCTGACATTGTATGCATATTTACAGAATGAAGAAGAAGAGTACTATTACGAATGGGCCAAGGAACGCCTGTCGCAAGGCCGTAACTTTGTAGTGGAAGCTATAGATGGAAAGCTTTATTTTGCTCCGAGCCGCTTTGTAGGATACAAACAGAACTCTTTAGAAAAGCACGAAGACAATAGCGATAAAAGTGGAACCGATACCGACAGGGAACTAAAGCGGTTTTACAAATTGATTGATGTAGAGAGTGCTTTAGACGATTACTTCATTGAGACATTAGCGCAATACGGAAAGACTAAAACTTCTTGGAAATTTTGGATTCCTAAAGACTCCAACATTAAAGAAATACTGTCCTCGTTAAATAACACAAACACAAGAGCAAAAGATATGAATGACTATTCTAATTATATAAGCCTGCTTCAAAAGAATTACAACTTAATATTGAATGGTGCTCCTGGCACTGGAAAAACATACCTTGCAAAACATATAGCGGCACATATCATCTTTGATGGGAATGTTCCTGAGAACTTCGAGGAGCATCCAAAATTCATAGAACAATGTGGCTTTGTGCAATTCCATCCTTCGTATGACTATACAGATTTCGTTGAGGGTTTGCGTCCAACTCGCCCTAATCAAGATGGTAACATTGGGTTTGAGAGGAAGGATGGAATATTTAAGGTGTTCTGCAAAAAAGCTGCATCACAAGATACGAATATATCCATAAAGCCTCAAGTGAATCTGGAACTTGTCAGAAAAACAGATGATAATCCTACATCCTTTATGGAAGTTTATCAGAAACTAGTAAATGACATAAGATCAGGAAATGCTGTACTATATTCTGATTTTAGGTCGAAGATGACGACCATCAAACTACGTGTAGATAGAATAAATGGTATTGATATTATAAAATTCTGGAAAACAAAAGATTTTCAAAATGCTCAATATGACTACCTCAAAAGAATATATGATTACTATTATTCGCGAGGAATATTTGATATAAGAGATAAACGATTTGAGGATTTTGTAAAAATCATAGGGAACACATTGGATTACTCTTATTATAGAGGAATTGTCCAAGGACTTTTAGATAGAACAGACAGAGGTGCTACCACAAAGGTGCCATTGTCAAACCTTCACGTTGATAGGGATAAAGACTACAATGTAGATTTATCTCCTCAACCTTACATCTTCATCATCGACGAAATCAACCGAGGCGAAATCTCCAAGATATTCGGTGAATTGTTCTTCTCTGTTGACCCAGGCTACAGAGGAGTGAAGGGTAAGGTGCAGACACAATATCAGAATCTGATTACAGAGGATGACCCATTCAAAGACGGCTTCTACATCCCCGAGAATGTATACATCATCGGTACGATGAACGATATTGACCGAAGTGTAGAGTGTATGGACTTTGCTATGCGTCGCCGATTTACCTTCAAGGAGATTACTGCAGAAGAGAGTGCAAGAAATATGGAACTAGGTGCAGAAGCCACAGAAAGAATGATGAGTCTGAACAATGCTATATCTGAGATTGACGGATTCAATAGCTCGTTCCATATTGGTGCTGCATACTTCAAAGGCGTTGATGACTTTGACGCATTGTGGGAATTGAAGTTGGCAGGACTGCTCAAAGAGTATCTTCGCGGTATGCCTGATGCAGAGGATTCATTGGAAGCATTGAAGAAAGCCTATTACCTGAACAACGAATGATAACGACCGATTGGAATGGAGGCATAGAAGTCGTCGATGAATGCTTAGCTGCTGACATTAAAGAGATAGCAGCGATTAAGGCGCTCAAAGACCATCCGAACCTTTTAGTATTCCCACATAGCTTTAAGGAATACGATGAAGGGTTTGGGGAGCGGTGTATCTGTAC
>JAZONI010000053.1:0-6911 GCA_045654445.1 Bacteroidaceae bacterium | reverse complement strand
CTTCCTCGTCAGGGAGGGCGACACCGTGCATCGGGGCGACACGCTGGTCATCATCAACAGCCCTATCGTAGAGGCACAGTACCGCAAGAGTGAGGCCCTTCACCAGGCAGCCCAAGAGGAGAGTCGTAAGATTGATGCCGGTACGCGTCGCCAACTCGTGGCTTCGGCCTATCAGGTGTGGCAGTCGGCCAAGAGTCAGGCCCTGCTGGCTACAAAGACCTACGACCGTATTTATATTTTATATACTGATAGCGTAGTGCCGCGTCAGCGGTTCGACGAAGCCGAGGCGGCTCTACACTCAGCCCAAGCAGCCGAACGTGCAGCCTACGAGCAATACCTGATGGCCGCTGAGGGGGCCCGTCTTGAAGACCGTGCCGCCAGCCGCAATCTTGCCGAGGCTGCTGCCAGCAGTGTCGATGAGGTGGCTGCTCTCTTGGCCGATGCCTATCTCACGGCTCCTGCCGACGGACAGATTGCAGGTATCTTTCCCAAGCAGGGCGAACTGGTGGCGCCTGGTGCTGCAATCATGAATCTCGTGGTGCTGACCGATAGTTACGTGGTGTTCAATGTGCGCGAAGACCTGATGCCTCACTTCCACATGGGCAAGCGCTTTATGGTCGATGTGCCTGCCTTGGGACGCGACGATGTACTCCTTCAAATCTACTATATCAGTCCGCTGGGTAGCTTCGCCACCTGGCAGTCGACCAAGGAGGTGGGCAGCTACGATATGCGCACCTTCGAGGTGAAGATGCGCCCTGTAGAGCCAGTCGAGGGGCTACGTCCAGGAATGACGGTGCTGCTTGAATTGAAAAAATGAAAACATCCGGATGGCAACTTTCAATTCTCAATTCAAGAGCTCCCGGATGGCAATTTTCAATTCAATCCGCCGTGAACTCCGTCGCCTCACCTCGCGCCGCCTCTACTTCGTGGCAGCCGTGGTGTTGCCCCTGTTCCTGCTGTGGTTCATGTGTACCATCTTCGGTAGTGGACAGATGCGCCACCTGCCCATCGGTGTGGTTGATGCCGACAATACCGCCACCTCGCGCCATATCGTGCGCAGCATTGCCGCCGTGCCCACCTTCGACCTTACCGCCCACTATGCCGATGAGGCCGAGGCCCGGCAGGCTGTGCAGCGCAAAGAGATCTATGGATACCTCAGCATACCGCCCCACTTCGAGGCCGATAGGGTGTGTGGGCGCGATGCCACGCTCTGCTACTACTATCACTATGCCCTGCTGGCCGTAGGGGGCGAGGTGATGAGCGGCTTTGAGCAGGCCCTCATCCCTGTGCGCATGGCTCCCATCGTGGACGAAGCCGTGGCGCTGGGTAGCAGCGAAGGGGAGATAACGCAGTTCCTGCTCCCCTTGACCGCTGCTGACCACGCGCTCTACAATCCCTCGCTCGACTACTCCGTCTACCTCTCTCTACCCATCTATTATATCATGTTCCAGATACTCGTGCTGCTGGTCACCCTCTATGCCATAGGCTGTGAGGCACGCGATGGCACCAGTGCCGCCTGGCTGGCTTCGGCGCGGGGCAATATCCTCGTGGCGCTCTCGGGTAAGTTGCTGCCCTATACCTTGCTCTTCATCATAGAGGCCCTGCTGGCCAATGCCGTCTTCTTCCATTGGCTGCATATCCCTATGGGAGGTCCCGCCTGGCTCTTTGCCCTCACCACCGTGCTCTTCGTGTTGGCTACACAGGCCGTTGCCCTCATCCTATATGCCCTGTTCCCCTCGCTGGGCATCATCATCAGCGTAGTGTCTATGGTGGGCTCGCTGGGCGCCACACTGTCGGGACTCACCTTTCCGCTCAGTGCCATGTCGCCCGTGGTGCAGTGGACGGCCCATCTCTTCCCTGTGCGCCACTTCACCCAAGCCATGCAGTGCATGCTCTATACCGATGGCGGCCTCTCGGCCTGCTATCCCTCACTCATTTCGCTGTGTCTGTTCGTTCCTGTAGCCCTTGTGTTGCTGCGGCGTATTAATGTTTAGTGTTTAGAGTTCTTGGAGTGAAGGAGTTACAGTGAGTTGTTATTCATAGTCGAAAGTATTGACTGCAACTCCTGAACTCCTGAACTCCTGAAGTTAATTTTCAATTCTCAATTTTCAATTCCCCAAAGCTCCCCTTCCCCCTTAACCCTTCACCAGCGCCATGGCGCAATTAACCGTGGCAACGCCACATTAACCGCGCTGAAAGCGCCTCATTCACCCTTCACCATGAAACATCCCCTCACCCTCCGTGTGGCTTGTCGCGAGCTCTATGCCATCAGCCACAGCCTCCCCGTGCTGCTCGTGCTCGTGGGCGGAGTTTTCCTTTATGGCCTGCTCTACAACTATATGTATGCGCCCAACGTGGTGCACGAGGTGCCCATCGCCGTTGTCGACCACTCGCAGAGCGCCCTCAGTCGTCAGTATATCCGCTGGATGGATGCCACCCCCGGTGTGCAGGTAGCTCATCGCACGCAACAGATGCCCGAGGCCAAGCGCCTGATGCAGCAGGCCGAGGTCTACGGCATCCTCTACCTTCCGCGCGACCTCACCCAGCGCCTCTACGATGGCCGCCCGGCCGTGTATCCCGTGTATGCCTCTACCGATGCGTTTCTCTACTACGAGACCATCGAGAAGGCCAACCTCGAGGTCATGGAGGCCATCGACGATGCCTACCGCATGTCGCTCATCGCCACACAGCCCCTGCCCAGCCTCGTGGCTGCTGCCACGCAAAGTCCCGTCACCGTGGTGGGCAAGGCGCTCTACAACCCCACCGAAGGCTATGGCACCTACCTTATCCCCTCGGTGCTGATGATCATCATCTTTCAGACCCTCATGCTCCTCGTAGCCATGATGGCGGGCGATGAGCACCGCTTCCATCAGCTGCGTCCCTATAGCCGCCTGCGCTGTACCTCCCTGCACACCGCTCTGTCGCTCGTGTGTGGCAAGAGCCTCACCTACGTCGTTCTCTACGCCCTGTTTGCCCTCTTCCTCCTGGGTATACTCCCTCCAGTCTTCGCCCTTCCTCACCGAGCATCGGTGTGGAGCCTTGCCGTGCTCATCGTGCCCTACCTCTGCAGCACCTCTTTCTTGGGGCTTGCCCTGTCGCGTTGGTACACCGATGCCGAAGCGCCCGTGCTGCTCATCACCTTCTTCTCCATCGGGCTCATCTTCCTCTCGGGCGTCTCCTATCCCTTCGAGCTCATGCCCTGGTATTGGCAATGTGCCCACTACCTCGTCCCTGCCGCTCCCGCCGTGCTTGCTTTCGTTGAACTCAGCAGCATGGGTGCCACACTCCAGGATGTAGCCCCCAGCATTGTTGCCCTCGTGCTGCAATCACTCGTCTATTTCGTCTGTGCTGTGATGGTCTACAGATACAAATTGACATATGCGGGGGAACTGCTTGACGAATGAGCGTGGAGGAGGGTAGGGCGAGGCCCTCACCACCTACTCTCTACACCCGAAAATAAATATCCTCAGCAGTTAGCAAATCCAACCTTCTTTGATGTGCCATACGAAAATGTGATGGCAGGCATCGTTTGCTAAATGCTGAGGATGAGTTGGGGCTGTCAGTGACAGCAATGGAATCAGAACGTGTAACCCAAGCGCACTACAACCATCGAGGGATTAAGGTTTCCTGCGGTAAATTCTATAGGCTTGGTCGTACCGTTGAGGAGTCCTCCCAAATCGGCTGATGTAGTAGTCTCTCCACTAATCTCCGCTGCTCCCAATCCATAATAATGTACGCCTACAGAAATTTTGTCCAGGAGAGATACGCCAATGCCGGCTTGCCAAGCAAAGGAGGTAGTGAAGTTATATTCCGATGTCGTGTTTCCCGATATGAGGCTACCCACTGCTGCCGAGATCTCGCTTGCCGTGATGTTACGGAAGTTCACGCCTGCGCCAGCTTCCACCCATAGTGTCGTGCCTAGGATGTCGAGGAGGGCATAGTTGGCACCCACCATTACGGGGATGTTCATGTATGAGGGCAAGGTCACATTGTCGCTCTTGAACGTTTCATTTACCTCTTCGTTCAATCCACTATAGAACAGGTCGGACGAGGCGAAGGCGCTGAGTCCGCTCAAAAGCTCCAACTGATACTTGATTCCTACATTGAATCCTGTGGCGGCAGCACCATATTCCGACATCTGTGTCCACAAAGCCATATCAGCAGCATTGCCTTGTGCAAATGTGCCCACAGGGAAACTGCCACCGACACGCACCGAGAGTCCGTCTTGTGCAACGGCAACAGTAGACATAAGAATGGCTGCACAGAGAGCCATTGTTTTCTTTACATTTTTCATGTTCATTTACTTTATTTAATGTGGTTCGTAATAATTTGCCTTATCGTCAGACCTCTTCCGTAGATTCAGTCCTCAAGTTTAGGTGTAACAAAGTTATACATATTTTAGGAATACTTTCTACCCCTTTAGTTGTTATTAACAAAAATTAATGCTTTTATAGGCTTGGTTTGTCGTAGTGGGTGATTTTAGCTTTTTTATACTAAAAATGGTGCAAAGAGGTAAAAAATTAGTATCTTCGCTCCGATTTTTATTAACTTTAATTCATGATTTACAAAAAAATGAAGAAAAACAATGTTTTAGCAATTGCTTGCGCTCTTCTTCTCGGTGGCTCAGTGGCTCCGCTTTGTGCGCAAGAGAGTGGTGATTGGTCAATGACCGTAGGTTCCGATGCTGTGAGCAGTTATCTGTGGCGTGGAATGAAGTTGGCAGGACCAAGTATTCAGCCTTCGGCTTACTTTGATTACGAGAAAGGCGACTGGGCAGTGAGCATGGGTGCATGGGCTTCGAAGTTGTTCGTCAAAGGCGACTATAATGAGTTGGATCTCTCTGTGGAGGCAACGTGGCGCAATATCACCCTGTCGCTGATGAATTATCGCGAGTTCTACGGATCTGAGTTTGGTGGCAGTTATTTCGACCTTGGTCTCAGTTTCACCATGAGCGAAGCTATCCCTGTGACCTTTTCATGGTCTTCCGTCTTCCTACCTGCTGATGGCCTTATGGATGGTGGTAGTGGTTACGACTGGCAGAGCGCTTTCCCTTCATACTTTGAGGTGGCTTATGATTTCTCCCTTTCGGTGGTAGATTTCACCGTAGCTGCAGGCCTGCTTCCCTTTGCTTCTGATTATTATGGTAACGATGACTTTGGCCCTTGCAACCTCAATGTTGTAGCGGGTCACGAGTTTGAACTTAAGCATGGCGGCTCATTGCCTGTATCTGCACAAGTGATGTATAACCCCATGTGGAATGAGTGTTTCTGGGGCGTGAGCGTAGGCTACTACTTCTCGATAGATTTATAATATCTTTCTTGGCTGTGTGATAATAAAGTAACTATCATATTTCTTTAAGATAAAAAAATAGTGGGAGGTCGCGACCTTCCACTATTTTTATTGTTTTTTGATGTTCCTATGTCTTATTTCAGCAAGTGATTAGCCATGGCAGCTGCTGCATGGCGGCCGTCACCCATAGCAAGGATTACGGTAGCACCTCCGCGTACGATGTCGCCACCGGCATAGATGGTGGGGATGTTTGACTGCATGTCGTCGTTCACCGCGATGGTGTTCTTGCGGCCGAGCTCGAGACCTTTCACTGAGGTGGGCACGATGGGGTTGGGTGATACGCCAACGGCCACGATAGCCATGTCGATGTCGATAGTCTCAGTAGCGCCAGGGATAGCTACGGGGCTGCGGCGACCACTTGCGTCGGGCTCGCCAAGTTCCATCTTCTGCAGTACTACCTGCTTCACGCGACCCTTCTCGTCGGCGATATACTCGATGGGGTTGTGCAAGGTGAGGAACTCTACGCCCTCTTCCTTAGCATGCTTCACCTCCTCAAGACGAGCAGGCATCTCCTCCTCGCTACGGCGATAGATGATCATGGCGCGCTCAGCACCGAGGCGCAGAGCGGTGCGCACAGAGTCCATAGCAGTGTTACCACCACCGATGACAGCTACGCGCTTGCCGAAGATGACGGGAGTGTCTGTCTCGGGGTTCGAAGCGTCCATGAGGTTCACACGAGTGAGGTATTCGTTAGATGAGAAGATACCAGTGCTGTTCTCACCGGGGATATTCATGAAGTTGGGCAAGCCAGCACCTGAAGCGATGAAGATACCCTTGTAGCCTTCGGCCTCGAGCTGCTCTACGGTGATAGTCTTACCGATGATGCAGTCCTTCTCGAAGTGTACGCCCATCTGGCGGAGACCTTCAATCTCTACATCTACGATGTGGTTGGGGAGACGGAATTCGGGGATACCATACTTGAGCACACCACCAATCTCGTGCAATGCCTCGAATACGGTAACGTCGAAGCCCTGTTTAGCCATGTCGCCAGCGAATGAGAGACCCGCGGGGCCTGAACCTACGACAGCTACCTTGATACCATTGGCGGGAGCTACGACGGGCTTGGCTGCCTTGCCGCTCTCGCGCTCATAGTCGGCGGCGAAGCGCTCGAGGTAACCGATAGCCACAGGCTTGTGACCCATCTTGAGGTGCATACAACGGCTCTCGCACTGCTTCTCTTGCGGACATACACGACCACATACGGCGGGCAAGGCAGAGGTGAGCTTGAGCACGCGGGCAGCCTCGAGAATCTCGCCACGCTCGATATTCTTTACAAATGAGGGGATGTTGATGCCTACGGGGCAACCCTCCATACAGGTGGGGTTCGCGCAGTCGAGACAACGCTTAGCCTCGATGAGTGCCTGCTCCATGGTGAGGCCCTGGTTTACCTCCTCGCGCAACTGGTGGCGACGGTAGTCGGGTGCCAATTCGGGCATTTCGCAACGCTCAATCTGTGTGCGCTCCTTAGCCTTCATGCTCTTGCGCAGAGCCTCGCGCCATTCGCTATTGCGGTCGATATCAATGGGTGCTGATGCCTCATTTTCAGAGCACTCCGAGTTCTC
>JAZONI010000052.1:0-6770 GCA_045654445.1 Bacteroidaceae bacterium | reverse complement strand
ATTCGCATACCAGTTCGGTGGTCGCATCTACGACAACACCTACGCTGCATTGATGCACCAAGGTACAAGTGACGATGCTGGTCAGAACTGGCATAAGGACATCTTGAATGCATGGACACCTGAAAACAAGGTTACCGATGTACCTATGATCAACTATAATGGCGATGGCTATGCCAACGGCGTATCTACTCGTTTCTTGACAAGTTCGGACTATCTGAGCATCAACAACATCACTTTCGGATATACTGTTCCGAAGAGAATGACTCAGAAGATTGGCGTTCAGAACTTCCGCGTATACTGCGCTGCTGACAATATCGCTGTATTCTCTGCTCGCAAGGGTCTTGACCCCCGTCAAAGCTACTCTACCTCATCTAACTCATACTACTCACCGATGCGTACCATCTCGGCTGGTGTGATGATGACATTCTAATAACCCCATTAAATTAGTACAGATATGAAAATAAATAAATATTTCACTATGCTTTTCGCATCGGCTGCTTTGTTTGCAGCCTGCGAAGAGGTGGATGCGCTCCAAGGCGGTACAGTAACCGAGGAGCAGAAGAGTGAAGTTGCTCAGGAAAACCCTGAAAAGTTGTCAAGTGATCTGAACGCATTGAAGGACAACCTCATTCAGTTCGGAACAATCTCTACCAGTTCATCGACTAACCACCTTGACTTTGGTTTCCCCGCACTCTGCTTGATGTATGATCAGGCTGGACAAGACATGGTATCAGAGAACCACGGTTACAACTGGTTGGGCAACCAGCTGATGTTCAAGGACCGCGTAAAGACCTCAAGCTACAATGCATTCATTTGGCGCTTGCATTACCAACATGTCAAGGCTGCTAATAGCATCCTCAAGACATTGGTAACAGGTGATGAGCTTGAAGGACTGAACGCAAACTACGTAGGTCAAGCATTGGCATCACGTGCATTCGACTATCTGCAGTTGGTACAGAGCTATCAGTTCACCTACCTCGGCCACGAGGAGGAGCTGGCTGTCCCCATCCTCACCGAAGACATGAGCGAAGAGGATGCCATGAACAATCCTTTGGCTACAGTTGCCGAAGTGTATGAGCAAATTATGACTGACCTCAATACTGCCATTCCCTATTTGGAGAACAACCCTATCGATGGCGACAAGGCACAAATCACTGCTGCTGTAGCATATGGTCTCCGTGCACGCGCCAATATGCTGATGGGCCAATATGCTGATGCTGCCAACGATGCAGCAAAGGCATTGGAACTCTCTGGCGCTACTCCTTATTCTATAGCAGAAGTTTCTGTTCCTTCATTCAACAACGATGCCCACTCTTGGATCTGGGGCGCTATCATCACAACAAACAACGACGTCGTGCAGACTGGTATCATCAACTGGCCTTCACACCTCTGCTCAATGACAGGTAATGGTTATACCACTGGTGTAGGTATGAACGTTGTACACAAGCGTATCAACTCTACTCTTTGGGCACGTATCCCTGAAACTGACGTACGTAAGGGTTGGTGGGTAGACGAGAGTTTCTACTCTGCAAACTTGGAGAATGCATTCGGAGCAGGTTATTCTGTGCCTATCGCCAATGCTGCTACCTTTGCTACTTATACCAATGTGAAGTTCGGTCCTCAGGATAACGTTCTCTTCAACACCGAGAACTCACAAGACTGGCCTTTGATGCGTGCCGAGGAGATGATGCTCATCCAGGCCGAGGCATTGGGTCGCAGTGCTGGTGTTGATGCTGGTAAGGCTGCTTTGGAAGCATTCGTTACAAACTACCGTAATCCCAACTACACATGCGATGCTACTGATCTTGATGCCTTCATCGACGAAGTATGGTTCCAGCGTCGCGTAGAGCTTTGGGGTGAAGGCTTCTCACTCTTCGACGTGCTCCGTTTGAAGAAGCCTATCATTCGTAAGGATGCCAACTTCTCTGGTAACGTAACCTTTGAAGATCTTCCTGCTGAATCACCCATCTTCATCTACTCTATCCCTGAATCAGAGAGAGAAGCAAATAAGGGTATCGATGTTTCAGCCCTCAGAGAAGATCCCGTAGCACCTACTGCTATCATGTAATAAAGCTAAAGGCTATCAATAGAATATAGGGATGTACGCGCGTACATCCCTATTCTTATTATATATGGCAACATATAAGCAACTTACTCCAACTTTTCGCGCAGGAACCGTCCCGTATGCGAGGCTTCGCACTGAGCCACCTCCTCGGGAGTGCCACAAGCGACAAGCTGTCCGCCACGGTCGCCCCCCTCAGGACCGATGTCGATGACATAATCGGCACACTTGACAACCTCCATGTTATGTTCGATGATAACGATGGTATGTCCACGGGCGATGAGTGCATCAAACGACTGCATCAGACGCTTGATGTCGTGGAAGTGCAGCCCCGTCGTAGGCTCATCGAAGATAAACATCGTAGGCTCTGCCTTCTCCAGGCTGAGGTAATAGGCCAGTTTCACACGCTGGTTCTCACCACCCGAGAGGGTCGATGAGCTTTGTCCGAGCTTCACATAGCCGAGCCCCACATCCTGCAAGGGCTTGAGACGACGCACCACCTTAGTGGCTCCATGTTCGGTAAAGAACTCCACAGCCTGGTTCACGGTCATCTCCAGCACATCGTGTATATTCTTGTCATGATAGGTCACGAGCAGTGTATCGGCCTTGAAGCGCTTGCCATGGCAAGCCTCACACTCAAGCACGAGATCGGCCATAAACTGCATCTCCACGGTGATGGTACCCTCTCCCTTACACTCTTCGCAGCGTCCGCCCTCACTATTGAAGGAGAAGTAACCCGCCGTGTACCCCAATTGCTTGGCCAGAGGCTGCTCGGCAAAGAGCTTGCGTATCTCATCGTAAGCCTTGAGGTAGGTCACGGGATTAGAGCGGCTCGACTTGCCTATGGGATTTTGGTCAACAAACTCCACCGCCTTGATCATACGGATATCGCCCTTCAGCTCCAGATGTTCGCCTGGGCGCTCGCTACCCTCATCATACTCACGCTTAAGTGCATTGTAGAAGACGTCGCGCACGAGCGAACTCTTGCCCGAGCCGCTGACACCGGTAACCACAGTCATCACATTGAGAGGAAACTTCACGTCGATGCCTTTGAGGTTATGGTGACGGGCACCACGCACCTCGATATAGTTGTTCCATGGGCGACGTGTAGCGGGCACATCGATAACCTCTTCACCCAAGAGGTAGCGCACGGTATGACTCTCGGTACCTGGCTGCAAGTCGTGCATATCGCCCCGATAGACAATCTCTCCACCCAAGCGACCAGCGTGAGGTCCTACATCGATGATATAGTCCGCCGCACGGATGATATCCTCATCATGCTCTACCACAACTACCGTATTGCCAGCCTCTTGCAACTGGCGGAGCACACGGATGAGTTTATCGGTATCGCGGCTATGAAGCCCTATAGAGGGTTCGTCAAGGATATAGAGCGAGCCCACGAGCGGACTGCCTAGTGATGTCACGAGATTGATGCGCTGGCTCTCACCGCCCGAGAGCGTGTTGCTCAATCGGTTGAGCGTGAGGTATCCCAGTCCCACATCGAGCAGAAACTGCAGGCGGCTGTTGATCTCCACCAGCAGGCGCTTGGCGATGGCCGCATCGTGCTCGTCGAGCGTGAGTGTTGCAAAGAAACGATGCAGCTCGGTCACAGGCATGTCAACCAATTCGCAGATGTTGCGCCCACCAATCTTCACATACTCGGCCTCCTTCTTGAGACGCGAGCCACGACACGTGGGACACAGCGTCTTGCCACGGTAGCGCGCCAGCATCACGCGATACTGTATCTTATATTGGTTTTCCTCAAGCATCTTGAAGAACGAGTCGATGCAAGGCTTCGTGCGAGGCCCATGCCACAGAAAGTCCTTCTGCGCTTGCGTAAGTTCATAGTAGGGAGTGAAGATGGGAAAGTTATTCTTCGCAGCCAGATGGATAAACTCATCGCGCCAGGCACTCATCTTATCGCCACGCCAGCACACCACACATCCGTCATACACGCTGAGCGCCGTGTTGGGTATTACCAACTGTTCATCGATACCGATGACACGGCCAAAGCCGCCACATGTAGGGCAGGCCCCCATAGGCGAGTTGAATGAGAAGAGCTGCTCGGTAGGCTCCTCAAAGGTGATGCCATCGGCCTCAAACTGCTTACTGAACGTATGCAGGATGCCCGCAGGGTAGAAACGCAGCATACACGTTCCCCCACCCTCGTAGAATGCCGTCTCGATGCTATCGACGAGGCGACTGAGCGCCTCTTTGCTATCGTCGACGGAGAGGCGGTCGATAACGAGAGAGGCCTCCCCCCTGCCCCTCCCAAGGAGGGGTGATTCAGTCATCGCAGATAGATAGTCCTCGATGCGCATGATCTCATGTCCTGCCGTAGCTGTTGACCCTTCCACAGTCCCCCCTCCTTGGGAGGGGTTGGGGGAGGCCACCTCCACCCTGGCAAAGCCCTGCTGCATGGCGATGGTGAGTTGTTCCTGCAGGGTACGTCCTTCACGCACTACGATGGGAGCCAATACGGTGAATCGTGTACCAGGACTGTACGTACGCACACAAGCCACGATATCTTCGGTATCATGCTTCTTCACCAGCTGCCCCGTCACAGGCGAGTAGGTCTTGCCCACACGAGCGAACAGTAGGCGCAGGTATTCATAAATCTCTGTCGAAGTGCCCACCGTAGAGCGCGGGTTGCGGCTGCTCACCTTCTGCTCTATGGCAATGGCGGGTGGCAATCCCTTGATAAAGTCACACTCGGGCTTCTTCATACGTCCGAGAAACTGGCGTGCATACGATGACAGGCTCTCCACATAGCGCCGCTGCCCCTCGGCATATAGTGTATCGAAGGCAAGCGACGACTTTCCTGAGCCTGACAAGCCAGTCACAACGACCAATTTATTGCGGGGAATGTCGACTTCTACATTCTTCAGATTATTGACGCGCGCCCCCTTGACACGAATATATTTATCTTCGCTCATATCCAGATATTCTAATTGCACAAAATTAGTGAAAGCCGAACGGAAATGCAAATAATTCCCCTCGCCGCTTCACCCTTTTATCCTTTTTTTGCACCTACAACAAAAAAAGAGGCCGCAAATGCTTGCATATTCAAATATTTGTCGTACCTTTGCAACGCTTTTGAGAAGCGCTAACATGGTGACTATAGTTCAGTCGGTTAGAGCGTCAGATTGTGGTTCTGAATGTCGTGGGTTCGAATCCCACTAGTCACCCAAAGCAAAATCCTTGATAATCAACGATTATCGAGGATTCTTTGTTTTATACGACTTCCTATTATAGCAGCGGATCTTTGAAGAAGTCAGAAAAGGATTATCGTAAGCAGATAGAAATAGCCGTCAGCACTGTCCTGCACTGTCCCCCTGGCAGGGGGACGAGCACGAAGTGCGGAGGGGGTACAAGAGGAGTAGGGAGACGAGCGGAACAAAGAGGAGCGGAGGGGGTGTAGAGCTATACAGTAGCTTCATGCACCCCCTCCGTTTCGTTTCACTTCACTCGTCCCCCTGTCTGGGGGACAGTGCTGAGTATATTCTGAGTTTTAGAGTTTATCGGATAGCAATAATTTTCTTATTAAATTTGGCAATAATAAGACTACCTTGATATATCCTTTTGGTATTATACCAATCTAGAAGATTATTTCCTTTTATACTCTTCGATACTGTAAGATTCATCGTTAAATATAGAACTTGTCCTATACTTTAATTTTTTATTTGTCAATTCTTCTATCTCCATAGTCGCCAAACCTCCCAAGAGATAGATGGTTTTGCCATCAAATGTATATGGGAGAGCGGTACCATCGTCTCCGCTTATCACGTCTTCGCTAATTGTCATATAGTACCTATTGGCATCATCAGCATATTCTGTTTCAGTTGTCCCATCAGAATTATAGGTTATGCTTGACACCCACTCCCATGTTCCAAGAAGTTTATTCGCGATTATTTCTTCTTTATCGCAACTAGAGAGCAAAAGGACAGCGCAAAGCGCAATAGAAAGATAAGATATAAACTTTTTCATTTTCTTATTGATTTAATGTATTTGTAGAATAATGTTTGCAGACCATTTTTTATGAGTAGAAAAACAACAGCGTGGACTATAACTTAAAAGAGGAAAATTCTCTCGAAAATTCCTCTTTTGTCTCATTGTGCGCCTGATAGGACTCGAACCTACACGTATCGCTACACCAGATCCTAAGTCTGGCGCGTCTACCAATTTCGCCACAAGCGCAATCGTTCCGCGGTTTTCGGCTGCAAAGATAAGACTTTTTTTGATAAATGGTTTATGAAACGCCATTTATTTTGGATTATTTGTACATCCCCTATCAGAAACTGCACATCTGACCCAGAATTACAAACCTATTTTCACATTCGTCGTTCCCGACACATCGGCCTGGTTACCACCGCCATAGACATTGTGCTTAACCTCTCCTCCAGAGATAGTTACCGAGGTGTTGCCCTGCACGGCAGCAGCATTACCACCACCGAACACATCGCCTCCACGAACGAAAGTCTTACCATCTACTGTCTCGGTATAGCCCACGACGCCTCCAGTCATCTTCACTTGTGGGTCACCTGTCACGATGGCGCTTGCTCCGAACCCGCCGCCAAACACAGCTTCTTTCACTACGCCATCAGACAGCACCACTTGCGGATTACCTTTGTATGCAGCAAGGTTGCCAGCGCCATACACATAATTTGAGGTACCACCTGCTACATTCACCATAATGTCCTTACTCTTT
>JAZONI010000051.1:0-23178 GCA_045654445.1 Bacteroidaceae bacterium | reverse complement strand
GCACTCATACTCCTTGAAGAAGAGCGAGCGGTAGCGCGGGTCGTTGGCATACTCGGGGCGCAGCTGCTTCATGAAGTAGAGCCGTCCCTCCTTGGAGAGTTTGTAGGTGATGGATGTCGAGCTGCCACTATCGATCAGCTGCTTCTCCTTGATGTCCGTGTCCTTATCGAAAAAATCTGATGTCTGCATGTTTGTTTTGTGTTTAGCATGAGGCCTCCCCTAACCCCTCCCGAAGAGGGGGACTCCAGTCCTTGCAATTAACAATGCTATCAGCGATGTCCGCAAGCGCCCTCTCTTCGGGAGAGGGCGGGGGGAGAGGCCTTCTTCCTCTTTCCACTTTATAAAACCCTGAACTTCACCCCGTTGATCTGTCCGCACGCATAGTTGGTGGGCTTTCCTCCCTCGTGCACTAAGCAGCGCAGGTATAGCGCCTCCCCATCCACAAACTGCTCGCACAGGAAGGTGTCGCCCGCGCTCAGCTTGCTGTTCACGCTCTCGATGACCTTGAACATCCCCATCCCCTCGTAGCCGATGGTCACACAGCGGTCGGGGAGCCAGGTGAGCTGCACCCTATCGCCTTGGGTTAGCGAGGCCGTGCGCAGGCAGTGGTTGGGCAAGAAGTCGCTCTGCACCTCAGTCTCTGCATTGAAACTCTGCTCGAAGCGCTCCCAGTCGGTATACCCGGTATACTGTGCCAGTACGTTGAGCGTGTTGCGCGAGGGGCGCTTGCCCTTGTCGGCTTCGATATATCCCCAGAAGCGCTTGAGTGTGGTGGAGGCCACATAGTAGCGCGTAGCGTCAAAGATGCGCGACGAGAGGTAGTCAAAGTCGCGCGGTGTCGTCATTGCACGCCCTGCCACCTTCTCTATCTTCTCTCTCAGCTTGTCATACAATACTTCTACTTCCATCGTGCTTGTCGTATTCGTAAAAACTTTTTGCAAAGATATTCTTTTGCACCCAATTCCCAAACCGAGAATCGGTGAATATCCTCCCCTTACGTTAAAAGGACTAAAAAGGACCAAACGTGCGAACCGAAGTTTTTATTACTTTGCAAAGCAAGAGTACTGTGCCATGCTCTGCCTGATAAACACGATATGTAAAATTAGGGAAAACATTGTTGGGAAAATCCACCACAGATTACTCGGATTGAACACAGATGACCATAAATAGAAACACAAATTATCATAAGTAATTTATCAACACGATGAAAATAACGAAGCCAAAAACAGCGTCTCTGTCATCCTGAGGGAGCGAAGCTGACGAACCTTTAGGTAGACGCCCGAGGCGCTCAGCCTTGGCTGTTAAGCCGTAGGGGCTGAAGTCAAGGATCTCGCGCAGGGACTCACGCAGATAATATTTTAGGTCTCACGCAGAAAACGCAGACTTTCGCAGACTTGGCTGCATTACTTCGTTCGCAGCTGTCGGCAATGCTGCCGAGTGTTAGCGTCCCGGAGGCAAGCACGAGCGGAGCAAGTGCGTAATTCGTGAAATTGCCTTTGGCCCCTTCGGGCGGCGAACACGTTTCGTGAGATTCGTGGTTCTAAAAACAAAATCAGTGCCCATCCGTGGAAGAAACGAAAAAGAAACAATTAACAAATTATTAACCATAAAATCTAAAAAGTTATGAAAACAAAATTCTTTACTCTTTTTGCAGCGTTCACGCTGTTGTTTGGTGCCAAGGCTATGGCGCAGACCAATGGAGATGTTAATGAAGATGGTGTAGTCAACGAGCAGGACATCACCGCCATCATCCAAATCATGCAAGAGGCCGGTGGCGTGGAGGAGCAGACCAAGTATTATTGGTATGTTGGTAATGTAGAACCTACTATTGAAAATTATACTTCATTTAATCAAGTATCATCATTAGAAGAACTACCAAATCCATATATAACCACATCTAGTTTAAAACCAATGTATATTCTAAGTCCTTCAAATGTATCTGTAAAAGCAACAACCGCAGCGGATAAAGGTATAACTTTATTTAATATAACATCTTCTATTGAAGGATATTCAATATATAAATCTGCAATGACAAGTGCCGGTACCAAAATATATTTTCTTAAATAAAATATAAATATAAAAATAATTATATAAGTAATCATTATAGCAACTTTAAATCAAAATGCTATTATCAAGTTATAAAGTTGCCATATAATTCCGCCAAGATTGGCGAAGCAAAGAATATACAACTTAAAACAATAAAAACATGAAACAGAAACTTTTAATGATGCTTGCAGCACTGATGCTAATGGGCACCAGCGCAATGGCGCAGAGTGAGACACTCAAGGGCGATGTCAATGGCGACGGCGCAGTAGACGTGGCCGATATCGCGGCAGTGATCCAGATAATGAAAGATAATGGAGACATCGAGACCAAGTATTATTGGTATGTTGGGCAAGAAGCAGTTACGGCGGATAATTATACAACAATTGATGGAGTGACTCAAGTAACAAGTTATCCTACAAAATATGAATATACACCATCTAAACGAGCAAGGATGTATATTCTAATTGCAAATAACAAAACTATATCAAAAATTGAAGATGCAGTAAGTTTTGCAACTGCAACATTTAGCGAAGATACAAGTGTTTCAATAAACGGATATAAAGTTTATAAAACTGGTGGTGCCGTCAGTGGTAAAGTAAATATATACATAAACTAATAAATAAATATATAAATTTCCGTCCCGTCGGATTTGCAATCCGACGGCATTGAGTATCAGGATTTATAAATCCGAGAGACAAGAATTAGCATTTACGGATTGGAAATCCTTATACTTGGGAACAATCGGATTAAAAAATCCGATTGAACGAAGCGGAAAGCATAAATAAAAGCAATAATAGAGATGTTTACCCAATCATGTGATTTCAGCGTTAGTGTCATCCTGAACAAAGTGAAGGATCTCGCAAACGTCTCTTAGAGAAAACTCCTCGGGGGAGATAAACCTCCCTTCGTCGCAACCGACGCTTTCATACCGCGTCGGCCCAGCGCGGGATCCTTCACTGCGTTCAGGATGACAGAGACCTCTGGGTAAACTGCTGTATTATCTCCTAAATAAAACGAACTTAAAACGAACACGAATATGAAACGAAGATTACTCCATCTCGTGGTAGCCTTGATGGCATTTGCCGCTACCACAATGGCCCAGAGCCTCTCAGTAGCCCCTATCGGGGTTACGCCGGGCACAGAGACCACAATCACCGTAAACATCGCAGGCGCAGCGGAGATGACCGCCCTGCAGTGTAACCTCCAGTTGCCCGAGGGCCTCGCCCTTGCTGGTGACATTGCTCTTGGCGATGCTGCCAAGGGACACACCTTGAGCACAAGCACCCTCGCCTCGGGCGAACTGCTCATCGTGCTCTACGACCTGTATCAGAGCACCTTCACCGACGGCACCCTGCTCACCATCCCCGTAGTGGCAGCCGAGGAGCCCAGCACCACCGAAGGCACGCTCCACAAAGTGCGCACCGCCACCATAGCCGCCCAGAGCAAGGCCTTGAGCGATGTGAAGTTCACGGCAGTAGTGGGTGAGGAAGAGCCCGAAGGCTTGCTCACCGGCAAGTATTACCGCGTGAAGAACGTGACGACAGGCCTTTACCTGCAGGTAGAGGGCAACAACACCAACATGAAGTTGCAGAACAAGGCCGAGGGCGTGGCGCTGAAGCAGGTGTTCCAACTCGAGGAGGCTGCTGAGGGCAAGTATTACATCAAGGCTGCCGACAGCGACAACAACTACTATGCTCACGCATCGGGTTGGGACTTCAACGCCACCACCAATGCCAACAACAAGACCCCCTTCACCATTGCACTCGTAGAGGGCGAAACTCAGGTGTACACCCTGCACCAGAACGTGTCTGCTAACACAGGTCTTGCCGGTACCGATGACGCTACAGCTGGCGCTGCCATCTACTGCAACAAGAGCGTTGGCAACAACGGCAAGTGGGCCTTCGAGCCTCTCACCGAGGAGGAGAACGCAGCCTACGTGGCAGCACTGACCGCTGGCGTGCTTGCTGAGCTGCAAGCGGTTATCGACGCGGCTGAAGCCGCAATCCAGCATGCTGGTACTGAAGTGGGTGCATTGCTCGCTAGTGCAACAGATGCACTCGCCATTGCGGTTGCTGCAGCTCGTGAGATAACTGCAGAGAATGCTTATAGTGACATCGTTGCTGCTGTAGAGGCATTGCGTAAAGCAATACAAGCAGCCTATGAGGCAGGCATCGTTTATCCTCAAGAAGGTAAGTTATATACCATCGCAAACGCCCATACAGATGCTCGTGGCGGTCAGAAAATGTATGTAAACGAGGACGGTGGTATGCAGTTCAGCAAAGCAGACGCGCACAACAACCTCTTCCAGTTTGTATCTGCCGGTGAGGGTAAGTTCTATCTCTACAACGTATTGAATGGCGTTTACTTGAGCACAGCAAAAGGACATGGTGGTGGCCAGAATCAGACGCTGGCAACTGCTGCAGAGAAGGCAAAGGCGGTGACTATTGCAAGCTTGGGTAAGGACAATCAGGTAAAAATCGTTCCCGAAGGTGGCGCTATGCTCCACGCTCAGGCACATGGCTCTGAAGTTGTAGGATGGGATGCTGACAATGCGGACGATGCCTCTGCTTGGAGAATCTCTGAGGTGGCGTTCTCTCTCACAGACCTCAGCCACACCCTCACCGTATCGGAGGCTGGCTGGGCTACACTCGTGCTCGGCTACAACACAGAGATACCTGCTGACGTAACTGTATATGCAGTGTCGGAGGTTAAGGAGGGATATGCAACGCTCGCTGAGGTTGCTGATGTGCTGCCCGCTCACACTCCCGTGCTCGTTGAGGCTGCTGCTGGCAAATATGCATTCAACTACACCGCTGAGACTGCGGCTGTGGAGAACAACTTGCTCGAAGGTTCGGTGTTTAATGTTACTGTTAGCGAGGCAGCCTATATCTTGGGCAATGGAGCACAGGGTGTAGGTCTCTACAAGGCCAAGTTTGACGTAAGCACTGACAAGACAAACGATGGCACTGAAGAGGTGCCTGCTGTTACCTACGAGGCATTTGTAAATCATGCCAACAAGGCTTACCTCCCGGCTCCTGCAGGCGCTAGCGCTGCTATGTTCAGCTTCGGCCATGGCGAAGGCACTACCGACATCGAGCATTCAGAAATCAGAAATCAGCATTCAGAAATGATCTTTGATCTCCTCGGTCGTCGCGTGCAGAACATGGCTAAGGGCGGTATCTATATCGTGAATGGCAAGAAAGTTATTCGCTAAACGCTTATTTATGATTTCTGATTTATGATTTATTTCGTAAGTGCGGAATAAATCGTAAATCGGGAAGCATGAGACACCGCATAAATCATAAATCAAAAATCATAAATCAAACATATGAACAAGAAAACATATATTGCTCCCGCTATCGAGGAGATGAAGATCGAAACCGTTGAGATGATTGCCACTTCAAGTATGGACCTTCTCGAAGAGGAGATGGAGAGCACCAAACAGCTCGGTACAGACCGTCGTGGCTCATGGGGTAACCGCTGGGAGTAACCACGCGGCAAAAGATGATCGGCCATCGAAAAAGACAGAGCGGACCCGCTCTGTCTTTTTTTTGTCTGCTTATTCGAATCTTTAGTCTGCTTGGCTACCCGAAATTAGTCTGCGGCTTAGAAATGCTCAAATAAATTTAATAGAATTGAATCTCTACCTCGCTCAATAGAGTGAAAATAAATTTTCCCTCTATATTCTCTCGTTGAGATTTGGCATTTCGTTCGCCTTGCACTAATTTTGCAGCTTAATTGGCTGATTAGGCCACGACGACAGATTATGATAAAGAGCAAACTATATTTTGACACTAACGAACCTATGGAGACGGAGCACTCTATTTCGGTCATTGCCGACTTTGACGGCAATGAAGAGACACTGTTTGACAATGTGTTAGACCCCACCATACCTATCCTTCCGCTACGCAACATGGTGCTGTTTCCCGGCATTGTGCTTCCCGTGTCGGTAGGGCGCAAGAGTTCGTTGCGCCTCGTCAAGGATGCCTTCAAGCAGGAGAAACCCATCGGCGTGTTCTGCCAGCGCTCGGCCGAGACCGAGGAGCCGCAGCAGAAAGACCTCTACGAGACGGGTACCGCCGCCCGTGTGGTGCGCATCTTCGAGATGCCCGACCAGACGACTACCGTCATCCTCCAAGGCATGCAGCGCCTGCAACTCACCAGCATCGTGTCGGCGCGTCCCTACCTCATGGGTGAGGTCACTTCGCTCGCCGAGGTGCTGCCTAAGCGCGGCAACCGCGAGTTCAAGGCCATCATCGACAACTGCAAGGACCTCGCCGTGCGCTACATCAAGAGCACCGAAGATATGCAGCCCGATGCTGCTTTTGCTATCAAGAATATCACCAATGGCATGTTCCTCGTCAACTTCATCAGTTCGAACCTTCCCTTCGATATCAAGGAGAAGATACAGCTTCTGCAAGAGGAGTCGCTGCAAGAGCGTGCCACTCATCTGCTCTCTATCCTCAATCGCGAGGTGCAGCTGGCCGATCTCAAGGCCAGCATTCAGATGCGCACACGGGAGGACCTCGACCAGCAGCAGCGCGAATACTTCCTGCAGCAGCAGTTGAAGAATATCCAGGATGAGCTGGGTGGCAGCGTGCAGGACCAGGATATCAATGAACTGCGCGGCAAGGCAGCAAAGAAGAAATGGACGAAGGAGGTGGCTGAGACCTTCGAGAAGGAGGTGCTCAAACTCGAGCGCATCAACCCCCAGTCGCCCGACTACAATGTGCAACTAAACTATCTGCAGGTGATGGTCTCACTCCCCTGGGGCGAGTACACCACCGATAACCTCGACCTGCAGAACGCCCGTCGTGTGCTCGACCGCGACCACTACGGTCTCGAGAAGGTCAAGGAACGTATCCTCGAACACCTCGCCGTGCTCAAGATGCGTGGCGACCTGAAGTCGCCCATCCTCTGCCTCTATGGCCCTCCCGGTGTAGGTAAGACCTCGCTGGGCCGCTCCATCGCCACAGCCCTGAAGCGCCAGTATGTGCGCATCTCGCTCGGCGGCTTGCACGATGAGGCCGAGATACGCGGCCACCGCAAGACCTACATCGGCGCCATGCCCGGACGTATCATCAAGAGCCTCGCCAAGGCAGGCTCCTCAAACCCCGTGTTCATACTCGACGAGATCGACAAGGTGAGCCAGGCTAACCATAATGGCGACCCCTCATCGGCACTCCTCGAGGTGCTCGACCCCGAGCAGAACAACGCCTTCCACGACAACTTCCTCGATGTCGACTACGACCTCTCCAATGTGATGTTCATCGCCACAGCCAACAACATAGGCAACATCCCCGCACCCCTGCTCGACCGCATGGAACTCATCGAGGTGAGCGGATACCTTGCCGAGGAGAAGGTCGAGATCGCCCGCAAGCACCTCGTGCCCAAGCAGGAGGAGGCCAACGGTATCGCCAAGCGACAGATCAAGATAGAGAAGAAAACCCTCGAAGCCATCGTCGAGAACTACACCCGCGAGTCGGGCGTGCGCGAACTGGATAAGAAGGTGGGCAAGATATTCCGCCGCCTGGCATGCAGCTATGCCACCAACGGCTATTATAGCCACACTACGGTGAAGCCCGCCGACCTGCGCGAGCTGCTCGGCGTGCAGCAGTTCTCACGCGACCGCTACCAGGGCAACGACTATGCAGGTGTGGTCACAGGCCTCGCCTGGACAGCCGTAGGCGGTGAGATACTCTTCGTCGAGACCAGCCTCAGCCGCGGCAAGGGAGGCAAACTCACGCTCACCGGTAATCTGGGTGATGTGATGAAGGAGTCGGCTATGCTCGCCCTCGAATATATCAAGGCCCACGCTTCGCTGCTCGACATCAACTACGAGGTGTTCGACAACTGGAACATCCACATCCACGTGCCCGAAGGTGCCGTGCCCAAGGATGGCCCCTCGGCAGGCATCACCATGGCCACCTCACTCGCCTCGGCGCTCACCCAGCGCAAGGTCAAGGCCAACCTCGCCATGACAGGCGAGATAAGTCTGCGAGGCAAGGTGCTCCCCGTAGGCGGCATCAAGGAGAAGATCCTCGCCGCCAAGCGTGCCGGCATCAAGGAGATCATCCTCTGTGAGGAGAACCGACGCAACATCGAGGAGATACCCGAGATGTACCTCAAGGGACTCACCTTCCACTACGTCACCGATGTGCGGGAGGTGTGGGATATAGCCCTCCTCCCCGAGAAGGTCGCCAACCCCATGTCCTTCGATGTGAAAGCCTAAAACATCAGAAACTCCTCAAGAAGAGTTCTCGGTTTAATAGCGTATTCTCTTATTATTTGCATCGATGTGGATATTTTAAAAACGTATGGTGAGATGATAAAGGGACAAGAGTGTGATACTCTATTTGAAGAAAAAACTAATAGATACGACTATGGATAACAAACAATGGCTACTTCTCGGCTGCGGACTGATGGCAGCACCGGGTATGCAGGCGCAACAGGCTCAACAACCTGCGCGACCCAACATCCTCTATATCATGTGTGATGACCTCGGCTATGCCGATGTGGGTTGTTATGGACAGGAGTATATCAGCACTCCCAACCTTGACCGTATGGCACGTGAGGGCATGCGATTCACCCAAGCCTATGCGGGTAGCCCCGTGAGTGCACCCTCGCGTGCATCGTTTATGACAGGACAGCACACAGGACACACCAAGGTGCGCGGGAACAAGGAATATCGCATCGGTAGCATGATGTATGGCAATAACCAGGATCCCGTGCAGACGGGACAGGAGCCCTACGACACCGCACACGTGATATTGCCCGAGATCATGAAGGACAATGGATATGCCACCGGTATGTTCGGTAAGTGGGCAGGAGGATACGAGGGCTCTATCTCAACACCGGCGACACGTGGCATTGACGAATACTACGGCTTCATGTGCCAGTTCCAGGCCCATCTCTACTATCCCAACTTCCTCAATGCCTACACACGTGGAAAGGATGAGGAGGTGCGTCGCGAAATATTGGAAAACAATATCAACTATGCCATGCATGGCACCGACTATAAGAATCGCCGCGACTACTCGGCCGACCTCATACACCAACGTGCCATGAAATGGATTGACGAGCAGACCCCCGACAAACCCTTCTTCGGCGTGCTCACCTACACGCTGCCCCATGCCGAACTGGCACAGCCCGAAGACTCTATCTTCAAAGCTTATCAGGGCGCTTTCAGCTTGGAGAAGACCTATGGTGGGGACCAAGCGTCACGCTACAACCCCACTGATGTGGGACATCAGCAGTTTGCTGCCATGGTAACCCGCCTCGACAAGCATGTGGGCGAGGTGCTCGACCTGTTGCGCCGCAAGGGACTAGACAAGAATACATTGGTGATCTTTACTAGCGACAATGGCCCTCATACGGAGGGAGGTGCTGACCCTGACTACTTCAATACTGAGAAGTTGTTACGCGGCACCAAGCGCTCGACAACAGAGGGTGGCATACGCGTGCCCTTCATCGCATGGTGGCCTGGACAGATTGAGGCAGGCGTGGTGAATGACCACCAACTGGCCTTCTACGACCTCATGCCCGCCTTCTGTGATGTGGCAGGCATCGACAACTATGTGGAGAGATACGCTAACCCCCGACTGGTGAAGGAGGGTAAGGAATACTTCGACGGCCTCTCCTTCGCCCCCACCTTGCTGGGCGAGGGCGAGCAGGAGAAGCACGACTTCCTCTACTGGGAGTTCCACGAGACCAACATGATGGCTCTGCGCATGGGCGACTGGAAACTCGTGGTCAGAGGGGGTAACTGCGAACTCTATGACCTCGCAGCGGACTTGCACGAGGACAATAACCTTGCAGCCCAACATCCCGACGTGGTGGCCAAGATGAAGGAGGTACTGCTGTGTGAGCACACACATAGCGACATGTTCCGCGTCACCTTGCCGCAGTAAGTGTTGAGGATGTAACGATTAATGTATATGAAGTTCGCTGCCCTTATGGGTGGCGAACTTTGTTTGTTGTCAGCCTCGATGTCTGTCTCAACGTAAGGCTTCCAGTGAATACTCCTTGATGAAATAGCCTAATAGCGCCCAATCCATCAAAGCACGCCCTGTTCGACCCAGTAGATGACCTGTTCGACCTCGTGGTCGTCCATCTCGGGGTTGTACTCTTTCTTCAGGCTGGCACCGAAGAGAGCGGCAAAGGCTTGGTAGAAGTTGGCCTTGAAACTGCCCATGAACACGCGTATGAGTTCGTATCCCGTAAGGTTGCACTCGCGGTCGATGAGTTTGATGAGCATCTTGCCCTGACTGAAGGTGAGTTTCCGCATGCGTGGGGTATATTGCTCAAGCAGTCCCTTTTCCACGGCTTCGAGATGTGCTGTGCGTGTCTTCTCGTCGGGTAGTGTGAGCAGATATTCGTAGGTCTCAATGATGATGCCTCGCACCTCACGGGCTATGGGAAGCGTCTTCTTCACATCACGCACGGTGCGCCAGTAGTAGCGCTCGTGGCGGCGGTTGCGGAAGTTGGGGCGCTGGTAGATATATACGTCGCGCAGATGGATGACGGGAAGCGTGTCGCCGCGATAGACCTCGACGGGTAGTACCTTGGACTGGGACAGGTAGTCTTGTGCCTGCGCATCGGCACAAGCACACAGCGCCAATAGGAGGCAGAGGTGGAGGTAGACCCATCGTTTCATGCGGCAAAAGTACGGATAATCTTTCGGTTTTTCTACCTATTTAATAAGATTTAAGGATAAAATCGTATCTTTGGAGGTGAAAGAGCTAAAAGTTATGTGTCATCACCTCCGACATCTGTTCTTGCTGTTGTGTACCTGCTTTTCCTTGGCGGCTACGGCGCAGTTCCCTTCGTGGGATGACTTCGTAGAGCAGTTGCTCGTCGAGACAGAGGAGGGGATGACCTTAGGCGAGAACTTCATCGATGACTACCTATACCTGCACGAGCACCCTATTAACATTAACCGGGCCGATAGCACTGAACTGCAACGCCTGGGTTTCCTCACCGCGCAACAGATTGAAGGCTTGCACCATTACATCTACCGGCATGGCGCCCTACACAGCGTGGGCGAACTGATGCTCATCCCTGAACTTGACTACCGCACCCGCCAACTGCTCTTCTATGTGGTGACCTTCGGTGCTCCTGCCGAACAACAGGAGCCGCGTAGCGACACCTGGCGCCGTATGTTCACCCGTGGACGTAGTGAGGTGAGCACACGCTTGGACATACCGCTCTACATGCAGGCGGGCTATGCACCACGCACGCAGAGCCAACTCGATGCCGCACCCTCGCGCTACTATATGGGCAATGCGCTCTACCATAACCTACGCTACACCTACCGCTATGGCAGCCGCCTGTCGTGGGGCGTAAGCGCCGAGAAGGATGCGGGTGAGCCTATACTGATGCCTTCGCACCCTCGCCCTGACTACCTCTCGGGATATATACAGTTGGGTGATATGGGGGTACTCCGAAATCTTGTCGTGGGCAACTACCGCCTACGCTTGGGACAGGGACTGGTGATGAACTCCGACTTTGCCTTAGGCAAGACGATGTTGCTGCAGTCGCTGGGCCAGCAGTCGGCTGCGCTGAAACCCCATCGCGGCACGGGCGAGGGTAACTACTACACTGGTGCGGCGGCCACAATAGGGTGGGGGCGTATGCTGCTCACTGCCTTTGCCTCGTGCCGCAGGCTCGGTGCCACCCTTGATGGGGAGGCTATAGCCACCCTCAAGGACGACGGCTATCACCGCACACTATTGGAGCAGACACGAAGGGGGAACACCTGCGGAAACCTCTTCGGAGCCCATCTCGCCTACTCGGTGCATGGGTTGCACGTGGGGGCTACGGTGATGTATCAGTCCTTCAATCGTAACTTTGCCTTGCCTACGCAAGCCTATAAGCGCTATGCACCACAGGGGCATGCCTTTGCCAATGTGTCGGTCGACTATGCCTGGCACCACCACCGCCTGAGCGTGATGGGCGAGACGGCCATCGATGGCAAGGGAGCGGCAGCCACACTCAACATGCTACGTGTGAAGGCTGCCGACAGGCTGCACCTGATACTGCTGCAGCGCCACTATGCCCACGACTACTGGGGATTGGAGGCGAAGAGCCTGGCCACCTCGTCAGAGGTGCGCAACGAGCAGGGCCTCTACGTAGGTGCCGAGTGGCAGCCTTACCGGCGTGCCGAGATCACGGCCTACGCCGATGTATATCGCTTCCCCTATCTGCGCTACCGTGTGTCGGCTCCCTCATGTGGCGTGGATGGACAGGTGGCGGCACGGTATGTCATCACCGACGACCATCAGGTGCATTTGCGCTATCGCTACCGCATGAAACAGCGCGATGTGGCCGAGGGGTATACTCTGCTGCAGGGAACTCTGCTCAATGAACATACCCATCGCTTGCGGCTGCGTTGGGAGAGCGCGTTCACTACCCAATTCAGCGGACAGGTCACGGCTGAGGGGTGTCTGGTGCAGAGCGAAATGGTGTCGTCAGGATGTGCGGCAACGGTACAGGCTACCTATAGCCCACGGATAGAGCAGCATGCTTGGTGCATCAGCAGTGGCGCGACATACTTCAACACCGATTATGCCAGTCGTATCTATGGATATGAGCGTGGGGCACTCTATGCTTACAACTACCACATGTATGCTGGCAGGGGCTGGCGGTGCTATCTCATGGTGCGGTATAGCTATAAGGAGGCACCCCGCCTGAGTGCTACCGCTAAATGGGGTACGACCCGTTACCTCGACCGCTCTGCCATAGGTAGTGGAGCCACACTGATTGAGGCGAGCCATCGGGAAGAGATGCAACTGCAGATACGATATACCTTTTGATGATGTGTAGGGATAAAATAAGAGAGGCGCTAGGGCGCCTCTCTGTGAATATGTAGAACTGTGCTGTTAGTCTAACTCTTGGTCGGGCTCGTAGCCTGCGAGTTCGCGCACCTTGTTCTTGAGCATGGCAAACTGCTTGAAGAGGTCGTGTACGGGTTCTTCGCCATCTTTGTGCATGGGAGCCTTGCAGTAGAACGACATCCACTCCTGTATGCCTGATAGACCTGCACGTAGGGCGATATCAGAGAAGAGTACGAGGTCGAGTGCCAAGGGGGCTGCGAGGATAGAGTCACGGCAGAGGAAGTTGACCTTGATGGTCATGGGGTATCCCATCCAACCGAAGAGGTCGATATTGTCCCACGCCTCTTTTTCATCGCCACGGGGCGGGTAGTAGTTGATGCGCACCTTGTGGTAGATGTCGCTATAGAGGTCGGGGTAGATGTCGGCATCGAGGATATTCTCTACGGCGCTCATCTTGCTACGACGTTTGGTCTCAAAGTTCTCGGGATTGTCGAGCACGGCACCATCGCGGTTGCCCAAGATGTTGGTAGAGAACCAACCATTAACACCCAACTGGCGGGTGAAGAAGGCAGGGGCAAGCACGGTCTTCATCATGGTCTGTCCGCTCTTGAAGTCCTTACCGGTGATGGGGACCTGGCACTCCTCGGCCAGCTGCCACATGGCGGGGATATCGACACAGAGGTTGGGAGCACCCATCACGAAGGGGCAACCTTCGCGCATGGAAGCATAGGCATAGCACATCGAGGGGGCGATAACTGAGGTGTCGCCACGCTGCAGGGCTGCCTCGAAGCCTGCCAGAGTATCGTGGGCCTCGGCATTGCGGGGGATGTACTTCTCGGTGCTGGCAATCCATATCACTACGACGCGGTCGCAACCATGTTGTGCCTTGAAAGAACGTATGTCTTCGCGCAAAGCATTGGTACGCTCGAGCAGTGTGCCGGTCTTTACGTTGGGACCATCGATATTGGTGGCATACTCCTTCTCATACAATGCGGTGTAGGGCTTGATGGCGTGTAACTCATCGGCCACAGGGTCGATATCGCGTTGTTTCAGCACATCGGCCTTGATGGCTGCATCGTAAGCATCATCTTCGTAGATGTCCCATGCACCGAACACGACATCGTCGAGCGAAGCGATGGGAAGGATGTGCTTCACCTCTTTGTAAATCTTTTCGTTGCCCTGACCTAAGCGCATGATGCCATCACAGGCAAATGAGCCGATGGGCTTGGAGAGACCCTTGCGGGCCATGAGCGTACCTATGATAGTAGTGGTGGTAACGGCACCGAGGCCAACACACATTACACCGAGTTTGCCGTTTGCAGGGCGTACCTTTGTTTCGTTCATATCGTATAATTATTTTATAATGCAAAGTAACCTATTTTTTCTAACATAAAGGAATGATTTGACGGATATCTTGCAATTTTGGGGTATTTATCCCAAACATTCCTTAATAATCTCCGATACTGTGGGGTGAGGGAATACCACACGCTCGAGTTGCTCAACCGTGAGTCCTTGCTCGATGGCGATGCAGGCACTGCTGATAATCTCGCTGCAGGGGTTACCCAGAATGTGTACACCTATCACACGGCGCGATGCCGTGTCGGTGATAACTTTGCACACACCCTCGCCGCCTTCATTCTCGGCCACGAAACGTCCGGCATAGGCCATGGGGAGGCGTAGACAGGTGCAGTCGATGCCACGCTTCTGTGCTTCCTCCTCGGTGAGGCCTACGCCTGCCACCTCGGGGTTGGTGTATACGATGCCGGGGATAGCGTCGTAGTGCATCGTGTCGGGGTGTCCCGACAGATTGTTGATGACCACCTCGGCCTCGCGGCTCGCTGTATGAGCCAAGAGGGAGAATCCTGTAACATCACCTGCGGCATATACTCCCTCGACATTGGTGCGCATGCATTCGTCGACCTTGATACCACCACGTTCAAGCACCACGCCTAAGGTCTCTAGGCCGAAACCTGTGGTCACAGGGCGGCGTCCTACGCTGACAAGTATCTTCTCGCCTTCGGTTTGCAGGGTATTTTCTTCGGTATCGGTGAAGGTGACGGTGTGTCCATCGATGGCTGTCACCTTGCATGAGAGATGGAAGTGAACACCTCGTTTGGCATATTGAGCGCGTAGCATGGCGCTGAGTTCATTGTCGAGTGCACCCAATATCTCGGGCATCATCTCTATGACATGTACTTCACTGCCTAGGCTATTGTAGAGTGATGCAAATTCCATGCCGATGACACCGCCACCAATGATGACAAGACTTGCCGGTATCTCCTTGAGTGACAATATTTCGCGGTTGGTCACAATGGCGTCGTTGCTACTCATGTCGAGTCCGGCAATAGGAGGGATGAAAGCCTCTGAACCTGTGCATATGAGCAGATTCTTTGCTGTGTATACTTCGCCTGCGGCAGCGATACTGATGTGTCCTTCTGCAGTACGTCCTTCGATGGTTGCTTCAGCTTTGACAACTTGTACGTCGGCACTCTTCATCTTCAGACCTACACCGGCAACTAACTTACGTATAACTTTGGTCTTGCGGTCGGTCATCTTCTTGAAGTCGAGTTCAGCCCCCTCGACACGTACGCCATACTTCTCGCTCTTGCGGGCATGGTCGTACAATTTGGCGCTGTAGAGCAGTGTCTTTGTCGGTATGCATCCCTCATTGAGGCACACGCCTCCCAGGTCTTTCTTCTCGAACAGAATAGTTTTCAAACCTCTCTTTCCGGCCTTTTCGGCAGCCACATAACCGCCAGGGCCTCCGCCGATAATTGCAATGTCAAACATGGTATTTGTATTTAAGTGTTTTATCTATCGTGTATCTTTATAAGGGCAAATATACGCAAAAAATAGCATTAAGATGGCAAAGGAGCAACTTTATTTGCGATGGGGTGTTCTTTTGTCACAAATGTGTCGGTAGAAATGAATAAAACAAGGGTTCTTGTCACTGGAGCGTCGGGCTTTATTGGTAGTTTTATGGTGGCCCATGCCTTGCAGCAGGGCTACGAAACATGGGCTGCAGTGCGTAGCACGAGCAGCAAGGCCTATCTGACTGATGAACGCATCCACTTCATCGAACTGGACTATACCGATGAGTGTACATTATATGCCCAATTGCGTTGCCACAAGATGAAGAGAGGACGTTGGGACATTGTCATCCATTGTGCAGGGGCCACACGATGTTTGAAGAATGAGGAGTATGATGAGGCCAACTACCGCGCTACGCGGCGCCTTGTCGATGCGCTCACGGCCTTGCAGATGATACCGCGGCAGTTTATCTTTATCAGTACGCTCGGTATCTATGGTCCCTTACACGAGCAACTTCCTTTTGCCCCTATCAAGGAGAACGATGAGCCTCGCCCCAACACCTTCTACGGAGCCAGCAAACGCAAGGCCGAGGAGTACTTGATGCAGTTGCAGGACTTCCCCTATGTCATCTTTCGGCCTACGGGGGTTTATGGGCCGCGTGACAAGGATTATCAACTCTTGATAGATAGCATCCGGCATCGACATACCGAATTGCTACTCGGCTATCGCTGCCAGCGTATCACCTTCGTCTATGTGCGCGACTTGGTGCAGGCGGTCTTTCTGGCTATAGAGCAAGGGGTGCATAGGCGCTGTTTTCTCGTGACTGATGGCAACACCTACAGGGCAACCGACTTTGGTCGCATAGTGTGCCATGCCACTCACACTACTTTTGTGGCACGCCTCACCTTTCCTTTATGGGTGGGCTACGTAGTGGCCACCCTGTTCGATGCTGTAGGGCGTATGACAGGACGATGCTTTGCCTTGAATCGGGATAAGTATCACATTCTCATGCAACGCAACTGGACATGCGACATCACCCCCACCATCATGGAACTGGGCTATGTGCCTCGTTACAATCTGGAGAGGGGAATCAGGGAGATGCTTGGCTGCCTTGCTTAGTCGGTAATCTTGAAACCGATGAACAGTGTACGTGGCTGTGTCGGGCCGTAGAAGTAACCTGAGTCGCGGAACTCACCGCAATCAAGGTCGGGTTGGAAGTGTCCCAGAATATTCTGTACACCCGTGTTGACTTGCAACTTGATGTGGTCTTGCAGCACGAAGGTGTAGTTGAACTTCACGTTGAGGTCGAAGAAATCGCGTGTGGTTTCCATGCGGTCCTCTTCGATGAAACCTGCATAGTGAGGTACAATCATCGAACCGGTGTAGGTACCCGATAGTGAGAAGTCGAAGTTCTTGACAGGCTCAGAGGTGAAGGTGAAGTAACCATAGTAATCGGGGGTACGCATCATGCGACGGGTGAACTGTCCTTCAGACCACTCCTCCAATTCGTTGTAGAGGCTACGCTGGGCGGTGAATCCTAGACTGAAAACAGCCTCCTTGCCGTGAGCCATTTTTGCATCGAGGTTGGCTCCATAGACGCGTGCACCACTACCGTTACGACGCTCTTTGATGGCATATCCATCGGCATTGTGACCAACGTCTTCAAGTACGAACACATCGTTCAGACCTGTGTAGAAGCCCTCGATGAGCACATTGGCCTGCCAGTGACCCAAGGTGGTGGTATAGTCGACCGAACTGCTGTAACTGTTTGAACGCTCCTCGCGTAAGCCATCGGCAAGCGTGATGAGTACGCCCTCGCCACCTACGGCAGTGACATGCAGGTCTTCGTCATAGGCCTGTGGCGCACGGAAACCTGTAGAGTAGGTCAGGCGTGCCTGGAATTTCTCTTGCGGCTTATATAAGAGGTTTACGCGCGGACTTAGGATGGGGCGCTCGATGAGGTTGTGCTTGTCGATACGCCCACCGGCAAGTAGGGTGAAATCCTGTAACTTCCACTCGTTTTGAACGAAAGCACTGGCGATGCGCACATCCTGCTGCATGTCGCGGCCATAGCCCATCATACGGTCGTGCAGTGAGTTGCTCTGATATTCCAGTCCGCTTGTAAATACTGAGGGGGCGAGGAGGAAGCGGTCATAGTTACCCACATACATGGCTCCGGCCACCCAGGTGAGGTCGTTGGTCTTGCCATATGCTGCCGTATCGCGCTGTGCACCATAGTAGCTGTCTCGGTCGGTGTGCTGGACAGAGGTGTAGGCCGACATTTTGTGTTTGTATCCGTCCCAGAACTGGTCGTAACTAATGCCACCGCTATTGATGATATGTTTCGTCTGTTCAGTGATGTCTGTCTGGTGAGGTTGCAGGTCAAACTTGTTTCCACCACGACGTAACTCATTGGTGGTGTGATACTCCAGATTGAGGCGGCTCCACTGTGAGGGACGATAGTAGGCCCGGAACCCGAACGTGTTCATATTGAGTAACCCCAGTTCAGAGAAAGAGTCGCCGTCGTGGTCGTAGGGACTGCGGTTGCGGTAACTTTGATACATGGCTATGCCATAGGTGTTGTCCTTGGCTACGAGCGACACATTACCGCCGATATACTCTTCCCATGACTTACCGCCGATATTAGACAGCATGCTGCTTACTTGGAACGAATTGCTGATGGGGTCCTTCGTGATGATGTTGATGGTTCCTCCCACGGCATTGGCACCGAAGAGGGCAGAACCGCCTCCACGGACCACCTCCACGCGGTCAATCATGTTCGTCGGAATCTGTTCCAACCCATATACGCCACCGAGGGCACTGATGATGGGGCGTGAGTTGATGAGTATCTGTGAATAGGGACCGTCGAGTCCATTGATGCGTACTTGTGGAAAGCCACAGTTCTGACAATTGTTCTCTACGCGGAGTCCTGACTGGAAGTTGAGTGATTTGGCGAGGTCGGTGCTATTGACTGCATCGAAAAGTTTAGGACTCAAGATGTTGACAACGACGGGGGCCTCACGGCGGCTCACCTCGTTGCGGCTTGCCGAAACTACCACCTCATCGACCATGAACGACTCTTCTTCCATGGGGAAGTGCACGACAACCATATATTCACTACCCACTGTGATGGTCTTCTCCTGTGTCTTATAGCCTACGGCCGATACGCGCAGTGTGTATTTGCCTTCGCTAAGGTGGGTGATTTTGAACTGTCCAGCCTCATTCGACATGGTACCCTTGTCCGTTCCTACGATGAGAACTGTTGCAAATGGAATATTCTCTTCAGTTTCCTTTTCTATGACGTGCCCCGAAATAGTGTAGCCCTCTTTGATTGAAGTGGTAGCCCACAAAGCCTGCATGCTCGTCACGAGCATCAATAAGGCGAATAAAGTTTTTTTCATACCTATTGTTTAGAACGATTTCATTTTCGGCTGCAAAGGTACAGCCAAATAAAGAAATGTGAAATACCTAAAAATAGGTAAAATGTACCTATATTGCTGGCAGGACTACTCGTACAGGTAAAAAATGCGCTCCATCATCTGCCATTTCTCTGTGGCCTTGTCGCCCTCGCGGCATTGCTGGAATATGGCCATGAAGTCCTCCCACTCCTGCTGGCGGGGCAATGTGCCTAAGCGTTCCATGGCGCTGTCCCAATCAAAGTCGACCGGTACATCGACAATCATAAATAGGCGGTTGCCCAGCAGGTAAATCTCCATCTCAAGGATTCCCACGCTGCGTATACCTTCGAGTATCTCGGCCCATACCTCACCTTGACTATGGCGATGCACATATTCGCGTATGAGACCATCGTCGGGTTTCAAATCCATGGTGCGGCAATAGCGCTTCACGGGTGTCGCATGTTGTCGGGTACGGTATCCTTCCATAAAAATAGGGTATGTTAGAGTCGTGTAGATAATCGTTTTACCATCATAGGCTTCCAAGTAGAGAAGTCACCGGCAAGGATATGCTTGCGAGCCTCTCCAACGAGCCATAGGTAGAAGGCTAGGTTGTGTATCGAGGCAATCTGCATGGCTAGCAACTCCTGTGCATGGAAGAGGTGGCGCAGGTAGGCTTTCGTATAGAGCGTGTCGACTGCCGAAGCACCATCGGCCTCGATGGGCGAGAAGTCAAACTCCCACTTCTTGTTCTTCATGTTAATGATACCCTCCTTCGTAAACAGCATACCATTGCGGCCATTACGGGTAGGCATCACACAGTCAAACATGTCCACGCCACGTTCGATGGCTTCGAGCAGGTTCATTGGTGTGCCTACACCCATGAGGTAGCGGGGTTTGTCGGTGGGCAGTATCTCGTTGACTACCTCAATCATCTCATACATCTTCTCGGTGGGCTCACCTACGGCCAATCCACCGATGGCATTACCCTCGGCGCCCTTCGAAACGATAAACTCAGCCGATTGGCGGCGCAAGTCGGGGTAGACGCAGCCCTGTACGATGGGGAAGAGAGACTGGTGGTAACCGTACTTTGGTTCCGTAGAGTGGAAACGGTCAAGGCAACGGTCGAGCCAGCGGTGCGTAAGCTCCATCGACTTCTTTGCATAATTGAAGTCGGCATCCCCCGGTGTACATTCGTCGAAAGCCATCATGATGTCGGCACCAATGGTACGCTCAATGTCCATCACGCGCTCGGGAGTGAACAAGTGTTTAGAACCATCAATATGTGAACGGAACTCCACACCCTCCTCGCGCATCTTACGGATGCCCGAGAGCGAGAACACTTGAAAACCACCACTGTCGGTGAGCATGGGGCGGTCAAAACCATTGAACTTGTGAAGTCCGCCTGCCTTCTCTATCACCTCTAGTCCAGGACGCAGATATAGGTGGTAGGTGTTCCCCAAGATGATTTGCGCCTTGATATCCTCTTTCAGTTCGGTGAGGTGTACGCCCTTAACGCTGCCCAATGTGCCTACAGGCATGAATATGGGTGTCTCAATCTGCCCATGGTCGGTAGTGATGAGGCCTGCGCGGGCATTGCTCTTGGAGTCAGTGTGTTGGAGTTGGAATGTCAGCATTATTCTCTTTTTGTTATTTGGAGGCAAAGGTATAACTTTTTTACAAAAGGGACAAATTCGTGAGGAGAATACCTGAGGGGAAGTCCGTTGACTTGTCTGCTTTTGACTCAGCAAAGTTACTATATTTATTTTGGGCGTTGCGACTTACTGCAAATATCAGCAAATATAGTCTCGCAACGAATTTATTGTCAGTGTGATAAAATATTTCTGCAGGTGCGGCATTTTCGCGCTACACCGCCAGCGGTGGTGGGGAGAGGGGGATTCTTGAGGTTTTTGCTATATCGTAGGTCGCGCTCCGTTCGCGGGGTTTAACATCAGCTTTCTGCTCTCATAGGAGACAAGCAAGGGATATTAGAGGTACTCAGATTTCAGATTTTAGTTATTTTATTTTTGGTGCACACCTGAAAAGAATTTTTTATATATTATATATAATCTATTTTTATTCCATTTTATTCTAACTTTTATTTGATTGAAATCTGAAATCTGATTACCCCTATCGTAGGTTGTAGTGTGTCTTTCCCTGAAAAGGTTGACTTTTTTTAGACTATCTGGGAGTCAACTAATTTCAGTATAAGACACGTTCCCGGTGATTGATATAAAGGGAACTTTTCAGACGATTCAATAGTGTGTATATGAATGTAAGGGTGAAGAAAAAATGCGTTTTTCTTTGTAGCGATGAAAAAAATCACTATATTCGCCATTGAAAAGGGGTGTGAGTGCCGAGTGGTGAACATTTTCTCTTTTTCTTCTATATATTCTATATTATAATAAGGTGTGGCTATGATAGAAGATTTTTTGAACTATCTGACTCACGAGAGAGCCTATTCACTCCATACAGTGATAAGCTATGGGAACGATCTGCGGGAGTTCGAGGCATACCTTGCGAATACAGAAAATGTACTTAAAGTTCAGGATGCTGATGCCAATCTTGTGCGAGGTTGGGCGATGACGCTTATGGCTGAGGGACGCAGTGCCACTACGGTAAACCGTAAGTTGAGCGCGTTGCGTACTTTCTATAAGTATTTATTGAAGAAAGAAGTGGTTGTGGTGTCGCCCATGCAAAGTGTATGTGGCCCGAAGAAAAAGAAACCACTGCCGCAGTTTGTGCGTGAGTCTGATATGGAGCGTCTTCTCGATGATACGTTGACTGATGATTCATGGCAGGGGCGACGAGAATATGTCATCATACAGCTGTTTTACGAAACTGGTATCCGCCTTTCTGAACTTGTGGGGCTCAATGTGGGGGATGTGGACTTTGCTCGTAAAACGATTAAGGTTACTGGCAAGCGCAGCAAGCAGCGCATCATCCCCATTGGCGATGGGTTAGCGCAGAGCCTGAAGGCGTATATTGAGGCCTGTCCTGTCCTTCCTTGTGAGGAAGAGGTACCCTTCATCGCGAAGCCAAGCTCCCCTCTCTTCACCACCGACAAGGGAGCACGTGTATATCCCGCCTGGGTGTACCGTCTCGTGCGTAAGAACCTCTCGCAGGTAGTGACGATCAAGAAACGCAGTCCGCACGTGTTGCGACACACCTTTGCCACGGCGATGCTCAATGGCGATGCTGAGCTGGAAGCCGTGAAGGAGTTGATGGGGCATGAGAGTGTGAGTACTACGCAGATTTATACCCATACTACATTTGAGGAATTGAAAAAAGCGTATAGTAAGGCCCATCCACGGGCAAGTATTAACCAATATTAATAAGGAGGTAAGTATGAAGACTAACATCCAGAGCATCCATTTTGATGCAAGTGAGCAATTGCAAGCGTTTATTGAAAAGAAGACAGCCAAGTTGGAGAAATTCTTCGACGAGATAGATACAGTAGAGGTAACCCTCAAAGTAGTGAAGCCTGAAACGGCCATGAACAAGCAGGCCGATGTGAAAGTGCTGGTGAAAAACGAGAGTCTCTTCGCGTCAAAGATTTGCGATACTTTTGAGGAGAGTGTAGATCAATGTGTCGATGCTTTGCGTATTCAGCTCGAGAAATACAAAGAAAAATTGCGTGGAAAGTAAAAAAAAAAGCAAAACCTTTTGCTGGTTTGAAATAAATGCCTAAATTTGCAGCCGTTTTCAGCCCCGTTCGCTGGACGGCTGCTTAAAACTGCCTCTTTAGCTCAGTTGGCCAGAGCACGTGATTTGTAATCTCGGGGTCGTTGGTTCGAATCCGACAAGAGGCTCAAAACAGAAGAAGCGATCTTTGTTTTATTGAAAGCATCAAAAGAAACCTTGGGCAAATTCCAGAGTGGCCAAATGGGGCAGACTGTAAATCTGCTGTCTTTCGACTTCGGTGGTTCGAATCCATCTTTGCCCACCACTCAAAGAGATGCGGAAGTAGCTCAGTTGATAGAGCATTAGCCTTCCAAGCTGAGGGTCGCGGGTTTGAGCCCCGTCTTCCGCTCTTTTGATGTTGCTGTTATAGCTCAGTGGTAGAGCACTTCCTTGGTAAGGAAGAGGTC
>JAZONI010000050.1:0-4810 GCA_045654445.1 Bacteroidaceae bacterium | reverse complement strand
ATAGCCTTATTGCCATCGCCCTGGTACTCTACGTCGCCAATCTTCATCTCCAGTCCTAGGTCCTTGGCGATTTGGCGTGAGCGTATCATCGTGTCCTGCTCCTTGGCCTTGGCTTCGTAGTACTTCTCCATGTCCACCTCGCGTGCCTTGCGGTATACGCGGCGTACCTCAGCATCACTCTTGATGCGAGCCTTCTTCATCTGTAGCAATACGAGGCTACCGGTGAGGGTTACGGTGCCGATGTCATGGCCGGGACTGGCTTCTACGGCAACGATGTCGTCTTTCTGCAAGGGTATCTTATTGCTATTTAGGTAATATCCCTTACGTGTATTCTTAAATTGCACCTCTACGTAGTCGGTCTCATCCATATTGCCGGGCACATCGACCAACCAGTCGAAGACGTTGAGTTGCTTATCTTGTCGGCCGCATCCCTTGCAACCGATGCCATCGCAGCCGTTAGTTTTGTATTCGTTCATATATTATATTTTTTAGGAGTTCAGGAGTCCGGAGTTCAGGAGTTCAGACGATAGTCTCTGCCAATGGCTTGAACTATGCTGTTTCGAAGTACAGACATTTGCCTGAACTACTGCAACTTCTGGACTTCTGTAACTACTCATATCCCTATTGTTTCAATAGCATAATCATTTTTAAGGCCAGGTCGAAGAACACCATCTTGGCGTTCACGTTCTGCTCGATGTGGCGTTGTGCCTCGCTCAGTTCGTCCATGATGCCGAAGATGTTCTTCTCGTTGACGAAGGGAGCGAAGCGTGAGGTGAAGTTTGCCTCGTCTGCATTCATGTAGTTTATCTCGGGGCGGCGGAAGTTACAGATGAAACTCTCGCGTATCATGCGCTGGCAGTATACGAGAAAGTTCTTCTGCGGCTCGCGTCCCATGGCAGCCACGCCATCGGCCCATTGCCGCATGCCCTTGAGGTCGCGCATGTACGACTTGCGCATGAGCGTCATGAACAGTTCGATATGCTCCTTCGAGCGGTTGCCCAGGTGTATCGTCTCCACGGCTTGCAGCCAGTTGCCCGCCGAGGCATGGGCAATCTGCCGTGCATCGGCCTCCACGAGTCCATACTTGTCACACAATGCACGGGTGATGGCCTCCTCCTCGATGGGACGCAAGGCCAATCGCTGCACACGGCTCTGTATCGTCGGCAGCAGCAGATCGGGGTTCTCGGCCACGAGCAGGAATACCGTCTGGGCTGGCGGCTCCTCAATCATCTTCAGCAGTTTGTTTGAGCATTCCGCATTCATCTTCTCGGCCATCCAGATGATCATCACCTTGTAGCCACCCTCGCTCGACTTGAGCGTAAGTTTGCGTATGATCTCCTCGCTCTGCGAAGCATATATCAGTCCTTGCTGGTTCTCCGTGCCAATATGGTCCATCCACTGGTTTAAATTCATATAAGGGTTTTCGGCTACTGCCTGACGCCACTTGTCTATGAAGTCATCGCTATGCGGATTCTTATTGGAGTCTTTCTTGTATATCGGGAAAGCGAAGTGTAGGTCGGGGTGTACCAACTTGTCAAACTTCTTACATGAAGGACATTCGCCACATGCATCCTCGCCATTCCGATGGGCGCAGCACAAGTAGCGGGCATAAGCAATAGCCACGGCCAACTTACCCGTACCCTCGGGGCCACAGATGAGTTGTGCGTGAGGGATGCGTCCCTCCGCCACTGCTTGGCGCAACATCGCCACCATACTTCCCTGTCCTATGATATCTTTGAAGTACACTCTTGCGCTTTAATTTTATGAATTGTCGATTAGTTTTGGAAACTAATTTTGATTCTTAATCCTCAACTTTTAATTTATATCTTGCGAAGATACGGATAATTCTTGAAAATGCATAAAGAATTTTCAAAAAGTAGTGCCACTGGATCTTTTATTGGAGTTGTTTTGAATCCAAGATGTGTCAGCGTTCCTAGTAAGGAGTATTCCTCGAAGTAACTAGTAAATCGCCTTGGCTACCTGCTTGACACTATCGGTCGCGGCTACGGTGTAGAAGTGTATGCTGGGTACACCATGGGCGATGAGTTCGCGGCATTGGGCGGTGCACCACTCGATGCCTACTTGGCGCACCTCTTCATCGGTCTTACATTTGAGGACCTCAGTAGCAAGAGCTTGTGGAATGTCTACCTTGAAAGTCTTGGGAATAATGCTGAGTTGACGCGATGTCTTCAAAGGTTTGATGCCAGGAATGATAGGGATGGTGATACCCTCGGCACGAGCGCGCTCGACAAAACGGAAGTACTTGTCGTTGTCGTAGAACAGTTGTGTTACAGCATATTGGGCACCGGCCTTGACTTTCTCTTTTAGCCAATGGAGGTCCATCTCCATGTTGGGTGACTCATCGTGTTTCTCTGGGTAGCAAGCGACTCCGTAGGAGAAGGGGCGGCCGGGTTCCTTGATGGGTGAACCATCGCAAAAGAAGCCTTCGTTGAAGCGGTTGACCTGTGCCTGCAACTCTATGGCATGGCTATAGCCATTGGGCGTGGGCGTGAATACGCTTTCGTGTTTGGCCTTGTCGCCACGCAGGAGCAGCAAGTCGGTGATGCCGAGGAACTGGAGGTCGAGCAGCACATACTCTGTCTCTTCGCGAGTGAAACCGCTGCAGAGGATGTGGGGCACTACGGTGATGTCGTAGCGGTTTTTGATGGCGGCAGCTACAGCCACAGTGCCTGGGCGGCGGCGAAGCGACACCTTGTGAAAGATTCCTCCGGGCGACTCTTGGTAGACGTATTCGCTGCGGTGTGTAGTGATATTAATGTATTTGGGGTCAAACTCGCGCAGCTCATCGATGGTGTGGAACAGGCTGTCGATACCTGTGCCCTTGAGTGGAGGCAATACCTCGAAGGAAAAGGCTGTGCGTGTATTGTTGGTGATAGAGTCTATAGCGTGCATATCTGCATGTATTTCTTATGAAACGACAAAGGTATAGAAATTTACGTAAAATTGGGCAAAATACAAACGAACTTTTCTCTTACCGCTGTTTTTAAGTTAATAAATGTGTTTATAAGTTGGTGTATGAAAAAAAAATCGTATCTTTGCCACGATAAATTATTATGAGCTAATTGTAGATTTTATTAACCAATTTTTCCATGATAAACTTATGAGAAAGAGAATCTATCTTTTTATGATGTTTGCACTTAGCCTTTGTGGCATACGTGCACAGTATGTAGTCCCCTCCGAGGGCGTGTTCCGCATCATTAATGTTGGATACAATGCCGCATTGATGGAAGACTTCTTAGGTCACACATTGCACTGTACGGCCACTATCGGTGACAACGATGACTACGAACAGTTATGGATCCTGAAGACAGAAGGCACAGGATACAGCTTGCAGAATGTATTCACTGGCGCTTACATCCAGACAGGAAACACTGGGACAGAAGTGAATTACTGGACTGGTTCTACAGCAAAAACTTTCAACATCGTTGCTGCTGGTAGCGATAATGCTTACAACATTTGGGACCCCACATTGGGTGCACAAGGCTTGCACAGTAAAGGAGCCAATGGCAACGTAGTAAGATGGGTTGATTGTGACCCTTCTCGATGGAAATTTGTCAAGGTAGAACTCACTGAGCAAGAACTGGCTGCAGCACGTGAGGAATATGCACGACTCACAGGTGGTGACAAATTGGAAGGCTACCAAGCAATATTGGACGAGGTGTTTGTCGATAAGGCTTGCACCATGCTGAGCCAAAAGTACGCAGCCATGAACGCAGCAGAGATCGAAACTGCATTGGCTGACAAACTGCCCGCAGAGTTGGTTGCCATGGTAGTAAAGGTGAAGAATGGTGACTGGAGCGAGGCTAATGAGAAAGCCGAGAAAAAGGGCTGGAGCAGCGACTATGCCAAGAAGTTCCGCGTACAGATGATCGAGCCTCATAGTATCGCAGGTGAAATCACCGAGTGGATTGGCCATCAGGGACACACCAACATGGACAACCCCACAGGTCTCTATGCCAACAAGCGTGAGGTGCTTTACATTATGGTAGAAGGTGAGATCAAGGATGGTGCTGAGCTGTGGGCTACATGGCTCGTGGGGCACACCAAGATGAACAACTACAACAACGGCTACACTAATGGTCTACGCTTGCACGAAGGTTTGAACATTGTTCCAATGGGAAGCAATGGTAGCGCACTCTATTTCAACTATCTTGTACACACTTTCGACAAGTCTACATGGAAGTTCACCAACAAGCTGAGCAACTACGATGACCTCAAGATACACGTTGAAGGTGGTTACATCAATGGTTATTATAACATAGCAGGAGATGCCCTCTACACTCCAGACAATGATGATGACTGGGTATACTATGAGGAGCGTGCCAACCTGGAGAACATCACCATCCTCGGCCGCTACGAGGTACTCCAGTTCGAACTCAACGATGTAGTCAACTACACAGATGACAAGGGTAACACTTGGAGCGAAAAAGGATTGGCTTATCATTTCCCCGAAAGACTCCCCACAGAGATGCCCAACAGCCCCGCCTTTACTGCACCTAATCAGCGTATCAACGGTATCGTTGAAGCTTGGGACCGTATCTTCCTCTCTGAGAAGATGACTCTTGGTGTAGCTAGCAAGGCCGACGTGGACTCCATGAACAAGCTCTTCCCTCGTTGGGATGCCACATGGACAGAGAAGGCTGAGATTTACAACTATGACGACAAGTTGCTAGCCTTCTGCGATAGCCTCAATGATCGCGATGGCGACTATGGCGAATACTACAACCACCGCGGTGTGGCATTCGGTACACGTACGGGTTATATGTATGGTAGCTGGGACCACTCAGGT
>JAZONI010000049.1:0-7874 GCA_045654445.1 Bacteroidaceae bacterium | reverse complement strand
ACGCACCTCTATATCTAAAACAAGGCTGTCTGTCAATGGAAGCTTTTCCCATTTAGAACTCGCCTCAGCATCTCTATAAGGGGTCTTAAAAATGCCATTGGGAGTAGCAACGTAGAGATAGTCGCCTGCAAAGGACAATTCGGGGATGAATCTCATTGCTCCTTCTTTGTCGGCCTTGGCAATGTTGCTCTCTTCAACTAGTCCCAGCGAGATGATTTGCGCCATCATCGTCTGCGCGAAGCAAAGCAGGGCGAATAGGTAAATGACTTTTTGTTTCATAATGGTATGTTTTAATTGTTGTTATTATGCAGTTTGTTCGAACACCATTTTATAGAGTTCCTCACTCATCTTGCCCTTGAGGCGTGTCTTGCGGGTGCGCAGGGCATTCTCTGAGAGGGCGGTGCAGATGGCTACGGTGCGGATGGAGCAGCCGAGCAGGGTGAGGGTGATGAGCTGTAGGTCGGTAGAGGTCAGCGCGGGGCACACCGACTTGAGGTCGATGAGCACGTCGGCAAAGCTGTCGGTGAGGGCTTGGTGTAGCGCCATGCGGTCGGGCAGGGTGAGCTCGTCGGTAGTGTTGTGCTCTATGTGGCTGATGCGGCTCTGCCAGGGGGTGTGGGCAAACACCTCGATGCAGTAGGCGATACGTTGGCGGCGCAAGGTGCGCAGGCGCTCGTGGTCGGGCTCTACGGGAGGCACATCGGCATCGTCGGGCATGGAGGTGAGGGCAAGCATCTCTACGCGGTTTTGGGCGAGCTGCTGCTGTAGGTGTATGTAGCGTGCCTTGCGGCGATTGTCTATCGTGATGAAGGTGACGAGCAGCACGAGGGCGAGGATGACGAGACCCGCAGTGGCGATGAGCACGAAGCGCACATGGCGGTGGCGCAGGGCGCGGTCGTGGAGCTGGAGCTGGTGGTCGGCATGTACGCGCTCTATCTCGGCACGGCTCTGCATGTGGGCGATAGAGTCGAGCAGGGCTGTATGGTGGGCCACGTAAGAGGCTACGGAGTCGGTCTGCCCCTGAGCGAGGGAGAGGGAGATGAGCTTGTAGTAGGTGTTGCAATCGGCATATACATCGCGCCTGGGCTGCAGCGAGAGGATGTAGTAGTGGCGTGCCGAGTCGGTCTGCCCGAGGGCGAGGAAGATGTCGGCCTTGATGCTATGGTCGGGACCGAGGCGGCGCGGGTCGCTCACTGAGGCGATGTGGCGGTCTATATAGCTCATGGCCTCGGCATAGTCTTCGGTATGGTAGCAGGCTATCTTGGCAAGCTGGAAGGTAGCCTCATCGACGATGCGCTGCGGCACCTGAGGGTCGGCAAGCAGGGCGCGGAGGCGTGGGGTGGCCTCATCGAAACACTCCATATAGAGGTAGGTGACGGCTATCTGATAGTCGGCATTGTATACGTCGATGGCGCTGCCACGCTGCATCATGGCTGAGCGGAAGGCTCTGAAGGCGGAGAGACACTCGGCATACATATTGCGATTGCGGTAGTGGCGTGCCATATTCTGATAACACAGGGCGTGGTGGCGCACAGTGGTGTCGGGGAAGAGCGTCAGCGCCTGCATGTAGGCTTGTATGGCTGGCGCGTCGTAGCCCAGCTCGGTATAGGTGCACCCGAGGTAGTAGTGGGCAAGGGCGGCACGGTGGCTACGCTTGTCGGTGCCGTAGTAGTGGGTGGCGATGCGTATGAGCGAGTCGCTCGTGAGCGGTACATAACACTGGTAGTCGGCTTGCGTGGCGAGCAGGGCGTAGAGGGCGAGAGCCTCACCGCGCAGGGGCGTGGGATCGATGCTGTCGAGCATATACCACGCCTCTTCGGGCTGCGCGTCGATGGTGGCCTCTATGGTGCGGAGCTGTGCCATGTCGCTACTGCCGCGACAAGCGCCCAGCATGAGCAGCAGGGCCATGAGGATCGTGAGGTGTAATGCTTTGTGGTGTGACATATGCATCGGGGTTTTCTGATGATTTCGATACAAATGTATAGCTTTCGGCTATTGCCGCCAAATTTTCGATATTGCAAAAGTATTACATTTTCATTGCATCACGAAGAAATACGGTGAAATGGGCGATTTTGGACAAATGGTGGAAGAAAAACAACTCTAAAAATTATCGTTTTTATCGTTAAAACACCGTTACGGCAGAAGTCTCCGAGCATCGGCGGCATCCCCCAATTCTGCCCCGCACTCAAAAATGCAGTAGCTCATTTCCATTTATCCTAAAAAAGAACTAACTTTGCGCCTTACAAATCGGTAACATAAATAGACTCTTGATATGGAAAAGCTCTTTCTGCTCGATGCATACGCCCTCATCTATAGGGCTTACTACGCCTTTATCCGCGCACCGCGCATCAACTCCAAGGGACAGAATACGTCGGCCATCTTTGGCTTTGTCAATACGCTCGAAGATGTGTTGAAGAAGGAGCAGCCTACGCATATCGGCGTGGCCTTTGACCCGAAGGGACCGACCTTCCGCCACGAACTGTATGAGCCGTACAAGGCGCAGCGTGAGGAGACTCCCGAGGATATCCGCGCCAGTGTGCCCATCATCAAGGAAATATTGCGTGCATACCGCATACCTATCCTCGAGGTGAGTGGCTATGAGGCTGACGATGTCATCGGCACCCTTGCCCATCAGGCCGACCAGCAGGGCATCAAGACCTATATGATGACGCCCGACAAGGACTATGGACAGCTCGTCACGGAGAATGCGCTCATGTATCGCCCCAAGTTTGGCGACAAGGAGTTCGAGGTGATGGGAGTGGAGCGCGTGAAGGAGAAGTTTGGCATTGAGCGTCCCGAACAGGTGATAGACCTTTTGGGACTCATGGGCGACGCATCGGACAACATCCCCGGCTGCCCGGGCGTGGGCGAGAAGACTGCGCAGAAACTCATCGCTGAGTTTGGCGATATCCCTACCCTACTCGCTCGTCGCGACGAACTGAAGGGGGCGCTGAAGACGAAGATTGACACGAATGTAGAACTTATCGAACTGAGCCGATTCCTAGCAACCATCAAGACGGATGCACCGATTACACTCGACCTCGAAGCGCTGAAGCGCGAGGAACCCGATGAGGAGAAGATACAGGCTCTGTTTGAGGAACTGGAGTTTCGTACCTTGATAAAGAGGGTGCTGGGAGAGACCCCCTCTAACTCCCCCTCTAGGGGGAGGACTCAGGCATCGCGGAAGAGTGCTGCTGAGTCATTACAGGGTGACCTATTTGCCCCAGCACCAGCGCAAGGAGATTTGTTTGGCATGTTCGGCGAGGAGAGTGGCCAAGATTTGTTTCAGACCAATCTGAGTAAATTGGGGAATATTGAACACACCTACACCCTCATTGACACCCCCGAAAAACGCGATGAAATCGTGCAAAAACTTGCCGCGGCCGATGCTTTCGCCTTCGATACGGAGACTACGGGTACCGACCCCATCGTGGCCGAACTCGTGGGCATGAGCTTTGCCATCCATGAGGGAGAGGCCTACTATGTGCCTGTACCTGCCGAGGGTGATGAGGCGCAAAAGGTAGTCGACGCGTTCCGCACGGTGCTCACCGACGAACGCACGCTCAAGATAGGACAGAACCTCAAGTACGACTATCTGGTGATGCAGAACTATGGTGTGGAGCTGGGCGGACCGATGTTCGACACCATGATAGCCCACTACCTGCTGCAGCCCGAACTGAATCACGGCATGGACTACCTGGCCGAGGTATACCTCAAGTACGACACCATCAAAATAGAGTCGCTCATCGGCCCTCGTGGTCGTGGGCAGAAGAATATGTGCGACCTTGCACCCGAGGCTGTCTGTGACTATGCCTGCGAAGATGCTGACGTGACACTGCGCCTGAAACATATCCTTGAAAAAGAACTCGTGACTGCCAGTGCCGACCGCCTCTTCTACGATATCGAGATGCCGCTCGTGCGCGTGTTGGCCTACATGGAGCGCAACGGTGCACGCATCAGTACCGACACTCTGCAACAGACCTCGCGCTACTTTACCGAGCGACTGCTACAGATAGAGAATGATATCTATGAGTTGGCAGGATTCACCTTCAACATCGCCTCACCCAAGCAAGTGGGCGAAGTGCTCTTCGAGCGCATAAAGATTGTGGACAAGGCCAAGAAGACCAAGAGCGGACAGTACAGCACATCGGAGGAGGTGCTCGAAGGGTTGCGCACCAAGCACCCCATCGTGGAGAAGATTCTCGACCATCGCGGCCTGAAGAAGTTGCTCAGCACCTATGTAGATGCGCTGCCCGCCCTTATCAACCCTGCGACAGGAAAGATACACACCTCGTTCAACCAAACCGTTACAGCAACTGGACGCCTCAGCTCAAGCAATCCCAACCTGCAGAACATCCCCATCCGCAACGAAGACGGCAAGGAGATACGTCGCGCCTTCATCCCCGAGCCCGGGTGTGAGTTCTTCTCGGCCGACTATTCGCAGATTGAGCTGCGCATCATGGCTCACCTCAGTGGCGACGACAACCTTATCGAGGCCTTCCGTTCGGGCGAAGATATCCATGCTGCTACAGCCGCCAAGATATACCACGTGCCCCTCGAGGAGGTCACCCGCGAACAGCGCTCACGCGCCAAGACGGCCAACTTTGGCATCATCTACGGCATCTCCGTGTTCGGCCTGGCCGAGCGCATGAACGTGAGCCGTGCCGAGGCCAAGGAGCTTATCGACAACTACTTTGCCACCTACAGCGGCGTGAAGCGCTACATGGACGAGAGCATCGTCGTGGCTCGCGAGAAGGGGTACATCGAGACCATCCTACACCGCAAGCGCTACTTGCCCGATATTACCTCGCACAACAGTGTGGTGCGTGGCTATGCCGAGCGTAATGCCATCAATGCCCCCATACAGGGCAGCGCTGCCGATATCATCAAGGTGGCCATGATAGAGATTTACCGCCGCTTCCGTACCGAGGGCTTGCGCTCTACAATGATGCTCCAAGTGCACGACGAACTCAACTTCAGCGTATACCCCGACGAGAGGGAGCGCGTGCAGCAAATCGTCATTGAGGCCATGGAGAGCGCCTACACGATGCAGGTACCCCTCCGTGCCGACTATGGCTGGGGGGCCAACTGGCTGGAGGCACATTAATCGTAACTGTGAACCACTTTGAGAGGGAAGAGTCTTGGAAAAACACCGCCAAAACTCTTCCCTCTTGACTTTCTTGTTGTATTTCTTTCGCTATGAGAGATTTTTTAAGTAATTTTGCACTCGCAAACAAATAGATATATAAGAACATGGCACTTCAATGTGGAATCGTAGGACTGCCCAACGTAGGTAAGTCGACCCTTTTCAATTGCTTGTCAAACGCAAAGGCGCAAGCAGCAAACTTCCCCTTCTGTACAATCGAGCCTAACGTAGGCGTTATCACCGTTCCCGACGAACGACTCAATAAGTTGGCCGAACTCATCAACCCCAACCGTATCGTCCCCACTACCGTGGAGATTGTTGATATTGCCGGACTCGTCAAGGGCGCCAGCAAGGGTGAAGGCCTGGGTAACAAGTTCCTTGCCAACATCCGCGAGACCGACGCCATCATTCACGTGCTCCGTTGCTTCGATGACGACAATGTGACCCACGTAGACGGCTCTGTAGATCCCGTGCGCGACAAGGAGATTATCGATGCTGAGTTGCAGATCAAGGACCTTGAGACCGTAGAGCAGCGCATCCAACGCGTGCAGAAACAGGCTACCACCGGTGGCGACAAGGCAGCCAAGTTGCAGTATGAGGTGCTGTGCAAGTATCGCGACGTATTGCAGCAGGGCAAGTCGGCCCGTAGCGTGACATTCGACACCAAGGACGAGCAGAAAGCCGCCAAGGAACTCTTCCTGCTCACCTCGAAGCCTGTGCTCTATGTGTGCAATGTAGATGAGAAGAGCGCCATCAATGGTAACAAGTACGTAGACCAGGTGCGCGAGGCCATCAAGGAGGAGAATGCCGAGTTGCTCATCGTTGCAGCCCGCACCGAAGCCGACATCGCAGAATTGGAGACCTACGAAGACCGTCAGATGTTCCTTGCCGAGGTAGGCTTGGAGGAGTCAGGCGTGGCACGTCTCATCAAGTCGGCCTACGCACTGCTCAACCTCGAGACCTACATCACCGCTGGTGTGCAGGAGGTGCGTGCATGGACCTACCACAAGGGTTGGAAGGCTCCCCAGTGTGCCGGTGTTATCCACACCGACTTCGAGAAGGGTTTCATCCGTGCCGAGGTTATCAAGTACGAAGACTACATCAAGTATGGTTCAGAAGCCGCTGTACGCGAAGCCGGTAAGCTCTCTGTCGAGGGCAAGGAGTATGTCGTACAGGATGGCGATATCATGCACTTTAGATTCAACGTGTAATTAATTAGGAATTAGGAGTTAGTAGTTAGGAATTATGGATACTGACAACTCAAACATCATACGTACCAAAAGCAAGAGTTTTGCCATCCGCATCATCAAGCTATATGGTTATTTGTGCGAGTCAAAAAATGAATTCATCATATCCAAACAACTCCTTCGAAGTGGAACCAGTATCGGAGCAAATGTTGTAGAAGCGGCCTATGGTATCAGCCGCAAGGATTTTCTTGCAAAGAATTACATTGCTTTCAAGGAATGTGCCGAAACCATCTACTGGCTTGAACTCCTACACGATACCGGATACCTCACAGAACAAGAATTCAACTCCATCCACTCCGAAGCAGTGGAGCTCTCGAGAATATTGTCAAGCATCACCAAAACGCTAAAGGAAAGCCCCGACCCCGTTTCGAAAAAGTAGTTCCCCGACTCCTAATAAACTTTATCCATCGCGTAAGAAAAACTCCTAACTCCTAATTCCTAACTCCTAATTAAAAGAAATGATCACTTGGAATCCCCCCATCGGTATAGGACCGATACGTTTCTATGCCCTGTTTTGGATGATAGGTCTTGCAGGAGCCTATTTTGCCGTGCAAAGACTCTATAAGGAGCAGAAAATCAAGGATACCCTCTTTGAGCCGCTCTTCTTCTACTGTTTCATTGGTATCTTGGCAGGCGCCCGATTAGGTCATTGCATCTTCTATGAGCCGCAATATTACTTTGCCGATTTTCCCCGATTCATCGAGATGCTGTTACCTATTCGCTTCACGGGTACAGGCATCCGCCTCATCGGTTATCAGGGACTCGCCAGTCATGGGGGAACGCTAGGCCTGATGATTGCTCTGTGGCTCTATGTACGCAAGTATAAAGTGCCTTTGTGGACTGTGCTTGATGACATTGCCATTGCCACACCCATCACCGCCTGCTGTATCCGCCTAGGCAATTTGATGAACTCCGAGATTATAGGCCGCCCTACTGGTGGTGACTATGGCTTTATCTTCACGCAGGTCGATATACTTCCCCGCCACCCGGCACAACTCTATGAGGCGATCGCCTATGCTGTATTCGGCCTCATCGGTTGGTACCTCTATAAGCGTATGCCTCGCAAGGTAGGCACAGGTTTCTTCTTTGGCTATTGCCTCACCAACATCTTCACCTTCCGCTTCTTCGTGGAGTTCTTCAAAGAGGTGCAGAGCGATTTTGAGGTAGGTATGCCTCTGGATATGGGACAACTGCTCAGCATACCTTTCGTGGTGCTTGGGGTGTACTGCATGGTGCAGGGATGTCGGAAAAGACAGGTATGAGGGTCCCCCTCCTTTATATAATTACAATACAAAGATTATTAATAATATAGATATTTCAAGATGACTGAACAACTCTTCTCAACACTCCCGTATAAAGTGGCCGATATGTCGTTGGCCGAGTTTGGACACAAAGAAATCGATATGGCCGAGCATGAGATGCCTGGCCTCATGGCACTGCAGGAGAAATATGGCGATAGCAAGCCGCTCAAGGGCGCTCGC
>JAZONI010000048.1:0-3232 GCA_045654445.1 Bacteroidaceae bacterium | reverse complement strand
ATGTCAAAATTTGTAAAACTTTATTGGTGTAAAGTTACTAAAAATCTATGACATAAGCAAATATAATAACATGAATATCAGATATATAAGCAATATTTTCAGAGGCGAAAATTTGTGGGATTTCTGATGCGTCTGCCCTGTACCTGCAGTTAGAAGGGATTCTATTTGCAGTTAGAATGTTTTCTATTTGCAGTTAGAAATATTTTTCTAACCATAGAACAAAGATAATGCATAGTTCCGAAATTTGCAATAGTAGGTTTGTTTTATTTATGATATCGCTGATTATAAGGGTGTTGTGTGTCGGATTTTCTTGTATTATCTTTGCGTCAGAAATGACAAAATGAGCATTCTTGATTACTAACCTTTAAAATAATAATATGACACAAACAAACCTAAAACCACAAGAACTTAAAAGTTCGGCTATGAACGAATCTAATGTGAACGAACAGTCCATGTCTTACATTGACATCCTGCGTGTGACCCAGGAGGAGGAGTTTCCTCTACTCAGCGAAGTGACAAATGGGATCATTGACAACCCCCTTAGCTTGATGAATGCCCACACCGATGACGACGGTGTGGCAGTGCCCTGCGCTCTTCCCGATGCGATGATGCAGTCGCTGCCCCAGATGATGAGCGAGCCCCTGTTGCTCTATGACGATGCCGACATACGCACTATGCTCCTGATGGCGATGATGCCCACTATAGGCTCTGCAATGAGCAATGTGCGCGTGCGCCATGGCCAGCGCCTCTACTCGCTCGGTATGATGAACATCTGCGTAGGCCCCTCAGCCTCGGGCAAGGGAAGCGTAGGCGATGTGGCCAGTCTTGTCGATGGCATCAACGACATCATCTGCCGTGAGAGTGCCCAGGCTATGGCCGACCACCGCAAGCGTCACAAGCGCTACGGCCGTCTTACGAGTCAGCTCACCTATGCTGCCAAAGGCGATATCACTAACCTTGTCGATGTGAATGACATTGCCGAGGAGGTAGACGAGCCGCAAGCCCCCTTGCGCCGTATGCATAAGCTCCCCTCGAAGACCACGGCGGCCAACTACTACCGCCTGCTCTATGCCAACGGCGATAACATCTCGTACCTGCATATCCCCGAGTTGGCGGAGATGACGGCTGCCAATCGCGGAGCCTTTGGCGACTTCATGTATATCCTCCTTGCCGCACAGAACGAGGAGTCGCTCCACACTGCCCGCAAGACCGACGATGAGGACTACCACATTCCTCACACGCGTCTCGCCCTGGCCGCTACGGGCACCATGTCATCGGTGCGTGAGTTTATCCCCAACCTCGAGGACGGACTCTCTACCCGCTTCCTCTACCACAACCTGCCCGCCAAGGACACCGTGCGTGATGAGATGGACGAGTCTACTGCCGAGGCATTCCGCGATGTATACACCTATCACCGTCGCCAGCTCACCGAGATATGGAGTGCCCTGCGCCAGTTTGAAGGCAAGACGGATGAGGAGCTACCCCGCCTCATCATCTCAGACGAGCAGCGCAAGTTCATCGACGAGTATTACCGACAGATGGTATCGTTCGTATCCCTCGCCCTGCCCGACAAGGACCTGCGTGCCCCCATCCTGCGCTCGCGCCTCAACCTCTACCGTATGCTGATGATCATTGCCGTGCTGCGTCGTCACGAGGAGATGGGTTCTGCGGAGGAGTTGTTCGCCGAGAAGTTGTTCACCGTAACTGAGGCCGACCTGCGCTGGGGACTTGCCTATATCTTCTACACCCTGATGCAAACCTCCACCATCTATGACCGCCTGCGTCGTGAGGAGCGTGAGGAACCCAAGCGTGTCTACTTGAGTGCCTTGGCCTTCCTGCAGATGCTACCCAAGCAATTCACCACCGCCGAGGCCGTGCGTCTGGGCGAAGAGTTCGGACTCAAGCAGAATGGTATTGCCAAGAAACTGGCCCGCCTGACCAAGGAGTTCTACATCGTAAAAGTGCGCCAAGGCGTGTTCGTGAAGACCTCAAAAACAGAACGGGAGAAGTGGAAGAAGGGAAGTACACTTTTGGCAGCGTAAGTCACTGAACAACACAAAAGTTAAGCCAAGAAATTGTACACAAACTTGTACACATATCGTATACAAAAAGTACACTTTCTTGGCTTAATTATTCCTTACGCCAATTCTTAGTCGCGATAAATCTAGTGCAACCCTCCGAAATCCACATTTCGGTAGTCGAGAACATTACCGTCGTACCAGTTTTCCACTCCGGTGCGCCTATACACTGTGCGTGTCCTTACAACATGAGCGCTGGTTGCAGGAATTCCCGATGCGGCCTCTCCTACAGCTTCTCCCTGTGTTATCAAATATTCATCGTCGATATAGACTACATAATCTCTGCTTCCTCCAAAAGCGAGATGTTGCTTCGTTGCATTAAACGCATACTTGTACAAGTGCTTACACTCATTTCCCGGTGTGCCGAGCCAAAGAGTAAGCTCCCCATTCTCGAATAGGCGAATATCTCTGCCAGCCCCGCTTCTTTCAAGAGTATTTAAGACATATTTTCCATAACTTTCCTCGCTCTCAATTAGATAGTAGTCATCCCCTTTCTTTCGGTAAAATCGATATAAAGCAACTCGTTCATAATAATATCCGTCAACGAATTCCTGAAACTCTGCTTCGGTATACTTTTTGTTACCCAGTTGACTAGCCTTGATGCCTGTTTCGGGCACCTCATCCATTCTTATTGCAAAGCCTAAGCCGTCATCGACCAACCCCTTCTCGCAAGAGCAGAGCGCGACAATGCTCATCAAAAACATAAATATCAGTTTCTTCATATAAGACCGTTGGTTTATTGTGGTTGTATTTTTTATTTGTGGCAAATTTATGGATATTTACGGGAATTCGTGTCTGAGAAAATAAAAAAACATGAATTGCCATGTAATAGGTGCTTGTTCTTGCATTATTGGAATCATCGACATTTGTCGTTTAACTCCCTTTCAATATCTTCAATGCTGGGGAGAGATGATTTGTAGTCGGACATCAGTTCATTGTATATCTGCATAGAGGATACTCCGATGGGGCTCTCAATATTGCGCAAGGTGTATTCAGCTACAATATCATCCTTATCTTTACAAATCAACAGGCCTATTGTCGGATTATCTCCAGGTGTGCGCAATTGGCTGTCAACGGCAGAAACGTAGAAGTTGAGTTGCCCGATATGCTCTGGAGCGAATTTCACAGCCTTCAACTCCACTACAACAAAACAA
>JAZONI010000047.1:0-14969 GCA_045654445.1 Bacteroidaceae bacterium | reverse complement strand
ATTGCTTCACCAATTTCATAGCGATAGATTGATTGCAATTTTCTACATTCTGCAACAAACTTGGAATCTCCCCTATATTCCTCACCTAATATATCCTTCATAATCAATTCTTTTTCAAATCATCAACATAATCCGTCCTTCTGCTTTGACGAACATAGCTGGAAAACGACAGATAACGGCATACACCTGATTGGATGTAACTGGTTGTCCATCCTTACGGATATGCAACCGTTGACGGTTGATCATTTCCGCAATCTGCTCCGTTCGCATTCCCCGGTTCTGGCTTGCGAGGCAGTATAGTATGGCTTCTTCTATTTTCATTCGTTCTCCAGCAATTTTTCCAAATATGTACCCAAATGTACCATTCTAGAATTGGTGCAATTGAGATTACTTCTATTATACTGATATTTATAATGCAAATCTACTCATTTCTTTCTTTTGACGGAATATTTCAGTCAAAAAAACATGACGTAAAAGTGGTTTCGACCCTTTGGGACTTTGTCCTTAAGCAGAAGATTGCTATTTTTGCAGAAAAGAATACATCAATGAACATCCATTCCATCCCTGCCTTCAAGGAGTGTTACATCATGCAGCGTGAGGACCTTCAGCGTTTTGCCGCCACGCTTGCTGATGGTTTCAGTCAATACAGCATGTTCGAGCACGTTTGCTACGGTTCATACAACCATGACTTGATGCGTCTATTCTGGGAGGTTTCTCTTGCTATTCTCCCCGATAATGCCATCTGCATAGCCGATAGCAAGGAAGCCAATTCCGTACTGGCCTATATCCCTCCCAAAAGCAAAGATCCGAGCTTACTTGATTATATAAAAGCAGGCGGAATGAAAATGTTTTTCAAGTTCGGCCTCAGAAGAATTATCCGGCTCACACGTTTCAACATAGAGATAGAACAAGTAGGGAAACGATATAGATCCGCCAACGACGGCTATCTGATGGCCATTGCCACACGCCTCGACAAGCAAGGACAGCACTATGGCAAGCCTCTGATGACGACCCTCCTGAACCATCTCGATGCTTCGGGCGAGAGTTGCTATCTCGAAACTCTGGAAGCCAAGAATGTAGCATTGTATCAGCACTTCTCATTCCAGCTCGAGGGACAGGAAGCCAGCCAAATGGGGAATCTCACACTATTTGCGATGCGCCGCCCCGCAAATCCTACTGTTTAACTTCTGCATTCGCACGTCGAATTTCATCTGTCCCCGTCGTTTCTAATCATTAGCAACTACACCTTTACCCTTCTAGCGTCCATCCATGGTCGCCATGATAAATCATCTGGCGAGTCATTCCGCCATCTATGCAGATGTTCTCGCCGGTGATGAACCCTGCCTTGTCGCTACAAAGGAACAATACCATGTGGGCAATGTCCATCGGATGGCCTACACGGCCTGCGGGTTGCTGAGAGGCATCGGGACCTTCGTAAACCGTGCGTGTCGTATCAATCCAACCCGGCGAAATGGAGTTCACCCTTACCCGTCCGGCTAGGCTCACGGCCAATGCATGCGTCAGTGCGGCAATACCTCCTTTGGCGGCTGTATAACTCTCCGTCTGCGGTTGGCTCATGCGGTCGCGTGAAGATGAGATGTTTATGATGGAAGCCCCTTCTGCCAAATGAGGCATAAAAAGTTTGACCAGATAGAATGGAGCCGTCACCCCAACACTGAGTGCATATTGAAACTCCTCGTACGAGCAGTCATCGATGCCTTTCATCAGAGGCAAGGCATTATTGATGATGAAGTCCACCTTATCATGTTTGCCCAACACCTCCTCAGCGAACGACTCCAGCACCTCTTTCTTGGATATGTCACCCACGAAGTGTTCGCCCTCCTGCTTATCAATCACATAGACTATGGCTCCCTGAGAACGGAATTCCTCGGCAATGCATCTGCCAATGCCGTTTGCGCCACCTGTCACTACTACCACCTTATCCTTGAACGTATATGATCCCATAATTCAGTTATTTGTTTCAAATCATCCGTATACGATGATTCGCCATGTAAAGATATTTATAATTTTCAAGATATAGACACTGACAACAGAAAAACTTTGCAAACAGACTTCTATACTTCCTATTGTTCACAAATATGCACACGCATTGAATATATGTTAGGTGAAGAGTTCCCTTTTTTCGTCAAGGTGTCGGTAGTTAGCCGTAATCCATTAAGGCATAATGTGTTAACCACCGACACCTGGTTTCGGGGGTGTCGGTGGGGTGTCGATCGCGAATTTGGAAAATAAAGAGTAAAGCGAACCGAAAAATCACTAAAGCAATTACAAAAAATCTCTTCTCCCAATTTTCTCATTACATGCATGTGTTATAAGAATTGTAGGCCTAGACGAGCGCTCGTCTACAAAGGCTTTTCAAAAAATGTAGGCTTAGACGAGGTAAAACAGACAAAGGCAATAATTCTGCCAGAGCCTTTCGTTTTAGAAATTGGTTCCAACCAATGATTTTATCAAAAGGCTCTGATTTAAAAAGGACTTAGGTGTTGATTTAAAATTCTCCATTTAGGCTGCCAACTATCAACTTTTATTACACCGGCTATCCTACTTTATCACACCTACCACCTTGCGTGAATGCACTTGTAATAAATCTTACTCTCAGGTGTTTTTACTGTAGGTAACATTGCAGTTTACCCGATGCATGGTGCACCGATACCCCCAACACCGGGTATCGGTCGCTAACTATCAATTGTACAGCAAATTACAACCAGCTACCGATACTAAACAAAAAAAAAGGAGAAACTTCTCTATGTCAGAGCATTATTCGCGACGCTTTACATCTTTAATATCGACACTCACATATGAATACCCGAGCAACTTGACATATACGCCAAGCATGGGGTTGCCCTTCTCGGTATAGCACAACTCGCCATACAGCCCCTTCAGAGGACCTCGCACAATCTCAATCTCTTCACCTATCTCGTATACGGTGTCGGAGAACTCAACGGCCGAATCGGCATTATGGAGCATAAACTTTAATTTCTCAATCTGCTCATTGGGGATTACGGCTGCGTCCTTTTGCCCTGGATAGGAAATGAACTTGTATACGATGGAACTTTTACGAAGACTGATCTCTTCTTCCTTGTCGACCTGAATGAAAATAACCATAGGTATTATAATCCTATCTATCTTCTTCTTTCGGTCGCTCCATTGACGAACCTCTGTTTGTGTGGGGACGTAGTTGTGATATCCAAGTTGAGTTAACTTGGCGCTCACTTTCTTCTCAGTGTTCATCTTCACGAGCGCAGCCACCCAATACTTGGCAGGTGCTGGGGAGGTGCTGTTCTGAATCGCTGATGACTCGTCGCACAAACTCTGTTCGGCTTTGCAGGTTTCCATCATCGTATTTGTCTCATCTGTCTCCATTGTGCTCAACAATCTTTGGCAACGAATGTTGCTGTAACGCTGATTGTTGTCACACAAAGTTACTTCGACATATCTACGCTTCAAAAAAATGAAATCCTACATTTTTGTTCCATATGGAGTCTAAATAGTTGAAATCAACAAATGTATACAGATTTGTATACAGAAATATTAGGTCGCTACACGGAATTTGCTTAATTTTGCAATATAAATAGATAAATTAAGAAATAATAATATATAGGAAATCTACGTAGGATTTACAAGGAAACGCATATCTAGCCGCATGTAAGGCCTTGTGAAATTGTCCTGCAAAGCGGGCCGATGAAACAGAGTAATCCCCCCAATACTAGTTTCCTATACAATAAAGAATCAGCCATGAGTTTGTCATTTTGGAGCAAGAGACTACTAATACTACAGACATTAATACTGATATGCTGTACTAGTTTTGCCAATGAAGCCCTCTTTAAGAAAGCAAGGACATTGCAACGCGAGGGCAAGCATGATGAAGCCATTGGGGCGTTTAAAAGTTATCTGGCACAACCGATGAACGAGGATAGGGTTACCAGCCAAGAAGTGACCATGTATACCGATGCATTGGTGCAACTGATGAACACATACCAGAGCAAGGGTGAACCGGAGGCATGTATATCGACCCTACAGGAAGTATACAACACGTCGTCTACCCTACGGGGGCAATGTCTGAGAGACTACTATTCGGTAATGGGATATGCTTTGTCTCGTACGGAAAAGATGAAAGAGGCTGAGGAGACAATGATGAAGGCATTGACCTTACCGCTCAATCACGCTACTCCAGAACGTTACTTTCGTGACTATGCTTATGCCGCGGCTGTATTTTACAGTAACCCCAACTACCAGAATGAGGTCATCAACTGGTGTCAAGAGGCTTTGCGACAGGCCGAACTGTGCAAGAACACCTCGGGAAAGCAATGGGTGACGGCCATGCTGGGCACCCTGTATAAGCGAAACGGACATCTCAATAAGGCATTGGGGCTGTATCAACAAAGTGCAGAGGAGGCAATGCTTAGAGATGATGACTTGGGAGCGCTAAATAGTCTGCATGCCTTGATTGATCTCTTCCTATATTGGGACATCCCTGAATATGCCAACCGATATGCATCGGAAGCCATACGGGTAGAGAGGGGCATGAAGGTGGAGAATCCCATGGTATCGGCACAAACCTATATCAATAAGGGACGTGCATTGCTTCGACTGGGTGAAATCGACTCTGTAGCAATCTATGCCGAACAGGCCCGCAAACTGTGCCATACATTGCCATACAATAGTGGCATGGTAGATGTAGACTTGTTGCAAGGTATGCTATTGGCCGAAGAGGGAGGCGATTCGTTGCATGCCGGGGTACAAACCCTGCAGCATGTGACACAACTAGGAACGGACGTGAACCGGGCCAGAGCCTATCACCAACTGGCGCAGACCTATCTGAAGACCGACAAGGAGAAGATGGCCGAGACAATGCTTGATAGCATGTACACACTGCTTGCCCAGAACGAGTCACCTATCTATATACGTATAGACTATAAACCGATATTAGCCCACTACCTGAGAAAGAATAATCAGCATAGAGTGGAGCAATATGTGAGAATGATGCTGGAGGAGCAACAGGCATTCAAGGAAAAGAAATTGAACTTTAACCTTGTGGAGAGCATCGTTGACCTACAAACGGAACAAAGGAAGCAGGAACTTAAGATTATCCAACTCAAGCAAACCAACCAACGCCTCTGGATCTCAATCTATATAGCACTATCGGTCATCATCATTTCTGTTGTAGTTGCCTACCTCTTCTATCAAAAGAAAAAGCATGCCCGCCAGATGAAGCAGGCCGATGAGAAGGTCAACTCATTGATACAAAAACTCAACCAGTCAAATGCCGAAAAGGAGATGAGGGCACAGGAGATCAGGGAGTTCTTGAAAGAGAGGGATAACCGCCAGGAACTAGAAACATTGACGCCATCGATATTGCTGACGGATGGGGAATCAAAGTTCCGCCAATGCTTCGAACTGCTGTATCCACTATTCCTGCCACGACTACGCGAGAGGGTTCCATCCATTACCCGACGTGAGGAGTTACTCTCGATGCTCATCCTATTGAAGCAAGATAACAAGCGGATTTCTGAACTATTGGCAATCGCCCCAAGAAGTGTATTGATGCTTCGCCACCGTTTTCGCCAAAAGATAGGTATGACCACCGAATATTCGCTGGAGAACTTTTTAGAAGATGTATTGGGACTACAGATCAGTACAGGAAAAACTCCTGAAGCCAATGCTGAATCGCCCAATGATGTTGTTCCCATGTAGGGTTATAGTGAGAAACCTTTGTAAATTAAACATAAACAAAATCATATGAGAAAGTTATTGCTACTCGTGTTGGCGGTAGTCGCCGTACAACTCAGTGCCCAAGACTTGGCACACTACAAGAAGATTGTGAAGGAACTCAGTTCGGCCAGATATCAGGGGCGCGGATATGCTGAAGATGGAGCCAACAAGGCAGGCAAGTGGATAGCCAAAGAGTTTGCCCGAATAGGGGCAGATGAGGTAACAAAGCAACCATTCATTTTGGACATAAACACCTTCCCCGGAAAGATGGAGATGAGCATCGACGGCAAGAAGATGGTGCCGGGCGTAGACTTCACCTTGAGAGAATTTAACCCCTCAATTAAAGGAGAATATCCCCTATACTACATCGACACGCTCAACTACGATGCCGAAAAGATATTCGCTGACCTTGCAAATCCTCAGTATGAGAACGCCATGGTGGTGTGTGACTTCATGTTCAGTTACAAGCACAATGCCGACTTCAAGAAACTGCAAAGCAAGGAGTGCTCTAACGTGGGGCTCATCTACACCTGGGAGGCACCGCTCAAATTCTACAAAGCCTACGGTGAGGTAGTGAGAGAGAAACCCATCATCTGGGTGAAGCCCGACTTTCCCAAGAATGCCAAGACCGTCAAGGTGAACATGGAGAACGAATTCCTCGAAGACTACGAGTGCTTCAACGTAATCGCCAAGGTAGAGGGCAAGAGACACGATAGCTGCTATGTGTTTACCGCACACTACGACCACCTAGGCAAACTAGGCAAGAAGACCTACTACCCTGGTGCACACGACAATGCATCGGGCACAGCGGCCATCATCACCCTTGCCGCACACTATGCCGAGCATACACCCGAGTATGACATGTACTTCATCGCTTTTTCGGGCGAGGATGCCAACCTGCGCGGCTCAGTGTGGTATGCCGATCATCCATCAGTGCCATTGAGCGAGATTAAATACCTCTTCAACCTCGACATGATTGCCGACAACAATCCCAACCAATATTGCGAGGTGAGCGACGAGGGCATGCCGGGTTTCACGCTCTTCGAGCAAATCAATGCAGAGAAGGGTTACTTCAAGACATTGCACCGTAGCGAACTGGCTGACAATAGCGATCACTATCCCTTTGCTGAGCGCCACGTGCCCTGCATCTTCTTCATGAACGAGGATGGTGATGCCTTCAAGTATTACCATACCGTATACGACACTTGGGAGAATGCTATCTTCACCAACTATGAGCCTACGGTGAAACTCATTATGGACTTCATTGAAATTGAAAATTGAAAACTTGCCTGCCGGACGGTTTCTGCCGACCGTAGTCCGTTGACAAAAAGTATAAAGAAATGTATCAGAAATTCATTATCACCGCGGAGGGTGTGTTGCGCTTCGGCAACGTGTACCAGCATCGTGAACTGCTACACTGGGGAGAGGAATGCCCCTATGGCGGTGGACTATGGAAGGTGGACGAAGCGCGCCAAGCCATTCTCCTCTATGGCCGTTCCTTTGCTTTCGGTCCACCTAGTCTCGAGCAAGTGAGGCGCATCGAGTGGGCAGGCACCGGAGGTAGCCCTCGCCCCCTCTTTTACTTGCCCCATTGGCCCTCCGAGGATAGCCTCGTACCAGTGTATGCCAATCGATACTGAAGTGTTTTTTTGTTACAGTTGGGAAAAACTTAAATAAAATTTGTTTTTTCGCTTACCTTGCACTACCTTTGTGGAGATTATATTGTAATAAAACTAAAAAAATACATATATTATGAATGAATTTATGAAAAACTTGGGCATTATCATCATCATTATTGCCTCTATCGTATTGGTGCTCAGCCATGTATGCGGTTGGAACAACATTAATCTTGTACAGTTTGGTTCTTTTGGCGCAATGATTATTGGTTTGGTGTTGTACATCTGGCTCAATAAGAAATACCAATAAATTTCATTTTTACAACAATAAAACAATAGGACATCCTTAAGGATGTCCTATTGTTTTACATATTTACCTTTATCATCATTCTCCCACGTTGGGAATAACGAGTTTGTATCCCTTTCCGTGAATATTGATTATCTCTATTGACTCATCTTCCTTCAAATGCTTACGCAACTTGGTTATATAGACATCCATACTGCGTGCATTGAAATAGTTATCATCGGTCCAAATAGCCTTGAGAGCAAAGTCGCGTTGCAACATCTCATTGGCATGCACACAGAGCAGCGCAAGCAATTCAGATTCTTTAGTTGTCAACTTTGTCTGCTTCCCATCAATGGTGAGCAATTGTTTCTGAGTATCGAAAGTAAAACGACCTATCTGGTACATCGTATTATCCTTATTCTTCTTACCGTTCACACGACGCAGGATGGCCTCGATACGGAAGGTGAGTTCCTCCATACTGAAGGGCTTGGTAATATAATCATCGGCACCTAGCTTAAAACCTGCAAGTACATCATCCTTAAGTGTCTTGGCGGTAAGGAAAATAATAGGAACCTCTGAATTTACCTTACGGATTTCTTGAGCCAGAGCAAATCCATCCATCTTAGGCATCATCACATCAAGCACACACAAATCATATTTATTTCTTGCGAAAGCCTTAAAGCCAGCCTCACCATCAGAATACAACTCTGCATTATATCCTTTAGCACTCAGATACTCTCTAAGCAGCATGCCAAGATTTTCATCATCTTCGCATAGCAAAATTGTTAAATTTTCACCCATAGTCTAATTACTATTTAATAAAGGTAATACAATAATAAATTTTGTTCCCACACCAAACTCACTCTCGGCACGTATGGTACCGCGATGGTCATGGATGACTTTCTTGACATAGGCCAAGCCTAGACCGAAACCCTTAACATTGTGCAGGTTGCCCGTATGCACACGATAAAAACGATCGAACACACGTCGCAGGTTATCTTTCTTGATACCTATACCGTTGTCTTCAATAGAGAGACACAATTTATCGCCATCGTTCCAGGTACGCACAGTCAAGCGCAAGGGCTCATCGTCGCGTTTATACTTCACGGCATTGTCCATCAAGTTAAACACGACATTGGTGATATGCATCTCGTCAGCATAAATCATGGCATCCTCGGCATCGAGATGCATCACGATAGTGCCACCGTTCTTCTCAACCTTAAGAGCAAAAGTATTGACAATACCTGTCACCAGATCATTAGCATCAAGTTCGCTTGTCTTCAATGCTGCCGTCTGATGGTCGAAGAGAGATATCTGCAACACTTTCTCTACTTGGAAACGCAAGCGCGTAGCCTCATCAGAAATGATACCCGTTACATGTTGGAGCATCTGAGGCGACTTAGACACGGAACCATCGGTCAGCATTTGGGCAGCTAACGAGATAGTCGATATCGGTGTCTTGAACTCATGCGTCATATTGTTGATAAAATCGTTCTTAAGCTCCGTAATCTTCTTCTGCCGGAATATTATCAAAAGGGTGTACATGAATGTTACACACAACACAACCGTGAAGAAGAGTGCCGGTATCATAAAACGAACAGAACTAAATATGTAACTGTTCACGGTGGGGAAATGAATTTTCAGCAAACCCATCTTATTGGGTGGGTCATTGCTAAATAAAACTTGTGAATAAGCCCCACTCGAACCTTTCGCCTCGTAGTCGGAACAACGGTACACTTCATGTCCATCACTAGTAGAAACCGTGAAGTGATAGGGAATCTCAATACCATTGTGCAGCAGTTCGGTCTGCAATACACGATCCAAAGTGACGAAATCGATACGACGCTCTAACGGTTCGTTACTAGCAGTGTATAGCATCTCATATATCACCTCATCCATCAAGGCACGCTGATGCACATAACGGTTGCGCACCACCTCTTGAAGCGAACGTGAAGCTTCGGGGATATTATTCTGTCTCCTATCATCGAGGTGAGGACGACGGGGAACGACAATCTTACGCATCTCGAAGGATGACACCAGACCATCTTTAGACCCCTTGAAATCGTACTGGTGAATCTCCACCCCTACCCCTTGACGTCCCATCTGCTCAAGAGTTTCATATCGAGCGATATCCTTTTCCAGATAACGCTTGGTCTCGTTCAGTTCTAGCCTACGGGCCGTATGATAGAGGCTGCGCTTAACCGACTCGTCAAACTGCTCGCGACGCATCTTGGCGATCTCTTCAATGTAGCCCACCTGCAACGATAGTAGGGCAAAGAAAGATAAGCCCATGACAAGTCCCAATATGACGATAGTTCTCTTTTTCATGTTACAAATATACACGATATATTATATATACCGCCACTATTTAACATGTATTAATATGCTACACAACATTTATTAACACATTCCGTAATTATAGCTAACAAAGGAACAAACAAGGGAAGACAATGTTCGGCAATTTATCACCATCCAACAGCCTGCCACCCAGCAGCGACATACCACGATGTAGCCTGGAACTGCTCGTTGAGTTTTGTTCGATAAATCGTATTTTGTGGTACATAACACGAAATGCCACTATAGATTGATTTGTCGACATCAAGAATTCCCTTATAACCCGAGAACCACCAATCGGTTCCACATCTACGAGGAACAGCACTGTCAAGCACCCGCTTCCACTCACGATAATCCTCATCCTCTGTAATCACACGACGCATATAGCCATTCATGTCAAAATATTCAGGACGATTCATATCACTCGGGATAGGATAATAACGTAAGAGTTCTGTCAGATTATTTATCGAGGCAGGAGATACATACTTCTTCAACATCTCAGCCGTAACTCCAGCAAGTGCCTCCATACGGCTACAATCCACGACTGACAACAAGGCACCATAATACATATTGGGGAAGAATGCGCTTACTTCCACCCTATTATTCTCATAATAGGCACAATATTCCGTAGCTACCAGATGTGGCGCTACAGGAGAAGCGAACATGGCACCTACCAGACAATCATAAGGGGCGCCAGGACTAGGAATCTCTGCTGGCGAAGCTATGAGATAACGTGCCACATGACGTAATTCATAGGCAACCTCAACTGATTGCATAAAACAAGCATCAAACATGATGTACTCCAATTTTGGGAAATGGGACAGTACATCGGCAACCTCGTCAATCTCCATCCAACTTCCCGTAGAGGAATCCACACAGATTACCCGTTGGGCCGGAGCCTTGGCTGGAATCCAAGAATCTCCATGCGACCAGAGAATCAGGCCATATCTATCTGAAGGGTAGTTATCTACAACCCACCCCATCGCATTATCTAGGGTTTCGGGCTTACCCGAATCATGTCTTACATCATAACGATGTACTACAAGAGCTTCATCTTTCTCAATCGAGAGAATACGCGGATAACTTCTATCATCAACATAGACCAACAAACGACAATCGGCAGGTACATCACCCGCCGCACGCACCATCTCATCAATATCTTGCTGATGGAAATTACCACTAGACAAGTTATTATCAGCCGCCATATACACAAGCACTGTCATGTCAATGCCCTGTTCTACATCTCCCTCAGGTGAACAGGAAGAAAGACAAAACAAAAGGGGCAAAAACAGTAGTGCTACAAGTATAGTGCGAAGGAGATGTTTCATTGTCATCATTCCTTAGTAAAAGTAAAAGCATCAGCACTAATACGAAGGAGCGTCTTTCCGTCAACTGTCTGCAAACGTTTAACGATCTTTTCCATACGTCTCTCCAGTTTGCTCTTCTTTTCTGAATAAATCAGCGCACAGGTCTCTCCATATTCACCTAGCGTTCCCTCCAAATAAGTCTTCAGTTGATGTGAGTAGTCTGAATAATTCTGCAGAGAGCCATCCTTGTCTATCAACACGCTATCAATATAGCACAAATCGGTCATGTAAGCCACCGAATCATTAAAGTCAATAGACACCCCACACAGATAGACACGTTTGGGTTCATCTCCCTTATTCTTCTTTGGAGCAGCAAATGACGAGAGCGCCATCATGGCCAAGAGGGCCAACAACAGGCTTTTGCACTTATTCATACGCGCACGTACTTATTTTAACGATAGGGAATTAGCCCAAATATGATTTCAGATGTACACTGCGTGAGTTCTGACGCAAACGGCGGATAGCCTTCTCCTTAATCTGACGCACACGCTCACGAGTGAGGCCAAACTTATCGCCAATCTCCTCAAGAGTCATCTCTTGCGTACCGATGCCGAAGAACATCTGCAGGATATCCTTCTCACGGTCGGTCAAAGTAGAGAGAGCACGGTCAATCTCAGTAGAGAGCGACTCGCCTACCAATGAACGGTCGGCCATGGGAGAGTCATCATTCACAAGCACATCGAGCAAGCTGTTATCCTCACCATCCACGAAGGGAGCATCCACCGAAATGTGACGACCCGAAACCTTCAATGTATCGGCAATCTTGTCTACTGGTATGTCGAGTTCATCGGCCAACTCTTCGGCAGAGGGACGACGCTCGTTCTCCTGCTCAAACTTAGAGAATGCCTTGCTGATCTTGTTGAGCGAACCTACCTGATTGAGCGGCAAACGTACGATACGTGCCTGCTCAGCCAAAGCTTGAAGGATAGACTGACGAATCCACCATACGGCATAACTGATAAACTTAAAACCACGAGTTTCATCGAACTTCTCGGCAGCCTTGATGAGTCCCAGGTTACCCTCATTGATCAAGTCGGGCAAGCTCAATCCCTGATTCTGATACTGCTTGGCTACTGATACCACGAAACGCAGATTGGCACGTGTAAGTTTCTCCAAAGCCACACGGTCACCCTTACGGATTCGTTGGGCGAGTTCTACTTCTTCTTCTACAGTAATAAGTTCTTCACGACCAATTTCCTGAAGATATTTATCAAGCGATGCGCTTTCGCGATTGGTGATACTCTTTGTAATTTTAAGCTGTCTCATCGGGGTATAAAATACGTATTTTAGTCAATAAACCAAATTAGGCGCGAAGATAGCGCATTTTTTCGAATTAACGAAGACAATATTGATTTATTTGCAATGAAATAGAAAGAAAAAGTATACGACAGTTTCTCTTTATTTATGAGAAACCGCCGTTATTTAGGTTTTATTTGTTTTCTAACAAAGCATCAAATACATCAGTCGCCAGCCGAAAGCTCCACGGCATAGTTGGCACGACGACCCGAGGTATAGTAGCCAGAGATGAAGAGCACACGCTCAGGCGACTGGTTGGCCTCTTTGAGCACTTCGGCGAGATCTTCCTCGCTGGTCATCTTCACTCCATTTACCTTGAGTATGATGAAGCCCTTCTTGATACCGGCATCAGCCAATTTCCCTTTCTCCAATCCAATGACCTGAAGTCCGTAACTAACACCCAAATGACGCTTCATGTCATCCGCGATGGGTTTGAAGGCAGCCCCCAACATATCAAGGTCAAACTTCTTCACCACTTCGGTATTTCCCTGCATATTCTTGAGTGTCACGTTCAGGTTCTTCTCCTTTTTGTCACGTACGATGGTCACCTCCACCTTGTCGCCGGGGCGATACTTGGCAATATTCTCTTGCAGTTCGGCCATGTTATGCACCTTCTTTCCTGCAATCTTAACCACCACATCTCCAGACTCTATACCCGCAGCCTTAGCGCCACTACCATCGGTAACTTCAGCCACATACACGCCCTCTACCACGCCAAGGTCCTTCTCTTTGGTGCGCTCATCACCGAGGTCGTGACCCGAGATGCCCAAGATAGCACGTTGCACGGTACCGAACTCTTTAAGGTCACCCACCACTTTTGTCATAATGCTTGTCGGAATGGCAAACCCATATCCCGCATAAGCGCCTGTGGGCGATGAAAGCACGGCATTGATACCCACAAGTTCACCACGCACATTCACCAATGCGCCACCACTGTTGCCTTGGTTGATGGCGGCATCTGTCTGTATGAACGACTCTACGCCTCCATTATATACACCGAGTGTACGAGCCTTGGCACTTACAATACCGGCCGTAACCGTTGATGTCAAGTTGAACGGATTACCTACAGCAAGCACCCATTCGCCCACTTTGAGGGCATCAGAGTCGCCAATAGGAATAGTGGGGAAGTCGTCCCCTTCGATTTTCACCAGCGCAAGGTCTGTATTGGGGTCAGTACCGATAAGTTTACCCTTGAATTCGCGGTTATCGTTGAGTTTCACATCAATCTCATCAGCACCATCGATAACGTGATTGTTGGTCACGATATAGCCATCTTTGGAGATGATAACACCCGACCCGAAACCCACACGAGGCTGTGTACGTACCTGTTGCTGGCGGCCTGTACCATCGCCGAAGAAGAAGTCGAAGAGGTCGGGCATCTGCTGCACGACCTGCGTACGGCCCAACTTGGTCGACTTGATATGCACTACGGCATGTATGGAGTTTTCGGCAGCACCGGTCAGGTCTACAGGCTGCTCAGGTTTGGTATCAAAAAGCGCCGTGGGCATAGCAAAGCCACTCTCCTGTTGCATGGTAACCACCGTTTCTTTCGTGCCATGCTTCTCCATCAACGTGTAGGTGGTAACTCCCGCCACCAAGGCACTTCCCATGACAAGCAGCGAGTATCCGAAGATTTTCTTAATTGTCGATTTCATAACGATTCCAATATTTTTAGGTTAATGAATACGTACGTTTAACTTTTTCCGTCAGCGAAGATAACACCATTTCTTCTGACTGGCACTCTAACGGCGTGTTATTTACTACAAATTAACACGCCGCTCATTCCATTAACATTTATTTAGCAAAAGACACCCCTTTTTAAGGGTTCGCAAGCCATCACCTCATTGCAGACTCTCCAACCACTTTATTTCCTCGGCCCAGCGACTCTCATCTGGGGTCTCGAGAATGAGGGGAATATTGTCGAAGCGTGGGTCCTTCATGAATCGTTCGAAGAAGGCTGTGCCCAGCAAACCCAACCCGAGACTCTCGTGGCGGTCGACACGTGAGCCCAATGCCTTCTTGGTATCATTGAGGTGTATGCCGCGCAAGTATGAGAAACCTACCACCTCGTCAAACTCTTGCCACACGGCATCGTAGTTGTCGCGTATATCGTAGCCAGCCGAATAGGTATGACAGGTATCGAGGCACACACCTACACGGCTCTTATCCTCGACCCTACTGATGATCTCGGCCAACTGATAGAAGGCAAATCCCATGTTGCTACCCTGGCCTGCGGTATTTTCGATAACTGCCGTTACACCTTGCGTCTTGTCAAGAGCAATATTGATGCTCTCGGCGATGCGTGCCAGGCATTCCTCCTTGCTAAACTCATTGAGA
>JAZONI010000046.1:0-13886 GCA_045654445.1 Bacteroidaceae bacterium | reverse complement strand
AAAGGTAGATACTTTTCAACTACCCACCAAACATTATTGAAACTTTTTTACAAGAAAATTTTAACAATATCAGTAAGTGACTGGTTCTCAATTAAACGAAATCTTAACGAAAAACGATGATTATTGTAAAATTGACATATACATATTACAAAAACATATAAGTAACACAAACCAAGTGAGGGGTGGATGCGAGTATTAGCCTCGTTTTACTCAAGAGAAGAATTCCAAGACGAACAAAACTCCCATATTATAACCTAACCAAATGTATAGAATAAAAATGAGGTGCATCTTTCCGACACACCTCATATATATTCATCTCATACAGGTTCTTACTATAGCGAATCGCCGAAATCCTCGCGGAACTTGGCAACCAGTTTCTCTTGCCAGTCGCCAATGGGCTGTAGACGGCCAAAGAAGAAGCGGAGCACCTTGGGCTCTTCTTCCCACTTGAGACCGCCGATGAGTTCGCGGTTGTCGTAGAGCCATTTTACGCGATCAGCACAGTACTTCACCTGTGACAAGGTGAACACGCGGCGAGGCATTGCCAAACGTACGAGCTCCATATCGGCATAGCGTTCTGTACCATCGGGGTTACGTTGTTCTGAGAGAGTACCACGTTCCATACCACGTACACCACTAATAATATAAAGAGCTGTTGCGAAAGCTGCAGCAGGATATTGGCTCTGCGGCACGTGGGGCACGATGGCACCTGCATTTACGTGGGCACCGAGGCCACCGGCGGGCTTCACTACGGGTACACCGTACTTGTCGAGCTCATCAACAAGGTACTTGATAAACTGAGGTCCCTGACTGATGTACTCGAAATCGAGAGTTTCACGTAGACCGACTGCCATAGCCTCCATAGAACGCACCTCCATACCACCATAGGTGAGGAAGCCTTCGTACAAGGGGATAAACTCCTTCATCTTGAGGATATAATCCTCGTTATTTGAGATGATAGCACCTCCACGAGAGAAGCTGAGCTTGCGAGCAGAGAAGTAGATAATATCCATGGTCTTGCCCAACAAGTGCATGATGTCCTTAATGCTCATATCTTTGCACATAGGTTCGCGCATCTTCATGAAGTAGAGGTTATCCTGCAGAAGTGAAGCGTCAAGGATGCTCATTATACCATTCTCCTTACAGATCTGTGCCACCTCAAGCATGTTCTCAAGGCTCACAGGCTGTCCGCCGATGAGGTTGGTACCTGCCTCGATACGCACGAAGGCGATATTCTTGGCACCCAGCTCCTTGATGATTTGCTTCATGCGGGGGATATCAAAGTTGCCTTTGAAGGGGTCGTCGCTCACGGGCAAGAGTCCCTCGGGGCGTACAAGTTCGATAACACTACCCCCCATACGAGTAATATGCGCCTTAGTTGTCGTGAAGTGGTAGTTCATCAAGGTGAACTGTCCTGGTTTCACAAAGGTTTCTGCCAGGATATTCTCACAAGCACGACCTTGGTGAGCGGGAAGGAAGAACTTGGTACCAAACACATCCTCGAGCGCCTTAACAAGGCGGTTGCAAGTCTCAGAACCAGCGTATGAATCGTCTGCGATAGACATTGCCGCTACCTGATTGTCACTCATAGCATTCACGCCAGAGTCGGTAATCATATCCATGAACACATCCTTATTCTGAAGCAAGAAAGTATTGTTTCCTGCTTCTTTGATGCATTGTAAACGCTCCTCCACAGGACGGAGGAAGAGCTTCTGTACCACTCGCACCTTGTGCATTTCCAAGGGAACCTGTTCCTCTTGTTGATAAAATTTAATCTGCATAGTAGTAGTTGTTTTTTATGTTTTGTTATTAATTTTACAAAATAGGCTGCGAAGATACATATAATTTTGGATATACATAACCAAATGTAAGAAAATCTACAATTTCGGTTTATTTAGTAAAAATCTTACCATTGCGGCGTACCTTGAAACACTACAGCCTGTCCATAAGGAACGAGATAGCCGTCAAAGGTAATAGAGCCCCACGAGAAGTTAGGATTTACCGTTGCACTAGCCTGATTAGTTCCACCAGTAAGCGTAACATGAATGGTCGCCGACAGGGTAGCCCCCATGACATTGAAGCTACAATATAGGTTTCCATCCTTATCGACCGTCATATGTCCCCCCGATACATTACCTTGCAACGTCACACCACCTAACCCGTTAGGGCTATAAGTGAAATTATTGAAAGCCGTCTGTATGGTGGCATTTCCATCCTCGAAAGCGATATAGTTGGTGTTTGACGACACAAACCGGGTGATACCGTTCGAGAAGTTCACATTATTGGCTTCAAGCACCCAGCTACCCTCCTTTAATGCCTTGATAGCTGCAACATAGGATAGCGAATCTTGTTGGTTTTCTAGCGCCCGTGCTTCAGCACGTTGCTTCTCACGTTCCATACGCCACGCCTTTTCGCGTTCACTTCTTACACTTTGTGCCACTGCCGATGTACAAAATAGCAGGCAGATGATGCCTGTCAGACAAAACAATCTCTTCATAACTAAAAATTTTAGGTTATCTGACAGGCAAAACAAAAGAGCGTAGCAAAAGGTTCTCCTCGCCACGCTCTTAAAGTCATTTCACTCCACGTTGGTTGAGTGCCTGTTGATAGCGCCGTGCATTGGCATTGTGCTGTGTAAGCGAAGAGGCAAAGTTATGATAACCCGAAAAGTCTTCTTTTGCGCACATATATATATAGTTGTGCTTCGTAGGATTTAACACACTCTCAATAGCCGCCATGCTCGGTATGCGTATGGGACCAGGAGGAAGTCCAGCATATTTATAAGTATTATAGGGTGAATCCACGTTAAGGTGAGCATAGAGTATGCGACGCAATTCAAACTGTCCTAACGCAAACTTCACTGTAGGGTCAGCCTGCAGGAACATACCACGATGCAGACGATTAAGATAGAGGCCCGCCACGATGGGTTTCTCATCATCTTTATTGGTTTCCTCATCAACGATAGAGGCTAGCGTAATCACTTCGATAGGAGTTAACCCTTGCGCTTTTGCCTTATCTTTGCGAGACATATTCCAATATCGGTCATTCTCCTTCACCATGCGAGCGACAAACTGTGCCGGTGTCATTGTCCAATATACCTCATACGTATTAGGGATAAACAGAGCAGGGAAGGTCTCCTGTGAATATCCGAGACTCTCCATCAGTGCTGTATCGGAGAGTACCACCATTATCGCGGCCGAGTCGGTCAAGAGCTGCTTGCCTACCACACCTGCCAAACGGTCAAGCGTGCGCACTGAGGGAACCACAAGACGTACCGGGGTTTGATTTCCCGACAATAGGCGCAAACAAATATCACGCACCGAGTCGCCAGGACGAATGGCATAGTTGCCAGGTTTCACCCGTTCATCGTAATGGTAATACCGCATCAACCACTTAAAACCCGTAAAGGCCAGCTGGTCCACAGTCACTCTTGAGGTGATGTAATCACCAACAATAGCTGTATTATCTGTAGAATACACAGATATATACACCGTTTCTTCGACCTTACCCAATGGTGCTTTCAACCACTTATAACCTATATATCCCGCAGTAAATGCAACAATGAGTAACACTAACGCTACACCAATCAAATATACACGTTTTTTCATTATCTACTTCATGCAAATATAATACACTATAACAATCAGATGAAGATGAACTTCAAGATAAACAGGATGGAAAGGATGTACATCGTGAGGGTAATCTTCTTGATGTTGCCGCACACGAGGTTGAGCAACACATAAGCCAACATACCGAGAATGATGCCGTTGGAGATGGAGTATGATAGCGGCATCATAATAAGACACACGAAGGCGGGGATGGACTCGGCGAGGTCATCGAAAGGAATGTGACGCACAGGCTCTAACATGAGCAGACCAACAATGATGAGCACGGGGGCTGTAGCCGCCGAGGGGATAGAGAGGAACAGGGGTGAGAAGAACAGCGTCACGGTAAAGCAACCCGCAATGACAAGAGCTGTGAGACCCGAACGGCCTCCCTGGGCTACGCCCGAAGCGCTCTCCACGTAGGTCGTAGTGGTGGAGGTACCGACGAGGGCACCGAAGGTAGTGGCAATGGCGTCGGCCATGAAAGCCTCTTTGATACGATGCACGCGGCCGTCCTCATCTACCATATTGGCCTTAGTACACACACCCACGAGGGTACCTACGGTGTCGAACATGTCGATAAAAAGGAAAGTGAATACGACAACGAGCATATCGAGCGTAAAAATCTTGTCCCACTCAAACTGGCAGAAGATGGGAGCGATAGACTCGGGAGCCGAGAGGACGCCCTGGAAGTCGGTCACACCCATGGGGATGCCGATGAGGGTGGTCGCAAGAATACCGATGAGCATGGCACCACGCACATTCTTGACATAGAGGAAGCCAGTGATGACGAGCCCTATGAGCGAGAGCAAGGCCGAGCCCGAGGTGACATCGCCAAGCTTCACGAGGGTAGCGTCATCGTTGACGATAACACCGGCATTCTGCAAGCCGATGAAAGCGATAAACAGGCCTATGCCGGCACCGATAGCATAGCGTAGGTTCTGGGGGATAGCATCCACAATAGCCTCACGGATATTGGTCACGGTCATGAGAATGAACAGGATACCCTCGATAAACACGGCGGTGAGGGCAAACTGCCATGTATAGCCCATGCCAAGGCACACGGAATATACGAAGAAAGCGTTCAACCCCATGCCAGGAGCCAAACCGAAGGGTAACTTACCCCAGAAAGCCATCACGAGACAGCCCACGATAGCGGCCAAAGCGGTAGAGGTGAACACTGCACCGCCAGGCATACCGTCGAGCAGACTGAACATGGCAGGGTTGACTGCCAAGATGTATGACATAGTGAGGAAGGTGGTGACACCTGCCAACACCTCAGTACGTATGGTAGTGGTTTTCGGATCAAAACCGAAAAGTTTCTGTAAAGTACTCATGGGAAAATTTGATTTATGATTTATGAATTCTATCCGGATAGATAATTCTCAATTATCAATTTTCAATTTAGAACGTCCACTTGGCACCGAGAGCTGGCTGAACCATGAAGCCCTTAGCAACGAAGTTGTTTGAGAACTCCACCTCGCCACCTAAGCTGAGGTTGACATTGTCCCAACCCTTGTTTCTATTGAGGTTCACCCAAAACTGAGGCACTGCCATGAACACATATTCTGTACCCTGCCATACGAAGGCTTGACGCCAAAAATCGGCAAAACCGCAGAACGTACACCAACCATCAGCAAAGTTGATGCCCCATACACCGGTGAGTTGGAAGTTGTGAGGATCCTCCTTGCCATCAAGACCGATGACACCAGGGATGCCCTTGTACATGGCAGAAAATGACCATGTTTTTAAGAAATCATCAGAGTGGCCCGAATAGGTGAGACCAAATAGCCATGAATTTTCGTAGGGAGTATTCACTAGTTCGAATCCACCATTGAACTCAGTGTGTATTGACAGCCAGCTCCACTCCGTATCCTGCCAGAAACAAAACTCACGAGCAATCTCGGTATAAGCCAATGACGCCCGGGGAGAGAAGTCCATATCGACAAAGCAGAAGGTGCTACCAAAAGCATCGGGACGAAACATCTCGAAAGTGGTGGTGGCACAACCACGCTCACTATCGTAAAGCAATTGAAAGTTCTGTGCTTCAACCTTAGAAGTGATGCTTGCTACAAGAGCTACGAACAAAAGAGCAATCACATTTCTTTTCATAAGTCAGAATGTGTTTTACAGGTTATTAAAAAAGGGAACCCATGAGCATGCTACATGAATTCCCTAATGATATTAATGTGTAATCTTTACTAAATTGATATCGAACACCAGTGCCGAGTAGGCGGGGATACTGCTCTGCTTACTACTTCCGTAAGCGAGATTAGCCGGTATGTACACCCGCCATATGTCACCCGTAACCATGTGTTGAAGCGCTGTGCTCCACCCTACGACGACGCCTCCCACACTAAACTGAGTTGGCACATTGATTGCAGGGTTGAGAACGCCCTTATACGACTGGTCAAACACGTAGCCTTCGGGATAACTTGCAGTGGGGATAAGGCGCCCACGATAGTTCACCGATACGGTATCGGTAAACAGGGGGTGGCGTGTGCCTGTGCCCTCGCTCTCGACGTGGCAGTAGATGTAGTCCTCAGCATCCCACTCTACAATATCGCCATTGATATTGGTATCGTTGAGCTTGAAGGAGAGCAGCTTTAGCCACTTGCCATCGGCATTCTCTTCAGCAACCTTGGCCACAGAGTCGATGAAAGCGATGTTGCGCTCCTGCCAGTTGGCATATTCGTCTACCACAGCAGTCTCTTCACACGAGGCGAAGAGGCTACCGATAGTGGCGATACATAATAGAGATATCAGTTTAAGATATTTCATTATTTGAGGGTTTTGAGTGTACCAGTGATGCTCACCTTATCAGCCAAGAGACCTACGAGGCTGTCTATACTCACGCGCTCCTGCTCCATGGTGTCGCGGTTACGCAAGGTCACGCAGTTGTCCTTCAAGGTATCGTGGTCGATAGTGATACAGTAGGGAGTACCGATAGCATCCTGACGACGGTAACGCTTACCGATAGAGTCCTTCTCGTCATACTGGCAGTTGAAGTGGAACTTCAGCATATCCTGGATCTCGCGTGCCTTCTCGGGCAGACCATCCTTCTTTACCAAAGGCATGATAGCGAGCTTCACGGGAGCGAGGGCAGCGGGGAGGCGCAATACTACGCGGGTCTCGCCATTCTCGAGCTTCTCCTCCTGGTATGAAGCGCACAATACGCTGAGGAACATACGGTCAACACCGATTGAGGTCTCGATGACATAGGGCACGTAGCTCTCGTTGATTTCAGGATCGAAATACTTGATGCTCTTGCCCGAATATTTCTCGTGCTGTGACAAGTCGAAGTCGGTGCGGCTATGAATACCCTCTACCTCCTTGAAACCGAAGGGCATGAGGAACTCAATATCGGTAGCAGCATTAGCATAATGAGCCAACTTGTCGTGGTCGTGGTAGCGGTAGTGGTCGTCACCGAAGCCGAGGGCCTTGTGCCACTTCAAGCGGGTCTCCTTCCACTTGGCAAACCACTCGAGCTCTGTGCCAGGGCGTACGAAGAACTGCATCTCCATCTGCTCGAACTCGCGCATACGGAAGATGAACTGACGAGCTACAATCTCGTTACGGAAAGCCTTACCGATCTGGGCGATACCGAAGGGAACCTTCATGCGGCCGGTCTTCTGCACATTGAGGTAGTTTACGAAGATACCCTGTGCTGTCTCGGGGCGGAGGTAGATCTTCATGGCACCGTCAGCGGTAGAACCCATCTCGGTAGAGAACATGAGGTTGAACTGACGTACCTCGGTCCAGTTGCGTGTACCAGAGATAGGGCATACAATCTCCTCGTCGAGGATAATCTGACGCAACTCGTTAAGGTCTGATGCGTTGAGGGCAGCAGCGAAACGCTCGTGAAGGGCATCGCGCTTGGTCTTGATCTCGAGCACGCGACCGTTGGTAGCGAGGAACTGAGCCTCATCGAATGCCTCACCGAAGCGCTTGGCAGCCTTGGCTACCTCCTTGGCAATCTTCTCGTCGTACTTGGCGAGCTGGTCCTCGATGAGCACGTCGGCGCGGTAGCGCTTCTTAGAGTCCTTGTTGTCGATAAGGGGATCGTTGAACGCATCCACGTGACCCGAAGCCTTCCAGATGGTGGGGTGCATGAAGATAGCCGAGTCAATACCTACGATGTTGTCGTTGAGCAACACCATGGACTGCCACCAGTATTGTTTGATATTGTTTTTCAGCTCCACACCCATCTGACCGTAGTCATATACAGCGCCCAGGCCGTCGTAGATCTCTGATGAGGGGAACACGAAACCGTACTCCTTACAGTGCGATACGATTTTCTTGAAAGTTTCTTCTTGTTGTGCCATACAATATTATTGGTTTATTATTAGTTATATTTATTACCCTTAGTATCTTCACTTTTAAGGGAACAAAGATAGTGCAAGCAAAGTGAAATGCCAAATCTCAACGAGCGAATGTAGAGAAAATGCTTGTATTTTCTTTGTCAAAGACAACACGGCATAGAAACATCGATTGCTTATTTGAGGATTTCCGACACGTAACCCATCAAACAATAAGGGTAGCAAGTAAACACCTGCTACCCTAAATTATATGGACATCCGTCCTGCAGTATGAGGATTATTCCCAACGGTCACCCCATGAACCACGACGGCCACCTGCCATCTTTGCATCTTCACCAGTAGTTTCATCACTGATGAACATATCATTCGAAGCTGCCATCATCTCTACTACCTCCATGTCAAGCACCACAATTTCAGGTGCGATATATGATTTCTTTTGCATTTTCTTGATAGGTCTCCTTTCTAACTCCCCCTCTAAGGGTCGATACTTTCATCGACACCGAGGAGGAGTTGTCTAAGGATTTTCTTATTTGTTACTTATTCTACTATTGTTTCTCTGAGGAGTAATCCTGAAGTCTCTTACTTCACGATTTTCTTACCATTCACAATATAGACTCCGCCCTTAGCCATAGTCTCTACACGACGTCCAAGAAGGTCGAAGATTACCACCTCTGTATCATCAATTGTCAATTTGCCATTATCAATTGATGTACTGCCGTCGCCTTCGAAGCGGATGGTGAGGGCGGGAGCGCTGTCACCTGCTTCGGGCACGTTGAGGTATGCCTTATGGTTGTATACCTTGAAGGCTGCCTCCTTCTTGTAGAAACCAGCTTTGTTCTCTACTGCGAGCACATAGGTGGTGTAGCCCTCAGCGAGTGAAATATTCTTATACTCAGCAGCACCAGCGTAGCCACGGAGCATGTTGCCCTCGGTCTCGGTAGCGCCATCTTCGGCAGTGTAGAAGAAGTCGTACTTCTCGTTAGCTGTACCACGGAGCACTACGCCTGTCTTGGCAGGGATGATGCCATCCTCAATCTGAGTCATCGTGATGGTGTTCTTGGTCATGTCGGGCTCTTCGGTAGCCACGTAGGCTGTCACGCCCTCGGGGATGGTGGTGGCAGCGTTCGCATAGAAGGTTCCGATACCCTGTCTGCTGATAGTACTCTCTACCTTAGCCTTAGTTGCGGCCGTTGATACGATAGGCTTGAAAGGTACATCCTCGGTAAACTTATAAGTACCGTTACTTGCCCAATCGAGCGAGAAGCGTACGAAGCGCATTGCAAAAGCGTCGGACACACCATTCTCCTCGTAGTATACACCCAGTGTACCGTCAGGAAGAACAACTGTGGCACTGTAGCATGAGCCGCGGGGGCAGATGGTCTTGGGGGCACCGAAGGTCTCACCCTCATCGGTAGAGAGAGCAATACTTACGTTCTCGCGGCTACCGCTGTTGGGGAGGGTCTGCAATGCAATGTTCCAGGGATTGCCCTCGAGGGTAGAGCACCATACCATGTACTCTCCATCGCAGGCGTTGCCCGAGATACCTGTATCGAAGCGTGTCTGTGAAGGATACTGCCATGTGGCTCCATCATTAGAGGTCACGTTGTGGTAGTTGTATCCGCTGGCACGAACACTGATGGCGAGGTCGCCATTGTTGCGCTCCAAGGACTTAGGCTCGTCAGCACTGGCAGTACCACTCGTTCCGCTTACGTACCAATTCTTACCGCCATCTTTACTCATGAAGAAGTAGAAGTGCTGGCTATTGTCGGCTTGACGATTCACAAAGTTCGATACGAGCGTACCGTCACGCTTCTGGAGTGCTGCACCTGAGCCAGAGAAACCGCTCTTCCAGGTCTTCGTGTCGGGGTTGTCGCAGTTGGCACCGAAGAGGTCATCAGTGTGATCTACGGGAGCTTCCCATGTCTCACCACCGTCATGGCTGGTGATGGTCTTCCAGCGGGGAGGCTCAGCTGCTGTTCCGGCAAAGAAGCCGTGTCCATAGGTGCCGGCGCTGGTCACGATACCGATGATGTCGCCATTGTCACGGTTGGTCACGATAGAGGCATCGCCATGGCCATAGTTGCCACCAGTCTCGGCCGTACCCGCTACGGTGACGGGATCGCTCCATGTCTTACCTAAGTCGTCGGAGTATTGTGCCACCACGTAGCAGTGGTTGGGGAGGTCTGCTTGGCTCTGTTTGCGGTCGTCGGTGAGCACCACGAGACGCTTGCCGTCCTTGGTCACGGTGATGGCAGGGATGCGATAGTGGAGCGAGCCCTTGTCCATAGGCAGCAGTACGGCACCTTCGGAGAGGAAGATGGTGACGCTATGCTTGGGATTGCCGTTGGCCTCGGCTATCTCCTCGCCATCCACGGTATAAGAGGTGATGCTTGCATCCACGAGGTTGCCCTCCTTGGCAGTCTCGGCAATGTCGTAGGTAATCCAAAGATAGTAGTTGCCCGGAGTAAGCTCCTTTGTTCCTGTGATGGTGAACGTGCCATCCTCGGCCAGTGTGACGGTCTCGCCAAACTGCTCGCCATTCTCCTCGCGCCATGTCATCTTCTTGGCGGCATCGATGAAGAGCTCGCGTGAGTTGGTGGCGAAGTAGGCCTTCACGTTGGTCACGTCAGCCTTGTTAGTGCCTGAGAAAGCGCCCTTCACGCCTTGGAAGGTCACCTTGCCGTCAAGGCCACCAACGTGGAGGGTAGAGCGGATGATGGGCTGATCCACATTGCCGATACCCGTGCTCACCTTGCCTTGCTGTACTACTGTGTTGGCAAGGTTTGCGACAGCATTGCTTACGTCCACCTCATCGAATTTCCAGAGCGAAGCGTTGCCAGCGGCAGCACCCCAGCGCACGATCACCTTGTTGTCGTCTTGGGCGTGCAGCTCTGTCGCGTCGTCCTTGATGATGAAGAAATCGTGTGCTTCATTGATATTATAAATGTAGTTGGCCTCGTTCACTACGCCAAATGCGGTGCTATTACCAGTGCCACTACCTGCAGTGCCGAAGTACTGACCATTGTAGTTCTTGATGGCAAGCTTACCATTCTGTTCCCAGAAGCTCCAGATGTAGTTGCCGCTGAATGTCTTGTCGCCGAAGCGCATCTTCTGAGCGTCGCTATCGTAGTACATCACCTTGCCTGCACAGTAGCTCTGTGTAGAAGCGCTGGTGATGTAGTACCAATACTCATTGCCTTCGGTGCTGACCTGCGGACGCTCTACCACGTCGAGCTTCACCTTCACCTCGAAGTCGGTGAGCACCACACCCTTGCTATTCGGACCTTTGAGGTCGAAGTAAAGTGAAGTCAGCTTCTGCTTCTTGGCGCTGATGGTCTTCGCCGTGGTCGATGTGGTGTATACAGCCCCATTGTCCATCACGATCTCCTGCGCATTGTCGTGACCATTGTTGGCGTAGGTGAAGCTATATTCGTAGATGACATAGCCGGCAGGAGCTGTGAGGGTATAGCGACAGCTACTACCTCCTGTCATCAATTGCACGTTGTTGCCAGCCCAGTTCATGTTGTTGGGTCCGCAGCCAAACTGCAATTGAGGCTCAGCATTACTCTTCCAGACGTGGTTCCATGAAGCATTCTCATCGCCATTGTCGCGGAAGAGGCTACCATAGGTCTTGTCGATGGTATAGGTGAACTCTGTGGGAGTCTCCTCTACAATCTCAGGGTTGATAACATTGACCACAAAGTTGGTCAACTTTACGGGTTCGTTCGACCCTGCCAATGTGAACTGGGTAGACCGCACCTTGTTAAGATTCGATACGATGAGTGTCTTCGCTTCCGCAGCTACTGTGTATTGCTGCTCACCCACAGTGATAGTCTTGTTGCCTGTGCCAGAGTTGCCGAAGGCATAGTCGAATGAGTAGCCAGTGATAGCATAGGGTGCGGGTACAGTAATCGTATAGGTGGCCGAACCTGCTGTACCTGAATGCAACTGTAGATGGCCTCCATTGGTATTCATATTATTGGCACCGCAGCTAAACGTAAGAGCAACAGGAATTGCGTCAGTCTTTGTAAAGTTCCACTGCTTAGTATAAGTAGATGATGAAACTCCTGTACCTGTACTCTCCTTAATTTCTATGGAATAGCGTCCAGTGTCTTCTACGACCTCCTTGTAGCGAATCACAAGGTTGGTGATCAAGATACCATAGTTGCTTCCAGTGGCTTCGCCATTCACGGTGAGGGCCACGGTATTGGTAGAGAGGCCGTTTGCTGTCACGGTCTTAGCTGTACCACTGTTTTGCGCCTCACTGGTGGCAGTGCCGCCGGCTGTAGTATAAGTATAGGTGTTGCTATAGTCCGAGCTGGTGCTGAGTGTAGTGAGGTCGTAGCCTACGAAGACATATCCCTCGGGCAGAGTGAGGTTGTAGGTATAGCCAGCCTTGAGCCAAGGACGATTATTTGACCAACCGATGTTGTTGGCTGCCTCATCGGTGCTCTCGCATGTAAGTGCAGGAGTGGTGCCTGTCACAAACTTACCATACCATCCACCGCTAGTGGTGCTACCATGATAGGTCCAAGTTGACTTTCCTTCTGCCTTGGCAAAATGCTCATTAGGTGTCAACGTCAATGTCAGCAATGAAGGGTCGGGAATCTCGTCGGGCTCGCTTGTTACGATGGTAATCTGATACTGGCAACCTGCGTCACCGCGATCGGTACCTGTTTGGCCATTGCTCCAGTTGTAGACCTTATAATTAAGTCCGGAGCCTGTTTGGTTAAGCTGTACGATGCCACTGCTGATGATGAAGCGGCCGGGGGTGTTGCAGTAGCTGAGTGTCCATCCAGCAGCAGGCTGTGTAGCCGAGGTCGTAATCTGTGCGTTGTAAGCAGCAGTAGGTGCCAGGTATGAGTTGTCATGACGGTTGATGATGTCAAGCTTGCCATCTTGGCGAGCAACAAACTTCCACATGCCAGTAGCATAGTTGTGCTTGTCATCACCCGTTACGCCAGCTCCTGCGCCAGTGCTGGTGAGGTATTTATTGTCACGACCAGGAGTACTGAGCTGATACCATACCTCGTTGCCTTGTGTGCTGTAGGTAGGCATTGAGAGTGCACCGTTCAAGATCTCGTTGAGGCTATTCGCCATTGCTGTCACCTCATCCTGTGTGATGCCGCTCTTCTCCAAGAGAGTGGTTGCATCTGTAAGCTTGGTGTCGAAAGCTGTCATCTTTGCTGCATTGTACTGACCAGCCGCATCACCGCGTGTAGCAACCAAACCGCGAGCGATTACTTGTGTCAACTGATTGCGGAGCCCTGCTTGGGCGTAACGTACTTCAGCATCAGCCTCTGAGGTTACGTTGTAGGTGTCGCTGGGGAAGTCGGCAAGGAGCGCAGTCTTCATCAAGTTGGCAATCTTTATGTAAGCCAAGCCGCCGATGTAGTCGTTGGAGAACACATACTTTGAGTTCACGGCCTCGCCATTAAGCATGGGAGTATAGGTGTCGACGAAGCGGATATTGTTATCGGCCGATACGAGAGACTCCATATAGGCATTCAGCTCCGCGATGCGAGTGTTGTGGCTGGCATTGTTTCTGGGACAGATAGCCATCAAGTAAATCTTAGCATTGGGAGCTTTCTCGGCAAGCTTATCTACAAGCGCCTTGTAGTTTGCCTTTACGGTGGCGATGTCGGTAGAGCCTGTGCAGTCGCCTGTACCTGTATAGAGGAACATAGCCTTGGGAGCGGTCTTCTCAACTCCGTCGATAGTTGCAAATGTCGCGTCTACAATACCGTTTGTAGTAGCGATCTCTCCACTGTTCCCCCAACCTGTACCGCGGTTCTTCACGTTGCGGTTGCCGAGGAGCTCCTGCCACTCACCATTCTTGATGAATGAGTCACCGAACACGAGCACGTCGTTGCTCTTGATGGGGAGGCAGCTGAAGTAGGTAGCACGCATGCCATGCGAAGCATTGCCGAGACCGCCACGATTCTGCACGGTGAGGGTATTC
>JAZONI010000045.1:0-3867 GCA_045654445.1 Bacteroidaceae bacterium | reverse complement strand
AGAGGGCTGGATATACATCACCGGACGTAAGAAGAACCTGATTATCCTCTCAAACGGAAAGAACGTATACCCCGAAGAGATCGAGGCCGACCTGCAGAAGGTAGAGGGCGTGAGCGAAGTGGTGGTATATGCCGGTGAGAGCCGTGTGCAGAAGGACAAGATTACCATCGTGGCCGAGATATTCCCCGATGCCGACTTCCTTGCCGACAAGGGTATCACCGATGCTCAGAAGTACTTTGAGGATCAGGTGAAGGTGGTCAATGCCAAGATGCCGCCCTACAAGGCGGTGAAGCGAGTGAAGCTGCGCGACGTGGAGTTCCAAAAGAATACGTCACGCAAGATTACCCGCTTCTCTATTGACAAGACGATTGACTGAGTCCTTGTTCTTGTCTCAAGATCATATAAGAAAGAAAGATTATACATTGAACCCCAAAGTTTTTCCAAACTTTGGGGTTCAACGTAACTTAACGTGAGTTCGATATAAGATTCCTTAAGAGATTGTCCACCTAAATTAGGGGGACGAGCGTAACGAAGAGAAGCGGAGGGGGTATTTTTTTTGCAAATAATCGTACCACCTCCCCCTCTACGAGGAAAAGGCCTTCGGCACTCCTTAATGCCGATAAATCGGCACCCGTCGCTACCGACGCTATCATACCGCGTCGGCCTCCTACCCTAGGAGGAGAATCTAAGCAACTTTTGCTTATATCGAACTCACGTAACTTAGAGTTATATCTTTATATTGTCATATATTGCAGTCCGATAAACTCTAAAACTCAGAATATACTCAGCGTCGCTGCCGGCACTGTCCCTCTCTGAGGGGGACGAGTGAAGTGAAACGAAACGGAGGGGGTGCATGAAGCTACTGTATAGCTCTACACCCCCTCCGCTCCTCTTTGTTCCGCTCGCCCCCCTACCCCTCTTGTACCCCCTCCGCACTTCGTGCTCGTCCCCCTGCCAGGGGGACAGTGCTAAAGCCGAGCGATTCGTTCAACCTAATACAGCTATAGGGGCTTATAAATGAAAAACAATAGCAAATAGCACAATCAAGACGCTCTATAACAAGGTCAGAACGACTTACCCACGGTGAGGCCCATCGTCTGGAGTTCAAGGCCTACGCAGTCCGACTTGACACCTATCCACCAAGCCTCATTCTGCGAGCCTGCTGCACCGCGTATGTTGGCACCGAACTCGATGCCCGAGTAGAGCTTGAGCTTGTTGAGGGTGCATCCGAGACTACCGCTCACGTAGGGTGTCACGCGCTTGTTGCCGCCCGTGAGGCGGATGTTAGCAAAGGCGGGCACTGCCACGTAATCAAAGATATTCTCGTCCATATCTGAGAACAGATATGCCGAGAAACCCACACCACCACCGACGAAGAGGTGCTCGTTGAAGTTGTATCCGCGCACCACATCAAGGTTTACGGTATTGGCCATTCCAAAGCCTGCATCCACATTCGTCACATAGCCACGCTGTCCCTCACAACTGATGGTCATCAGCGAGCTGCCGCACTGCTTCATCTTAGCCTTTCCCGCCAGATAGAAGGGCAGACCAGTCAAGGCTACCATACCTCCAAAGTAACCTCCTATTAAAGTAGATATTACAAATACATCAATGTCGTCTCCACTGATACCCATGATCGTATTCACTGTACCTACCGTAAGTCCCATCATGGCTATTGATGCTCCAGAGAGCATAACCGTCTTACCCACATTGGTCAGTTGCTGACCATCGCGCAGAGAAGTAGTCTGTTCTGTGTTTGTGGGCAACGATGTGTTTGTGGCATACTGTGCAAAAGTGGTTTGTGAGAGGAGACTTACCACGAGTCCCACGAGAATAACGCGTAATTTCTGTGTCATAATCTTTTCTTTTTAATAATTAAAACAAAAGTAGTCTATTCTTCTTAATGTTGCAAGTTTGTTCATCGGTTACACCATAGTCAGCTTATCAAATCACCACCTATACGTCTACAGTGATTATTGACAAGCCCTGATGACTTGTGTCATGCAGTGGGCTGCACCGTATCCTTTGATCAGTGTCTCGAGAGGTATCCACTCCACTTTCACGCCATGTTTGGCAAAGGCACGCTGCAACGCTTTCGACTGGCCCGCCACCGCCATGATGTGGCGCGGTGCAATGGTGAGAAAGTTGTTGGCATAGTGCAACTCATCCTCAAGTTTGATGGGGATGATGGTGAAACCTCGCTGCTCTCCTTCGTGGAGGGAAAGGAAGGGCCCGAGATGAAGCGTACTCTGTATGAGTTTGCACACGAAGGGGTGACCGGCACATTCGGAAGGACAGAGCAGGGGTTCCTCCTGACCTTGACACTACAGGGCGAAGCGCCCATCCAACTGTGGCATGACGAGGGCGATAAAACGGTGCAGATCAATGGCGACTGCTCGACAAGCCTATACCGCTTTGCGATGTGGATAGGATTGGGGCTGATGGTTGCTCCATACGACACGGTGGCCATACACAGCAGCTGCATCGTATACCGCAACAAGGCTGTGCTGTTCCTGGGGGAGAGCGGAACAGGAAAGAGCACGCATACGCGGCTGTGGAGGGAAAACATCGAGGGTACCTTCCTGCTGAATGACGACAGTCCCCTACTGCGCATAGAAGATGGCAAGGTGTGGGCCTATGGCAGTCCATGGAGCGGAAAGACGCCTTGCTACAAGCAGGAGCGGTATGAACTGGCGGCATGTGTACGTCTGTCGCAGGCTCCCTATAACAAGATACAGAAGTTATCCATACTACAGGCATACGGGGCCATACACCCCTCATGCCCCCCTGCATTCGCCTACGACGAGACATTGTATGACCACATCAGCAGAATCATAAGTCATCTGCTATCCACAGTACCGGTCTACCACCTGGCTTGCCTGCCTGACAGGGAGGCGGCACTACTCTCATGCAGCACGATATTCGGTGAGGCGCAACTTAAAGATTAACGTTGACGAGAACAGCTCACACAGAAATTCACGAAAGACACAAAAAGGCGAGTCGCTGCGCCATCGCTAGACTTTCAATAAGTAAATTCTCACGCAGACTCTAGAGACTTACACAGAATACGCACGCGTTACACTTGTGCTCACCATCCGAAGGGGACATAAAATTCTTAGCAATAATATAGATGTTGTCCAACACTGCAAATGCTCTGCGATGTTGGCATCCTGACAGAGCGTAGCGACGGAAGGATACCGAGCAGGGATTCAGCAAGAGACTTCGCGAGATTCTTCGCGTTGCTCAGAATGACAAAACGGAGGTTTAGACAAGTCTGCGTGAGGTTAATCTCTCAAAGAATTTGGAGATAATATAGGACCGCGCAAAATCTACAGAAGGCGGATTGCTTCGCTCCCGCTGGCTAAAATCAGGAATAAAATCGTATATACCGTCACAAACAAAATCATCCCGACTGAACTAATTCAATAACTTGATGTGACTTAACCCTTTCGCAAGGTAATCAAACAAAAGAGACACCCCTAAGTGGATGCCTCCTAAATGAATCAAAGCGCTTTTATCTCCCTCTGCAGGAGTTCGAGAAACATGGCTCCGTGGCCGCCGTCCATCTGGGAGTGATGGAACTGAAAAGAGATGGGGAGTGTGGTTTTGAGCCAGCCTTTGCGGTATTTACCCCACATGACCATCGGGTTGTTGAACTTGTCGGTGTATTGGTTTACGATGCTGTCCAACTCTGTCTGTATCATTGCAGAGGTGCCCACAATCATGTGGTCGTCCAAGAATGAACTCTTGCACGATGCCGAGGTCTGCGCAGTAAGCGTGTGGTATGCCTCAACAAACGTGGCAATATCCGCGGTGAATGGGATGTCGCAAGAGTTGATGCCTCCCTTACAGTTGTTCACGATGACA
>JAZONI010000044.1:0-5336 GCA_045654445.1 Bacteroidaceae bacterium | reverse complement strand
TCCCATCTGAACGAAAGTGTCAATACCCACAGCATGGAATAAAGGGAAACGTAAACCTCAACAGTATGGCTATAGAAAAGGTGTAAATCTTTCCAGCTAATGAAGCAAAAAACCGTCTACTAAAATCAGGAAAAGACAATTGGAGCAGTACTGACGTACCAGTACTGCAGTACCGAGCCTCCGGTATTCGAGTACTGGAGGCTCAGTACTGAAAATTCGCTCCGCCCATTTTTCATGTTTGCACGGCCCGACGTTACGGCACGGTGTTGCGCAACACTATACGAATACGAAGATGCAAACCCTCATCTCATGCCACTGTCAACCTATTTATGAACTTTTGTAACCTGAAAAACGGGCAAAATAGTCCATTTCATCGGCGTACCTCTTGGCCCGGGTCAAAATATTATTACCTAAATTTCCACAAATAATCCGTGAAACGTGTTCGCCGCCCGAACCTATAGGTCGCTGGCCCGTAGGGGAAAAGCAAGGGGCCAAAGGCAATTATCATAAATAATTTGTAAATTCTAACTCCTAATTCCTAATTATTTACTACTTTTGTCACGATTCAGCCAGCCCGCAAGGGATGGGTGGGTCAAGACATATTGGATTTCGTGCTCTGAAAGTGCATCGCTCACCGCAAGCTTCGTACTTGCAACGAGCCTCACCGAGGAGCAGGAAAAGGACGTTTTCTGAACGTTATCTTCTACTATCGAACTTCGCAACTTTGATTCTTTCGGAAGATACCGCAACGAGGCGTCCACTTCGGGCGTTTATTACCCCTAACCTATGGCTGTGAGGCCTTGCTTCGTCATTCTGAACAGATTTGTCATTTTGAACGAAGTGAAAAATCTCGCAGGATGCCATAGGCAATGGTTGTTTATAAACCGCACGGCGTGGGCTGGCTGAGTTGCTTATCTCGAAAGAAGGGCAATGCGAAGGCCAGATAGTGGGATAAGCAAGGAAGTTTCTCCCACGTCTTTTTTATATCCATAACCGAAGTATTAACATTTAATGCTGAAGCTGGGAGAGTGGTAGGCTGATGAAAATAGTCATGCTAACGGATTTTGATGAGGTAAAAAAAGAACTGAAGATGAGACTTTCTTCAGGAGAGGGATTGACATTTTATAAGGGAAGTCAATCGCTAACAGTGAGAAAATTCAAATTAGTTACGGCAGAATTTGTTTGTGGAGAATATCTTGAAGGAAATTGCTTAGTGAAAGGCCGTTGTTCCTTTGATTACCAACAAGGTGAAGCTTGGTGTTCGGAAGGAGAGAAATCGTTCTATGAAGCTATACTTCATATAGATGGAGATAATATAGTTAGTATAGGAAACATTAATGTGTCGTGGCCATGATGAAAGCAGAATTTGCATACCCTCTCGAAAATGGAGGAGAGATTAGTGAATCAGAAATCCTGCAACCTTTTATGGTTTATAGGCGAATAAAGAAACGAAGTCCTAATTGCTATGTGCTTATGCCTAAATTAAATCAATCAGGACTTAAAGAAATCTTTATCTTAACAGATGAAAGAGGTATTCGCATCTATAATAAAGAAAATAGTAAAAGATTATATTCTCGCATCTCCAAATTGGTAGATAGGAAATACTGTACTTTGCAGCTTGTTGATAGGTTTGTTGGCGAACGTGCTGTAATAGAACATGTGTGTAATGAACTAATTCGTAATATAAAATATTTGAATAATGAAAACAATTAAAACATGGCTGACTACGATAACGGTGCTATTGTGTAGCCTCACAGCAAATGCTTACGATTTTGTGGCTGATGGTATTTATTACAACATCACCTCCTCTACAGATCTGACTGTGGAGGTAACATATGAACGCGAGGGTATCACCGTCATTAGTGGATATAGAGGTGCAGTAACCATACCCCCTACGGTCTCTTATGATGACAATATCTATAGTGTGACTACGATTGGAAATTCTGCTTTCTATGGTAGCGACCTTACCTCCATCGCCATTCCTGAGAGCGTGACGAGCATCGGAGGCCGTGCTTTCGGGGATTGCAGTAGCCTCACCTCCATCATCATTCCAAAGAGCGTGACGAGCATCGGATACTCTGCTTTCGGTGGTTGCGGCAGCCTTACCACCATTACTATTCCCGAGAGCGTGACGAGCATCGGATACTCTGCCTTCAGTGGTTGCGGCAGCCTCACATCCATCACCATCCCCAAGAGCGTGACGAGCATTGAATCCTCTACTTTCTCTAATTGCTCGAGCCTTACTTCTGCCACCATTCCTGAGAGCGTAACGAGCATTGGAGAAAGGGCTTTCAGTGGTTGCAGCAGTCTCACAGCCATTACCATCCCCTCGAGTGTAACGAGCATTGGAGAAAGCGCTTTCAGATTTTGCAGCAGCCTCACTGCTATTACCATCCCTGAGGGTGTAACGAGCATTGGATGGTTTGCTTTTGAGGACTGCACGAGCCTTACCTCCACCACCATTCCTGAGAGCGTAACGAGCATTGGGGAATATGCTTTCAGAAATTGTACAGGAGAGTTGATTGTGAATTGCAATATACCTTATAATGCTTTTTCTGACACGAGATTCACTAAGGTTACTTTGGGAACTCGAATTACTTCTATTTCAAATGGAGCTTTCTCTGGCAGCAATATAAAGATAGCGTTTTGGAAAGGTGTCGTAATTCCAAATAACTTCAGCAGCGTGAAAGCCCTCATTAATTATACTGCCAATAGTGACTATGCTTCAATAGCAGGTCTTAAGGTATACCCCATGTTGGGCTCTATGTTTGAAGTAGATGGAGTGACATATGTACCTACAAGTATATCAGACCGCACATGTGATGTAGTGGATTATGATTGCAATAGAACTGAAGAATCTGTAGAGATAGGCGCAACGGTATCGTACCGTAATGTGGCTTTTACCGTAAATGAAATTAATGACTACACATTCTATGGTCATAAATACATCAAGGAGATATCTTTGACTAACCAAGGAGGCATAGGGGCTCATGTTTTGGAGAATTGTACCGAACTTACCTCCGTTAATCTTGGCGAAGGAGTGACGTCGATAGGCGAATCTGCATTCTACGGATGCAATAAGTTGAATTCTTTTGAGCTTCCAGCTTCAGTGTCTTTAATAGGCAATAGCATGTTGGCTGATTGTAACGCGCTGACAACTATTGGTGTATCAAAGGAGAATACCATGTATGACTCACGCAACAACTGTAATGCTATTATAGAAACAGAAACAAACAAGTTGGTCGCAGCTTGTAACCAAACAAGAATACCTGAAAGTGTGACTGCAATTGGTGATTATGCGTTTAGTGGGTGTAAAGATATTGAAACTATCAATATCCACGAAAGCATCCTTTCGGTTGGAAATTATGCCTTCGCAGGTTGCACCAGTTTGGCGGGGGTCTACATTGAGGACCGCAGCGAACCACTGGTATTGGGTAGCAACGGCAGCAAAGCATTGTTCTCTGATTGTCCGCTCGAAAAGGTTTATATAGGCGGTAAGATGTCTTATAACATGAGTAGCTATTATGGGTATTCTCCTTTTAGCAGCAATACATCGCTACATACCGTAACCATCAGCAATAAGGAGGACAAGATATACAATTACGAGTTCTACAACTGCTCTGGGTTGAAGGACATTACTATTGGTGACGGGGTGGCCACTATTGGCGACTATGCATTCTCTGGATGTGCTTCGCTTGAAAATCTTTCTTTCGGCAGTAGCATGATCTCTATTGGTGCCAATGCGTTTGGTGGGTGTGGAAGTCTGGCAAAGATAGAGAGCAGCGCCGTGACTCCACCAGCATGTGACACTGGCGCATTGGACGACCTTGACAAGTGGAACTGCGTGCTCTATATGCCAGTTGGCTATATGGCGGCATACCAGGAAGCCGACCAATGGAAGGAGTTCCTCTTCATGGAAGACATCATACCCATAAAGATGTATACATTGACTTACATGGTAGACGGTATCGTATATCATACCGAGCAGCTTGCGCACAACCAGGTGATAATGCTACCCAATGATCCCACGAAGGAGGGTTACAGTTTCGTCGAATGGATAGGACTGCCCACGACAATGCCTATCTCGGATGTTATTGTAAATGCCTCGTTTACCATAAATGAATATACACTAACCTACACGGTTGATGGTGAAGAATACAAGACGGAAACACTTGCTTATGGTACTGAATTGACAGCCTTGGTTGCCCCCACCAAGGAAGGCTATACCTTCAGCGGATGGAGCGAATTGCCCGAGACCATGCCAGCGAAAGACATAACCATTACTGGTTCGTTCAATGTAAACCACTACATGCTGACGTATATCATTGATGGTGTCATCTATCAGAGTGAGCCTGTAGCCTATGGCACTGCAATTACGATGCTTGAGGCCCCTGCAAAATCAGGATATAGCTTTGACGGTTGGGATACAGTACTTAGCGTCATGCCAGCTGAAGATGTGACTATCAATGGTTCATATACACGATTGCCTATAGAGAACTTCATCATTCTCGATAGCGACGAAGGCTTCATATCTGAAGAAAACCTTCAATGTGATATGATAACCTACACCCGCAACTTCAAGAACACCAACTGGCAAGCGCTGTACGTACCTTTCGAGATACCTTACGAGGCTATCAAGGATGACTTTGCGGTGGCCTATATCAATGATGTGCACCAGTTTGACGATGACGACAACGGCACCATTGACCGCACCCGAGTGGAGGCCATCAAGGTGACTGGCGGCGTGCTGAAAGCGAATTATCCCTATATGATACGTGCCAAGGTGGCTGGTGAGAAGAGCATCACCGTGACCGATGCTACGCTCTACGCTACAGAGGAGAACAGCATCGACTGCTCGTCGGTGTTTGACACGTACACCTTCACGGGCACCTATTCGAAGATTCCTGCAGCAGAGTTGCCGAAGGAGGAGGGCTACTATGCCCTGAGTGGGGGCAGCTGGAAGCAGTTCTCATCGGGTGCTACGTCAAGCCTGGGTGCTTTCCGCATATATATGAAGATTGACAGCCGCGATGCAAATGCTGCTATCGCTGGCCGCGCTATCGAGATGCGTGTGATCGGTGACGATGAGGAGGAGACCACAGGTATAGAGAATATGGAGTCAACGGTCAACGGTCAACAGTCGACTCTCATTTACGACCTTCAGGGCCGTCGTGTGGAGCACCCGACAAAGGGATTGTATATCGTTAATGGTGAGAAGGTGTGGATAAAATAAGGAGAGATAACAATATAATTACCTGCGCGAGATACCTCTCTACGCTCGGGATAACAGAGACGATGGGATAACATCTATATTATATTTATACAAACTAAAGTAG
>JAZONI010000043.1:0-5527 GCA_045654445.1 Bacteroidaceae bacterium | reverse complement strand
CGCATCGTAAACTCGCGTGTACCGTCCGGATGGCAGCGAGGGCGAAGCGACTCGCAAATTCTGCGTAAGTCTGCGGAGTCTGCGTGAGGCTAAAGGTTGATTATCTGCGAGAAAATGGATTGTAAAATTCAATCATTCATGTAGGAACATTAGCGATATTCTATAATGCGTTTTCCCTGTGCATGAATTGAAATCAGTGGAAATAGCGAAACACTTGGTTTATCCGAGTAATCGGTGAAATCCGTGGTTTAACCAAACAATCAGAAAAGCATCATGAAGTATTTTAGTATAGAGGAGTTAGTAAAGAGCGCGTCCGCCGAGCGCCTGGCCATCGACAACACGCCGCCCCGTGCGGCACAGCAGATGCTCACTGTCCTTGTGGAGCAACTGCTCGACCCCATTCGCCGCCGCTACGGCGCACCCATCATCGTCACTTCGGGCTACCGTTGCCCGGCACTCAACACCGCCGTGGGAGGAGTCGCCAACAGTCACCATATCGTGGGGTGTGCGGCGGATATAGTAGGGGAGACCCCCTCCAACCTCCCCCAAGACCCCTACCCCCTGCGGGGACTCCCCCTAGAAGAGGGGAGAATGGAGGCTTTGCAGACATCGCTGCCCAACAATTTATGCGAACACTCCGAAGGTGCTCCCCATAGAGGGGGAGCTGTCCAAAGGACTGAGGGGGTCTGCAGGGGTGGTTCTTTCTCCCTCTTCCACCTCATCATCCAGATGCAACGCGAAGGCGCCATTCGCTTCACCCAGCTCATCGCCGAGAAGGATTACCGATGGCTGCATATCTCCTATGTGCCGGGGATGCTGCGGAATCAGATTATTGACGTTAATGTCAAAACTAACGATAACGATGACGATAACCACCAGCCGGAGGGTAAACGTTGCGAAGCCCAGTCAACGCTTGTGCAAACGAGCGAAATGCAAGCAAGCTTGCGATTTCACAGCGAGAGCAGCCAAGTGTCTTTAACGTCAGCGTTAACGTTATCGTTAGAAGAAAAGCCATCATTATCGTTGAAAAAGGACTATCAGGATAGTGGGTAGAATAACGAAAGACAACGTAATCCATATGATGAAATAGCCTCCTCACAATAGGGATATGCAACCTATTTTCCATGTGTCTATTGCATGTTTTATAAAATGTTTGTACTTTTGCTCTTCAGTTTGAACAATAATCGATTGAATATGAATAAAGAGAGTTTCCTGCAGAAATATGCTGCCTATGTAGTGGCACTGGTTGTGTTTGTGGCTATTACCTGCATTTATTGCTCACCGGCCTTGGAGGGTAAGGTGATACAGTCGGGTGATGGTACTAGTGCTACGGCTGCCGTGCAAGAGGCGGTGAAGTATACCAAAGATACGGGTGAATACTCGTTCTGGACGGGCTCCATGTTTAGCGGTATGCCTAACTATCAGATTGGTGGTGGACACTATGAGGCCTATGATTGGTTGAAGCCTTTCCGTAAGGTCATGCTCAAGGGCCACTGGAGTGCGCCATGGGTGTTTATCATCTTCTTTGTGTGCTTCTATGCGCTGATGCGTGCCTTCAACATCAACAAATGGCTCAGCATCGTGGGCTCTCTGGCTACGGGATTCTCATCCTATTTCTTCATCATCGTACAGGCTGGACACAACTCGAAGACCTCTTCGATAGCCCTCATCTCTGTTGTTGTCGCGGGTTTCTACCTCATCTTCCGCAAGCGCTACGGTTGGGGCGTGGTGCTCACCATGCTCTTCACGGCGGTGGGCTTCGGCAATCACCCTCAGATGTCATACTATCTGTTCATGATGATTGGCCTTTTCTTTATTGCAGAGCTGTGGATCCATATCAAGGAGAAGCGTTATAAGGACCTTGCCATAGGGTCGGCTCTTTTCTTCGGGTCATTGCTCATTGGCTTGGGTACGGGAAGTTCAACCATCTTTGTCAACCAGGAGTATGCCGAGCAGACAATGCGTGGAGGCCACTCTGACCTGGCCAAAGTGACCGATACGGAGAACAAGACAAAGGGCTTGGATCTCGACTATGCTACACAATGGAGCTATGGTATCGATGAGTCGTTGTCGTTTATGATCCCCGGTGTCATGGGTGGTGCCTCTACATACGATGTCGGTACCGACTCTGAACTGTACAAGAGCCTGGTGGGGCATGGTGTGCCCCGCAATTCGGCCGCCCAGTTCTGTGCCAATGTGCCGCTCTATTGGGGCGACCAGCCCTTTACTGCAGGTAACGTATATATGGGTGCCATCGTATGTTTCCTCTTTATGCTGGGCTTGCTCATCGTGAAAGGACCTTACAAATGGGCCATACTGGCCTCTACACTCTTCTCGGTGTTCTTGGCTTGGGGACACAACTTCATGTGGCTCACCGAACTCTTCTTCGACTATTTCCCCATGTACAACAAGTTCCGTGCGGTATCATCTATTCTTATCGTAGCCGAGGTGGCTATGCCGCTCTTGGGATTCCTCGCTGTAAAGGAACTGATGGACGGACGTCTGGACGGTGCGAAGGCGATGAAGAGCATCTATATCGCAGCGGGTGTAACAGCTGGAATATGCCTTTTCATCGCACTTTTTGGAGGTGCAATGTTTGACTTCAAGGCACCGAACGATATGGCCTACGCAAGCCAACTACCGGAGTTTGCCTACCAAGGTATCTTGACCGAGCGTGCGGCGCTGATGCGTAGCGATGCATGGCGTTCGTTCCTGTTCATCGTATTGGCTGCTGCTACATTGTGGGCCTTTGTCAAGGGATGGCTCAAGTGGGGATATATGGTCGCTCTTCTCGGTGTATTGGTGCTGGCCGATATGTGGCCTGTCAACAAGCGTTACCTCAATGATGACTCTTTCGTGGCAAAGAAAAATAATAAGGCTGCATTCCAGATGTATCCCTATGAGAAGCAGATCCTGCAGGATACAGACCCCCACTTCCGCGTGTTGAACCTCACCACCAACACCTTCAACGATGCCCGCACCTCTTATTACTTGAAGTCGATAGGTGGTTATCATGCGGCTAAGCTACGCCGTTATCAAGACCTGATAGACCAGCATATCTCAAAGATGAATATGAATGTCATCGGTATGCTCAATGCCAAGTACATCATTGTACCTGACAAGAGCGGACAGGCACAAGTACAGCGCAACCCTTATGCTATGGGCAATGCGTGGTTTGTAGATACACTGCAGGTGGTCAATACGGCCAATGAGGAGTGTGATGCACTCAACCATATCGATTTGCACACTACCGCCGTGCTCGACAAGGAGTTTGCCTCTTACGTGACCGACTTCACTCCCCAGCGCGACCCTGCGGCTACAGTGCGTCTGACCCAATATACACCACGCTATATCGACTACGAGTACTCTACAGCTCAAGCCGGTACCATCGTCTTCTCTGAGATTTATTATCCCTATGGCTGGAAGGCTACCATCGACGGTAATCCCGTAGAGCACTATCGTGTAAACTATATGTTGCGTGCGCTCAACGTGCCTGCAGGAAAGCACACGATACATTTTGAGTTCGACCCTGATAGTGTTAAGAAGGGTGAGGCCATTGCCTTGACATGTATCATGATCATGTATGCCACTATCTTGCTCATTCTGGGTCTTGGCATATACAATGCACTGCGTAGACGTAAGGCGGTTAAGTAAATAGATCATGAAGCAGCAGCGCATTGCCTCTCTCGACCTCATTCGTACAATAGCCATTCTGCTGGTTATCATGCAGCATGCATGGTCGGGGATGCATTTCGACGAGCCAACTACAGGCGCATGGAGCTATGGATACCATGCGTTGGTGGTGATGGGTGTGCCGCTCTTCTTCATGCTCTCAGGTGCCTTGTTGCTCGACAGCCAGGTGACGAGCATCGGGCATTTCCTCACCAAGCGTTTCAAGCGTCTGCTCCTTCCTTTCTTCCTGTGGGGAACGGTGGTCTATATCATTGCCGTAGCCATGCACAAATACCCCGATGTGGCGACGCCCATGGCGGCCTTGCGCGCATATATACCCTATATGCTGGAGGGCAGGGTCAATGCCTCGCATTGGTATATCTATGTGCTCATCGGGCTTTATCTGCTGACCCCATTCCTGCAGCGTGCACTCGCTATGTCTCATGGCAAGCAGCTGGCCGGCTATGGCGTAGCGCTTTGGGTGATATGGATGCTCCTGCGCGCATACTACCCGGGATTTGCCTCTATGCACTACTACAGCGCTTCGGGATTTATGTACTTAGGGTTCTTCCTGTTGGGCTATTATGTAGTTTATGTAGTCAAGTTCTTGGGCAACAATCGCCTGTGCCGTCGTGTAGGATGCATAGGTTTTATTGTGGCTTATCCGCTCAATGTGTGGTGCCTGTCGACCGATGCTAATACCACCCTCATACATGCAGTGGCGGTAGTCAGCCTCTTCCTACTGATCAAGTCATGGGCAGTACCCCATCGTATGACATCTTTTGTCACTTCATCGGGCCGCTACACCTATGTGATATACTTCGTCCATGTGCTTGTGGTGTCTCTCTTCTGCACATTGGATATATGGGGATGGTGTCCTCTGTGGCTGCAGTCCATTGTCATCACCATACCCACCTATGCCATCAGCTATGGGTGTGCCTACCTGCTCGATCGCTTGCGCTTTGTGCCCAATGCTTGGGTAGGTATCTAAGGTTGCCAATCCTTTACTAGCATTGGCAACCTCAACTGTTCAATCCCCTGACCTTACTTCAGCTCCTTCTTGTAGGCACGGCGGCGCTTGTGGTTCTCGCGCTCGAAATAATCCCACTGTGACTGTATCTTGGTGTTGACCTCCAACTCGGGGTTGCTCTCTGAATATCGGAAACCCAACTCGTAATGTATGGGGATGATATCGGCAAAGAGAAGGGCCACGGCTCCCCTACCCTGATACTCGGGCTTCACGGCGATGAGCAGCATCTCTGAGGTCTGCGTGTCGTTCCACTTGAGAGCTTTGAGCAGGTGCCACCAGCCGAAGGGGAACATGTATCCGCGTGCCTTCTGGAAGGCCTTGGCCAGTGAGGGCAGCAATACGGCAAAGCCCACGAGGTTGTCGTCCTTATCGACGATGAGTGGCACCAAACGGAGGTCGAGCAGGGGCAGATAGGCCTTGATGTATTGCTGTATCTGCTTTTCTGACAGGGCCGAGTAGCCATACAGGTGGGCATAGGCCTCGTTGAGCATCTCGAAGATGGCCACGCCGCGTTCTTGTGCGAGTTTCTTGTGTGAGGTGTACTTCACTACGCGCAGGCCGAACTTCTCCTTCACGATGCGTGTGATGCGGGCGTGCTTCTCGGGCAGTTCGGTAGGGGCGGTGAGCAGATATTCTACCCAATCGGCATCCTTCTCGTAGCCCATGCGCTCCATGTGCTTGGGATAGTAGGGGTAGTTGTATATCGTGGCCATGGTACCTATGCGGTCGAAGCCTTCGACGAGCATGCCTTCGGGGTCGAAGTCGGTAAAGCCCAAAGGACCCTGCACCTCGGTCATGCCGCGCTCTTTACCCCACTGCTCAACA
>JAZONI010000042.1:0-55855 GCA_045654445.1 Bacteroidaceae bacterium | reverse complement strand
GTATGCCTATGTACATCATACGCGTATTCGTATAGGCCTTGAGGTCGATGCGCAGCACGTTCCACAGGCGGCGGAGGCTGAATGTATTGTTTGTTGTATTCATAACACTTTGTTTTTATTAACACTCGACAGAGTCGCCTAACTGTCCCTCTGTTTATAGAGGGACGAGCCCGAAGGGCGGAGGGAGTTCCAAACGAAGTGCGGAGTAATAAAGTTTCATAAAAACTACGCGTTACACTTGTAACGCCCCCGCCCTGCGGGCACCCCCTCTATAAACAGAGGGGGAGTTTGGCGGCGAAGCCGAGTCTTTCTTTTTTAAGTTTCATATAAAAGCAAGCGTTATGGCATTATTTATTTCTTACCCAACAGTTGTTGCAAATGCTTACCACCGAAACGATGTTGGGGCGCCACGGCCTGCTTGCGTGAGAAGAGTCGGTAGCCGAGCCACCAGTTGAGGGCGGTGAGGGCAAGGAGCACGGGGATGGCAATGCCCATCAGCGTCATGCCGGCATGCTGCTCTGTCTCGAAGAGCGAGGTGAGCACATCGCCCAGCCAAGGCAGCACGTAAGGCTCAAGCTTGACGAAAATCCATACAACAGCACTGGTTACCACTAATTGCGTAATCCAAATCTTGATGATGGCCGCCTTGCACCAGATGCATCCACCCAATATAAATAAGGAGTGAACGAAAAGGAAGAACGCAACCATAGCTGTCACATTCACTATTCCATAAAAAGTACTGAATCCTATCACGCGGACAGTGCCATCGGCTGTGGGACCCCACACTTCACCCCCTGTACGATAGAAAGAGGAGAAAGTCTCAATAAGTTCGCTCCATACCGTGGAAACGGTAAAGCCATAGAAACCTTCGATATCAGAGATAGCGCCATAGGGCATACGTGCCAAGTCAGCAAGGAAAAGCGCCACGTAGGCCATCACGAGTACCATCACTACATTGATGAACACGCGTGAGAGGAACTTCTCCATGTTTGTGGCGGGTATCATCAGGTAGTTCATGCCACGCCCCTTGGTCTTAAAGGGTACGGCGGTCATATCGGCAGCAGCGCACATCAACGCCAAGGCCAATACACCGTAGAAGAAAGGTACGCAGTCACTGGCCAACCGCCCCATATACTCCTCCGTGGGAACTCCGCGAAGCATAGAAAGTTCTACCACATCTTTGATATCGACAAGTTGGAAGGCTAGATTAGCAAAAAAGAGGATGGCGAAAACACCGACGTAGCGAAGCCAGTTCTCCATCAAGTCACACTTCAGCACGGCGGCGAAGCGAGAGAAACTGAATTTATTATTGATTGTATTCATTGTTATTGACTTTTAATTAAGCTACGGATTGCTCGCTCATTTGTTAACTCCCCCTCTGTTTATAGAGGGGGTGCCCGTAGGGCGGGGGCGTTCCAAACGAAGTGCGGAGCAATAAACCTAAAAACTACGCGCTACGCTTGTAACTCCCTCCGCCCTTTGGGCTCAAGAAACTCCTTTGGGGAGATAAACCTCCCGTCGTCGCAACCGACGCTTTCATACCGCGTCGGCTATAAACAGAGGGACAGTTTGTCGGCTCTGCCGAGTGTTACATAGCTATAACTCGAGTTTCCTTATTCCGTAATATTACGCGTTAAACAATACTGCAAACTTATCTCGTTCAGCCAACACACCATTGAAGAGCAACTCGAGGTTCAAGCGGCTCTCCTCGTCGTACGCATTGGGCAGAATGACACTGTTGCCAGCTACGGAGGGTTGCACGAAGAGTGCCCCGTCGGTAGGCTCCGAGATGGGCTGCTCGGCAAAGAGGAGGCGACGGCAGATCTCGTCGCTCGAAGCATTGAGCAACACTTGAGAACCGTCGATGATGACGATATGGTCGAGCAAGCTATCAATGTCGCGCACCTGATGGGTAGAGACGATGATGGTCTTCTCCTCGGTCATGTTGCTGGCGATGAGTCGGCGAAACTCGCTCTTCGAGGGGATGTCGAGTCCGTTCGTCGGTTCGTCCATCACGAGGAGCGAAGTGTTGGTGGCCAAGGCATAGCACATGAATGCCTTCTTCTGCTGACCCATAGAGAGGTTGTTGAACACCACGCTGTCGTCGAGCCCGAACATCGCGAGGTTCTTCTGCAGCTGCTCGTAGCTGAAGCGGGGATAGAAACCCGCATGCAGCGCGGCGTACCGCTTGATACTCATCTTGGGCAGCTCGAACTCCTCGGGCACGATAAACATGTCGCTCAGTGTGGAGGGCAAGCGCTTCTGCACATCCTCGCCCTTGTAGAGCACACTACCCTGCTGCGGACGCAGCAGACCTGTCAAGAGATAGAGCAGTGTACTCTTACCCGTACCATTCAGTCCGAGCAATCCGTACACTGCACCCTTCTCAAAACTCAACGAAAAATCGTTGAAAACCTTACAGCCATTACCGCTGTAAGAAAACGCTAAATCGCTAATCTTTAACATACTCACATCATTTAATCGTTATACTTTTTGTTTATCTTACGTGTACTACCTTAATAGTACACTGCAAATGTATAGCTTTTTATTTAATGTGCAAAGAATTTTGTAAAAAAATGTGTTTTTGGGATATTTTTTTATCTGCAGTATGAAGATAGGCTCACTGAAAAAATATCAAGTAAACTTGTGTTTTCGCTCGCCTTGTACTATCTTTGCAAAACATTGACAATAATATGCGAAACAACAAACGACACGGCAAGAAAGGGCCTAACCAGATATTTCACTACTCACCCGTAGAGGAGACGACGCTGTTGCCCTTCCTATATATGATACTTGCTCCGAAGAGCAAGAGCGACATCAAGTCGATGCTTGCCCATAACCACGTAGCGGTGAACGGACAGCCCCTCACCCAGTTTGACACTCCGCTTACGCCGCGCGACAAGGTGTCGGTGAACTTCACCCGCCCCTTTGCTGTGCTGCGTGCCAGCCAACTGCACATTCTCTATGAGGATAAATATCTCGTGGTGGTGGAGAAGGCTGCCGGACTGCTTACCATGGGGCGCGACACGAACAAGAAAACGGCGCAGAGCCTGCTCACTGAATATCTGAAGCAGAAGGATGCTCGCTCGATGGCTTATGTATGTCATCGTCTCGACCAATACACCTCGGGAATCCTGGTCTTTGCCAAGGATCCTGACATGCAGCGCGAACTGCGTTACAACTGGGACAACTACGTGCGCGAACGCTCCTACACGGCGGTGGTGGAGGGATGCCCCGAGATACCCCAACAGGAGTTGCGTCATAACCTTGTGGAGAACAGCAATAACATGATGGTGTATGTAGCCCGCAAGCCCGATGAGGGCCGCCTCGCGGTGACACGCTATCGTGTGGTGCAGAGCAACGACTATCATGCGTTGCTTGACGTGCAGATTTTCACCGGTCGCAAGAATCAGATACGTGTGCAATTGGCCGAGATAGGCTACCCCGTGGCTGGTGACCGCAAGTATGGCGGCGCGACCAATCCCATAGGCCGACTGATGCTGCACAACCACCGTCTGTCAATCGTGCACCCCATGACACGCGAGTTGATGCACTTTGAGGCTCCCGTGCCTGCGGCATTCCGCAAGGTGACGGCAAAAACAAGCGAAAACGACAATTAATATCTGCGTTCTCAGGAACTTCAATAACCCCATAAAACACAACACACAAATGCAAAAGAACCATCTCCTTCTTCCCGCACTTGCCGGCCTCGCAGCCTGCACGGGAGGCGACAAGAAGCAAGAGGCAGTGGCGCCCGAGCAGCCGATGAACATCCTCTTCATCATGTGCGACGACCACTCGTATCAAACCATCAGTGCTTATGACCAGCGCTACATTGAGACCCCCAACATTGACCGCATCGCCAATGAGGGCGTGCGTTTCACCAACAGTTTCGTGGCCAACTCAATCAGTGGTCCCAGCCGCGCCTGTATGCTTACCGGTAAGCACAGCCATGCCAATGGCTTCACCAATAACCACACCTATTTCGATGGTTCGCAACTCACCTTCCCCAAATTGTTGCAGCAGGCAGGATATGAGACTGCCGTAGTGGGTAAGTGGCACTTGGCTTCTAACCCCACAGGCTTCAACTATTGGGATATCCTCATCGGTCAGGGCGAGTACTACGACCCCTACTTCATCCGCAATGGTGAGAAGATACAGCGCGAGGGCTATGCCACCAACATCACCACCGATGTGGCCATCAACTGGCTCGACAGCCTGCGCAATCCCGAGAAGCCCTTCTGTCTGCTCCTGCACCACAAGGCTCCTCATCGCACATGGATGCCCGACACCTGTGACCTTGAACTCTTCAGCGATAGCAACTTCCCTGTACCCGAGACCTTCTACGACACCTATGAAGGCCGTCTTGCAGCACAGCAGCAGGGCATGAGCATTGCTAAGGACATGAGCATCGTGTATGACCTCAAGATGGCCGACCGCGAGAACGAATTGCACAGTGCCTACGAGGGTTGGGGACGTGAGATGTACCGCCAGCGCATGCGCCCCGATGTGCAGGCCGCTTGGGATCGCCACTATGATCCTGTGATTGCCGACTTCAAGGCACGTAACCTCTCGGGCAACGAACTTGCCGAGTGGAAGTTCCAGCAATACATGCGCGACTATTTGCGTGTGATTACATCGGTAGACCGCAACATCGGTATCGTACTCGACTACCTCGAGAAGGAGGGATTGCTTGACAACACCATGATTGTATATACCTCGGATCAGGGCTTCTATATGGGTGAACACGGTTGGTTCGACAAGCGCTTCATGTATGAAGAGTCGTTCCGTACACCGCTGCTCGTGCGTCTTCCCGGAGGTAAGAAGGGCGATGTGCCCCAGTTGGTACAGAATATCGACTACGGCCCCACCTTCCTCGAACTCGCTGGCGTAGAGGTGCCCGAAGAAATGCATGGTGAGTCGTTCCTCCCCTTGCTCAAGGGTGAGAAGACCAAGTGGCGCGATGCGCTCTACTATCACTTCTACGAGTATCCTGCCGAGCACTACGTGAAGCGCCACTATGGTGTGCGTGATAGTCGTTACAAACTCATTCACTTCTATAACGATATCGACGCATGGGAGTTGTATGACTTGAAGAACGACCCCAACGAGTTGAACAACCTCTATGGTCAGCCCGGTACCGAGCGCATCACCAAACGTATGATGGAGAAACTCGCCACACTGCAAGAGCAGTATGACGACCCTATCCGCAATAAAGAATAGAACAAAACATCTATTGTGCATCGATTGTCATCTTGAGCATGCTCAGGATGACAATTTGATTTCATCACACCGATAACATTATAATCTCATTTGTCCCATGAGCACCCTTCACTTTACCGATGCCCAGAAGTTGATGCGCCCTACGGCGTTTACCACGATGATTAAGCCTGTGGGCTCGGCCTGTAACCTCGACTGCGACTATTGCTACTATTTGGGCAAGGCCAATCTCTATGGTGGCCGACAGCCAAAGATGAGCGACGAACTGCTCGAGCGCTACATTTGTCAATATATCGAGGCTGTGCAGGTGCCCGTGGTCACCTTCTGCTGGCATGGTGGCGAACCGCTGCTCGCGGGAATCGACTTTTACGAGAAGGCCGTAGCCATACAGAACCGATACAAGGGGAACAAGCAGATTGAGAACTCGTTGCAGACCAATGGCCTACTTGTCACACCCGAGTGGTGCGACTTCTTCCGTGACAACAACTTCCTTATCGGGCTTTCGCTGGATGGCCCCAAAGATATACACGACGCCTATCGTCATGACCGTGGTGGGCATCCCACCTTCGACCGTGTGATGCGTGCACTCGAGATGATGGCTGTCAATGGGGTAGAGTACAATACGCTCAGCACCATCAACAACCGCTGTGCCGGGCGTGGCCGTGAGGTGTATCGTTTCATGCGTTCGGTGAGCAAGTATATGCAGTTCTTGCCTGTGGTGGAGATGGTGGATGGCTTGGGGCAGAATGACGATGTACCAGGCGCCCAGCCCTCCATGTCCAAGCGCCCTGCCATCGTTCCTCCCGGTACGGAGGGGGCAAAGGTGGCTCCTTGGAGCATCACTCCTAAAGCCTTCGGTAAGTTCATGTGCGATGTGTTCGACGATTGGGTCATCAATGATGTAGGCGACCGCTTCGTGCAACTGTTTGACATCACCTTGGCGCAGTGGTGCGGCGTGAAGCCCTCGCTATGTGCCTTCTGTCCCACTTGTGGCGATGGTCTTGTGGTAGAGCATAATGGTGATGTGTACATGTGCGACCATTTCGTATATCCCGAATCTCGCCTCGGAAATATTGGTGAGGAGCACCTACGCGACCTGCAGCGCAAGCCCGAACTCTTCCGCTTCGGTATAGAGAAGCGCAACTCTTTGCCTTCTGATTGCCGCAAGTGTGAGTTCCTCTTCGCCTGTCAGGGCGAATGTCCCAAGCATCGTTTCGCCACTACGCGTCGTGGTGAGAAGGGGCTTAACACCCTTTGTGAGGGCTACAAGCACTTCTTCGAATATACCACCCCCTACATGCAACAGATGCGCTCGTTGCTCGAACAGGGCATGGAAGCCTCACATATCATCCCTTGGGCGCGTCGCAAACGTGGATTATAAAAAAATGAATGGCAAATGAGGCGTTTTATTGTTGTAGGATGAAAAGTTTTTTGTCTTTTTTGTGCATTCATAAAAAAAGTTATACCTTTGTAACTAGATGAGTTATCACATTGCAGCAAAGCTATAAAGATAAATAAACATGTTAACACAAATTATCAATGCCAGAATCCTGACTCCTCAGGGTTGGTTGAAGGATGGTTCGGTAATCATCCGCGACAGTAAAATTTTAGCAGTGACCGATTGCGACCTCGCTGTAGTAGGCGCTGAAGTGATTGATGCAAAGGGTATGTATGTTGTTCCTGGTGGTATCGACATACACGTGCATGGTGGCGGTGGATATGACTTCATGGAGGGTACCGAAGAGGCTTTCCGTGGTGCAGTGGCTGCTCACATGAAGCACGGTACTACAAGTATCTTCCCCACATTGTCATCATCAACCATTCCTATGATTGAGGCTGCTGCTGAGGTATGTACCAAGTTGATGAAGGAACCCGACAGCCCCATCTTGGGTCTGCACCTCGAGGGCCACTACCTGAACCTCGCTATGGCAGGTGGACAGATTCCCGAAAACATCAAGAACCCTGACCCCACAGAATATATCCCCTTGGTGGAGAAGTGGGATTGTATCAAGCGTTGGGACGCTGCTCCTGAGCTCCCCGGTGCTATGCAGTTCGGTAAGTACATCACAGAGAAGGGTATCTTGGCATCAGTGGCTCACACACAGGCCGAGTATGACGATATTCATGCAGCACGCAAGAGCGGCTATACCCATGCTACACACTTCTACAACGCTATGCCTGGTTTCCACAAGCGTCGCGAGTATAAGTATGAGGGTACCGTGGAGAGTATCTACTTGCATGAGGATATGACCGTAGAGGTAGTTGCCGATGGCGTACATGTGCCTGCTACCATCTTGCGCCTGGTACACCATACTAAGGGTGTGGAGCGTGCATGTGTTATCACTGACGCACTCGCTTGCGCTGCCAGCGATAGCCAGGTGGCATTTGACCCCCGCGTAATCATCGAGGATGGTGTATGTAAGCTCTCTGACCGCTCAGCTTTGGCTGGCTCTATCGCTACCATGGACCGCTTGATACAGACCTTGGTGCAGAAGGCAGAGATTCCTTTGGAGGATGCCGTGCGTATGGCGTCAGAGACTCCTGCTAAGATTATGGGTGTGTATGACCGCAAGGGTTCGCTCGAGAAGGATAAGGATGCCGATATCGTGGTGCTTGACGACAACTTGAACGTACGTGCCGTATGGTCAATGGGTAAGGTTGTGGAAGGTACTTTCAATATCTGATTTTACTCTTATAGATAAACAAAGCACCCCCGAAAGCGTTTTGCTTTCGGGGGTGCTGCATGTTATAGATGTTCTCTATGGTTTGATAGGGTGTCGGTATGCTCAAAAATACATGAAAACACGAGGTTTTTTCAAAGCCTTTTTCTACCTTTGACCCAGAAAATAGTAACAACCTTTTAAATATAATACACCTATGAAAAGTAAGTATGCATTGCCTAAGGATGGTGGACTCATCACTGCTGGCGTTCCTCGCGACATCTATTGCCGATACGAGAAGGTTCCTACCGAAATATTCGAAACTGAGTATGCTGGCGTTCAGCATGTAGCCAATCAGATTGTGGACGCTATCAATGCACATAGCGACACAAGACCTTTCCTCTTGGGACTCACTACAGGAAAGACTCCCCTCGGACTCTACCGCGAACTGGTGAAGCGCTATGAGGAGGGACAGGTGAGTTTCAAGAATGTCGCTGTAGTGACACTCGATGAGTTTTATCCCATAGCCCCTGATCATAAGCAGAGCCGTAACTATCGTATCCGCGAAGAACTGCTCAACCATATCGACATTGCCGAAGAGAATGTGCACATTCCCGCTGCAACAGCATCGGTTGAAGAGGTTTCAGAAAGTTGCAAAGCCTATGACAAGATAGCCAGTAAGGTAGACTTCATGGTCATTGGTATGGGTGAGCAGGGACAGCTCGGTTTCAATGAGCCTGGCTCATACGAGAAGTCACGTACACGTCTTGTGCAACTCAGTCTCAATTCGCGCAAAGTGCAGGCTGGCCTCTTCTCAAAGAATGAGATACCTACCATGGCCATCACCATGGGTATAGAGACCATCCTCAAGGCCAAGAAGATCGTGCTCATGGCGTGGGGTGAAAATAAGGCCGAGGTCATCAGACAGGTCGTAGAGGGTGAATCTACGGAGATGGTGCCCGCAAGCCTCTTGCAACAACATGCCGACATCGAAGTGGTGGTCGATGAAATCGCCGGTGAAAAACTCACACGCTGTGAAGCGCCATGGACTGTGGGACAGTGTGAGTGGACTAAGAAACTTGTGCGTAAGGCAGTCATCTGGCTCTGTGGAAAGGTCGATAAGCCTATCCTCAAGCTCACCTATCAGGACTACATGAAGTATTCGCTCGCTGGTATGCTTGATAGTTTGGGCAAACCTTATGACCTTGTCAATATTGAAGTGTTCAATGATATGCAACATACCATATCTGGCTGGCCCGGTGGAAAGCCCAACTGCGATGATTCTACGCGTCCTGTGCCTTCAAGCCCATTCCCGAAACGTGTCATCATCTTCTCTCCGCACCCCGACGATGATGTCATCTCTATGGGTGGTACCTTCATTCGCCTTGTAGAGCAAGGTCACGACGTACATGTGGCTTATCAGACCTCGGGTAATGTGGCCGTGTATGACGATGTCGTGGTGCAGCACATGGATACCGCACGTGAGATAGGTCTCGAAGACCGCTACGACGAGGTGCGTCAGATTATAGCGGGCAAAGTGGAGGGTGAACCCGAACCTCGTGCATTGCTCAACCTCAAGGGAGCTATCCGTCGTGCTGAGGCTAAGGCTGCTGTACGTTCATTCGGACTCAATGACGAAACCAATGCACACTTCCTCAATCTGCCTTTCTATGAGACGGGCGGCATCAAGAAGGGTGAGATGGGCGAGGCTGATATCGCCATTGTGGTGAATTTGCTTCGTGAAGTAAAACCTCATCAGATATACGCCGCTGGTGACCTTACTGACCCTCATGGCACCCATCGCGTATGTATAGAGGCTGTTCTCGGTGCTTGGGAAGTGGTGAAGGATGATGATTGGGCTAAGGAGTGCCACATCTGGCTCTACCGCGGTGCATGGCAGGAGTGGGATCTCGGCATGGTAGACATGGCTGTTCCCCTCAGTCCTGATGAACTTATCAAGAAGCGTCACGCTATCTTCCGTCACCTCTCTCAGAAGGATATCGTTCCCTTCCCCGGTGAGGACCACCGTGAGTTCTGGCAGCGTGCTGAGGACCGTACGCAGAACACTGCGCGTCAGTACGACAAACTTGGTATGGCTGAATATCAGGCTATCGAGGTGTTCGTACGCATGATATAAAACGGAATAGGATTAATGATAAAAGGAGAGAGCCTCGCGTAAGTGGGGCTCTCTCCTTTGCTATTGGTGATATAAAAAAAGTCTTGCACCATGGTGCAAGGCCTATTTATGATGTGTGTTGCTTATACGAGTTTTGCCAATGCCTCCTTGATGCGACGCATAGACTCTACGATGTTCTCATCAGAAGTAGCATAGCTCATGCGGATGCACTCGGGAGCGCCGAATGAGTCACCACCTACGCAGGCTACGTGACCCTCTTCGAGGAGGTACATGGCGAGGTCTGAAGCGGTCTCAATCACCTTGTCACCAAATTTCTTGCCATAGTAGGCGCTACACTTGGGGAAGAGGTAGAAGGCACCCTGAGGCTCATTGACCTCAAAGCCGGGGATTTCGCGGCCGAGCTTCACGATGAGGTCGCGACGACGCTCGAAGGCCTTACGCATCTCCTCAACAGGCTCTTGTGTGCCACGGTAAGCAGCCTCGGCAGCCTTCTGTGATACAGAGCAAGGGCCGCTGGTGTACTGACCCTGAAGCTTGTTGCAAGCCTTAACCAACCATTCGGGACCAGCGATAAAACCGATGCGCCAGCCTGTCATGGCATAAGCCTTAGACACGCCGTTGATGATGACTACGCGGTCGTGTACGCCAGGGAACTGGGCGATGCTCTCGTGACGGCCTACATAGTTGATGTGCTCATAAATCTCATCGGCAATGATATATACCTGGGGATGACGCTCAAGCACGGCTGCCAATGCGGCAAGCTCGTCGTGGCTGTATACCGAGCCGGTGGGGTTTGAGGGTGAGCAGAGGATAATGGCCTTGGTATTGTCGTTGATGGCGGCCTCGAGCTGCTCGGGAGTAATCTTGAAGTCTTGCTCGATGCCTGCGGGTACGATTACGGGAGTACCGTTGGCCATGAGCACCATCTCGGGATAGCTAACCCAGTAGGGAGCGGGTACGATAACCTCGTCGCCCTCGTTGACGAGAGCCATCACCACGTTACATACCGACTGCTTGGCACCGTTGGCGCAAGAGATCTGGTTGACGGTATATTCGAGGTTGTTCTCATTCTTGAGTTTATCTACGATAGCCTGACGCAAGGCGGGATAGCCTGGTACGGGTGAGTAACGTGAGAAGTTGTCGTCGATAGCCTGCTTGGCAGCCTCCTTGATATGGTCAGGAGTGTTGAAGTCGGGCTCGCCCACACTGAGGTTGATAACATCGACGCCTTGAGCCTTGAGCTCAGCACTGCGCTGTGACATCGCCAATGTCGCTGACGGTGACAGACGGTTGATAAGGTTGCTTAATGCATTCATAATAGTATGAGTAAATGTTTATTTTTTGAAATGTAAGGCGTGTCCCATGCGCTCTTTCTTGGTGCGCAGGTAACGCTCGTTGTATTCGTTGGGAGCAATCTCGATGGGTACATTCTCGGTAATCTCAAGACCGTAGGCTTCGAGTCCGATGCGCTTTACGGGATTGTTGGTGAGCAAGCGCATTTTGTGTACGCCGAGCGAACGGAGAATCTGTGCACCTACGCCATAGTCGCGCTCGTCAGCGTCAAAGCCCAGGTGGAGGTTGGCATCTACGGTGTCAAGGCCCTCTTCCTGCAACTTGTAGGCTTTGATCTTGTTCATCAGGCCAATGCCGCGTCCTTCCTGCATCATATATACGATGACGCCTTTGCCGGCGGCCTCGATCTCTTCCATTGCCTTGTGTAGTTGGTCGCCACAATCACAACGGCATGAGCCGAAGATGTCTCCTGTCATGCATGAAGAGTGCATGCGTACGAGGACTGCTTCGTCGTCTGTCCATTCGCCCTTGATGAGGGCTACGTGCTCGGCGCCGTTAGATACTTGACGGAAGGGGATGAGGCGGAAGTGTCCGTGTGCTGTAGGCATATCTACCTCTTCACCGCGTTCGATCATAGACTCTGTCTGCAGGCGATAGGCTATGAGGTCGTGTATGGTGATGATGGGGATGTTCATCTCGCGCGACATCTCTATCAGTTGGGGCATGCGTGCCATGGTGCCATCCTCGTTCATGATCTCGATGAGGGCTGCTGCAGGGTAGAGGCCTGCCAGGCGTGCCAAGTCGATAGATGCTTCGGTGTGGCCGGCACGGCGCAATACACCTTTGTCCTGTGCGTAGAGTGGGTTGATGTGTCCTGGGCGACCGAAGTCTTCGGCTTTGCGTGTGGGGTCGGCCAAGGCGCGTATGGTAGCCGCACGGTCAGCAGTGGATACACCGGTCGAGCAGCCTTCGATCAGGTCTACCGTTACGGTGAATGGGGTGCCTAAGATGCTTGTGTTGCTGGCTACTTGCGGTGCCAGGTTCAGCTCCTCGCAACGCGATAGGGTGATGGGGGCACACAATACACCGCGCCCATAGCGGAGCATGAAGTTGACAATCTCGGGAGTGATCTTCTCTGCTGCAACGACAAAGTCTCCCTCGTTCTCGCGGTCCTCGTCATCAACTACGATGACGATTTTTCCTTGGCGAAGTGTCTCCAACGCTTCTTCGATGGTGCTCAGTCGCCACTCTTGTTCATTTGAATATTCTTTCATTGATGAGATATTGAATTTCTTTATTTATTTTAACCATTTGTCTTAAGTCTTTTGACAGACGTCGTCTGAAGAAGTATGCGCGGGCATAGAAAAGTATGCCTACGGGGAATACAATGCCGACAGCTATATTCATCCATCTGCGGGGGAATGGAGCGCTATGTGCGCCTGCCGAGATCACGGGATAGTCGTTCAGCAGACTCAGTATGTCTTGTCGGCGGCTATTGCCTAGTTGTTCTACTATTTCGTTGAGGCGTACATTGATAGCCAGCAGAGAGCGGTCGCGGCTCTGGTTGGCAAATAGGTGGATATAGTTAGGCAATCGCCCAGGTTTGTGGGTGTGATTGTATGCCTTACATGCTGTCGTCAGTTCTTCCAGTTCTCTTAGTACGATGGCGTAGTCGGGGTCATCAATGATGACTTCCTTCATGGTGAGGTTGCGTTTGGGGCGCAAGGCCAGCAGCCATCGGAATGCGTTTTTGTAGATGTCTACATTGAATACTCCCGAGTCCTTGTTCGCTTGATGGGTGAGGATGACGCCTAATGGTCCTAGGACGACGGTGCTTACCCAGCGTCCCCACCATACGGGCACCTCGCCCTCACGTGCTAGTTTCAAGCCAGAGGTGTCGATGATGTAATAGACGATGAAGGTGAACACCGATACGATAACGGGCATGCCTAATCCTCCCTTGCGTATGATGGCTCCCAAAGGAGCGCCGATGAGGAAGAATACCAGGCAAGATAGGGCCATGGTTATTTTATTGTATCGTTCTATGCGGTGTAGGCGTATGTTCTTGTCGGCACTGAATACTGTTTTTGTTTTCAAGGCCGTCTCGCTCTTCAAGTTGCTGATGCGTCCTTTCTCGGTACTCAGCCATTCTTTGCGTTGCTCTCGTGTAGAGGAGTAGAAGAGGCTGTCGACATTGACGCGGGTCACATTGTCCTCCTCAATATGTCGCTTGAGTTTGGTAGAGTCGTTTCTCGTAAGTTTATATGACGCGTAGGAGTTTTTCTGCAGTTGCGTGAAATAGGTGCGTCCTATGCTGTCCTGTACGTGTGAGAGCGAGTCGATGTCATGGCTGAGTTGGGCCATGTCCTTGTTCATGGCATTGTTGCTGAGGAAACTGCCGTCCATCATGTCGAAGTCGTTGCTGAATTCGATGAGCATGGTCTTCTCATTGAATTGCTCTCGGCGGTAGGGGATGTTTCTCGCGCTGATCTGTCCGTCTTTGAGGTTCTCGAACTGCTCCCCATTGTAGAGGATCATCTTCAGGTGTTGTTTGTCGGCCGTTGTCTCCAGTCGTCCGCTGTCGGCCTTTAGTATGGTTGCATTCTCGAACCCATTGCTCATGTTGTAGATGACTACGCCGTAGAGCATGCCGGTGTTGCTGTCTTTACGTTTTACGTAGAGGTTATAGTTGTCGATGCCGTCATAGAACGCTCCTTCGGGGATTTCCAGTTCGGGCGACTTCTGTTTCATGGAGATGAGCAGTCGTTGCAGTTCCAGGTTGGCATAGGGGATTGTCACGTTCTGGAAGTAGAATGAAACTATGCCTAATCCCACACAGAAGAGTATCAGTGGTCTCATGATACGTATCAGGGGGATTCCTGCGGCCTTCATGGCAGTCAGTTCCATGCGTTCTCCGAAGTTTCCGAAGGTGATGAGTGCCGCCAGCAGTACGGCCAGAGGAAGTGACTTGGGTACCAATGTCAGTGCGGTAAAGTAGAAGAACTTCATCAGCGCATCCATCGGGATTCCCTTTCCTACGAGTTCGTCGACATACAGCCACAGGAACTGCATGATGAAGATGAACAAGCAGATGAAAAAAGTGCCGACAAACATGAAGCCGAAACTTTTTAGCACGAATATGTCGAGTTTTTTTATGCGCACAATGAATCCACTCTTTTTAAATCACGCGCAAAGATAATCAATTTAATTGACAATTGGTAGTCGGCAATTGACAATTATGCATCGAAGAACAACTATTGTGATGTGATTTTTTAGAGACCGGCTACGCGGCGCAAATCCTCCATCTGGCTCTCCCACATCTGTTTGAGGTCCTCTTCATCTTCGTCGCGTGCTATCTCGGTAATCTCAAGCACATGCGCTTTGGTGAGTTCGCTTGCGTTGATGCGCAGTTCGAAGTAGGTCTTCGGCCCTTCGTCAAGCCAGTGGAAGCGGATATATACGCCTTCGCGGCATCCTAGCAGTTGTGCTTCGCGTGTCTCGTCCTTGCCCCATTCGAAGGTGTAGATGTCGCCGTGTTCCGTGATTTTGTCGGCCATCCATGCTTCGAGGCCTCCTGTTGTGCCTATGAAATTCCAAATAATGTTCCGTGAATTTCCATTCAGCGGATATTCCAGATGTATCTTTTTCATGGTAAAAGTCTTTTGGTTGCGAATATACAAAAAAGTTTGTATGAAACAAATTTATTGTGTCCGTTTTTTATTACCTTTACGCCCAATTATGGCTGGTATATATATACATGTCCCTTTTTGTAAGCGCCGTTGTGCCTATTGCGACTTTTTCTCTACGACATTGCTAGCTCATCGTGAGGCATATGTCGATGCGGTATGTCGCGAGTTGGCGTTTCGTTTGCCTCGGTTGGGTGGCGAGCCTGTCACTACCGTCTACTTTGGTGGCGGTACGCCTTCGACGCTTCGTGTTGATGAGTTGGGGCGGATGTTGGATTGCATCGTCCTTACATTGTCCCGCCTCTCTGTCCCCTTTGATTTGGGTCGGGCTGAACTGACGCTCGAGGCTAACCCCGACGACTTGACGGAGGAGTATGTGCGCCAGCTGCGTATGCTCCCTTTTAATCGGATCAGCATAGGGGTGCAGTCGTTTCACGATGCTACGTTGCGCCTTGTGGGGCGTCGTCATACGGCGGAGCAGGCCGTCGAGGCCGTGCGTCGTTGCCAGCGCATGGGGTTGACCAACATCAGCATCGACCTTATCTATGGTATGCCTGGCGAGAGTCAGGAGCAGTGGGACTATAGCCTCGGGCAGGCCGTCGCCTTGGGTGTTCCGCATATCTCGGCTTACCATCTGACCTATGAGGAGGGTACGCGTCTGTGGGATATGCGTGAGCGGGGCGAGGTCGTCGCCATCGATGAGGAGCAGAGTGTGCAGGCTTTCGAACGCTTGCGGAACAGGCTTCTTGCCGCCGGCTATGAGCATTATGAGATTTCTAACTTCGCACTTCCGGGTTTCCACTCGCGCCACAATAGCAGTTATTGGCAGGGGGTACACTATGTCGGCATCGGTCCTGGAGCCCACTCGTTTGATGGCGCTACGCGTCGGTGGAACCTGGGCTCGCTTCTTGACTATGTCGCCACGCCCGAGGGGTGCGATGTGCCTCACGAGGAGGAGTCGCTTTCGATGGACGAGCGGTATGACGAGCGTGTCATCACAGAGTTGCGCACGGCGCAGGGGATTGACCTGCATCGGCTGAAGGCCGATTTCGGTGAGGAGTATCATGCCCATTGCCTGCGTTGTGCTTCTCCCTATCTCGATAGGGGCCAACTGGTGCATGCTGCCGGTCAGTATCTTCGCCTGACTCCTGAGAGCATTTTCGTGAGCGACGCTATCATGCGTGATCTGCTTTGGTGAGGAAGGTTTTCCTTTGCAAGAAATCATTAAACACCTGACGGTGTTTTTGCTGCTTTTCGTTTTTTTTTGTATGGTCGGCAGTCCTTTTGTTATGGTCGGGATTGACTTCGCTTCGCTCGTCCATCCCTGTTTGGTTTTCCTTTGCAAGAAATCATTAAACACCTGGCGGTGTTTTTGCTGCTTTTCGTTTTCTATCTGCTGGTAAGCGGGCTTCCCGCAGTTATAAAACGAAAATCAGGAAACAATGAAAATTGTTTCCTAATTTCTTGCGGAAAGGGAGGGATTCGAACCCCCGGTGCCTCTCAGCACGGCGGTTTTCAAGACCGCTGTAATCGACCACTCTACCACCTTTCCAGTGCTTTGTGTAGGTGTTCCTTTTCAAAAGCGATGCAAAGGTAGGCTGTTTTTTTTGAACCTGCAAGTGATTGACTGTTTTTTTTGCGGAAAAATGCAAAAAAAGTGTTTTGTGTCTCCCTTTTGCACTAAAATCCCGATATTTTATGTACTTTTGCCCAAAAGTAATGACATGGCAAGAAAGAAGAAGGAACTCCCCCTGTTGGAGCAAGTGACGATAACCGATGTGGCCGCTGAAGGCAAGGCGTTGGCCCGCGTAAATGATATGGTAGTGTTCGTGCCCTATGTGGTGCCGGGCGATGTGGTGGATCTTCAGGTGAAGCGCAAGAAGCATAGTTATGCCGAAGCCGTGGCGGTGAAGTTCCACGAGTATTCCCCGCTGCGCAGCGAGCCCCTCTGCAAGCACTTTGGCATTTGTGGCGGCTGCAAGTGGCAGTGCCTCCAATATGAGGAGCAGTTGCGCTACAAGCAGAAGCAGGTGACCGACAACCTTGTGCGCATCGGTAAGGTGGAACTGCCTGAGATATCGCCTATCCTCGGCTCCGAGCAGACTGAGCGTTATCGCAACAAGTTGGAGTTCACGTTTAGCAACAAGCGTTGGCTCACTCAGGAGGAGGTCGACAAGGACTTCAAGTACGACCAGATGAATGCGGTAGGCTTCCACATCCCTGGAGCCTTCGACAAGGTGCTCGCCATCGATGAGTGTCATCTTATGGACGATATCTGCAACCGCATCCGCAATGGTGTGCGCGACTATGCCTACACCCATGGATACACCTTCTTCGACCTGCGTTCGCAGGAGGGCATGTTGCGCAATATGATGATCCGTATTGCCGAGGATGAGAACGACAGGAGCATCAAGGGCCTGATGGTCGTGATGCAGTTCAAGATCGTGGCTCCCGAGGAGGAGGCACAGATGTTGCAACTCCTTCAGTTCATGGCCGACACATGGCCCGAGATTACTTCGCTCGTCTATGTCATCAACAATAAGTGCAACGACACTATCGGCGACCTCCCCATCCATGTGTTCAAGGGCGATGACCACATTATCGAAGAGATGGAGGGGCTCAAGTTCAAGGTAGGCCCCAAGTCGTTCTATCAGACAAACAGCCGCCAGGCCTATAATCTATATAAGGTGACGCGCGAGTTCGCTGGCCTCACCGGGGATGAACTCGTCTACGACCTCTACACCGGCACCGGCACCATCGCCAACTTCGTGTCGCGCAAGGCCCGTCGGGTGATTGGTATCGAGTATGTGCCCGAGGCTATCGAAGATGCCAAGGTAAACTCGGCCCTCAATGGCATCGACAACACCCTCTTCTTCGCGGGCGACATGAAGGATATTCTCAACCAGGAGTTCATCAACGAATATGGCCGTCCCGATGTCATCATCACCGACCCTCCCCGAGCGGGTATGCATGGCGATGTCATTGACACCATCCTCTTTGCCGAGCCCAAGCGCATCGTGTACGTAAGTTGCAACCCCGCCACCCAGGCCCGCGACCTCTCCCTGCTCGATGTCAAGTATAAGGTCATGCGTGTGCAGCCCGTCGACATGTTCCCCCACACCCATCATGTCGAGAACGTAGTGCTGTTGGAGCTGAAGTGACCACCGCCTCTATCCGACCCTGGATAACTCATGAAGCGAGGGCTGCACATCCGTGTGCAGCCCTCGTCGTGTGTTGTTGGGGTGGGGTGGAGTTATACCTTTACGATGTGGTTGTCGTAGCCATACCACACGTAGCCCTCCACCTCGGTGTGCCCCATGTCGTGCAGCAGGTCGATGTAGCGTTCCACCTGCTCGATGTGGTCGTTGTGGGGGCGGGCAAACTTGAAGTCTACTACGATGTAGCGGTCTCCGTCGCGCATGACGCGGTCGGGGCGCAGGTTGTGGGCTATGCCCTTGTCATCGGGGTATATGATGTTACATTCGTTGAACAGCTCGTACTTGCCTGAGAACCAGTCGGCGGCTTGGGGGTGTTGCAGGGCGCGGTGTACGATGGAGGCGATGCGCTGCTGTGCCTTGGCGTCGATGAGCCCCTGACGCATGAGATGCGCTATGGCGCTATCGGCCTCGGCGGCTGTGCGCATCATAGAGAACACCTCGTGGAGCAGCAGTCCCTGGTCGATGTAGTGCTGCTGGGTGGCGTCGTTGTCGCGGGTGGTAGAGGCGATGTAGCGCTTCGACAGGTTGGACTGGCGGAACTGCACGCCTAGCGGCTCGCTATACATGGCGACCTCTATGGGTGTGGCTGTGGCCTCGAGCGGGTTGCTGCTCTGCTTGGGCGTGTCGTGTCCGCCGGGCTTTGCCGTCTGCGGCTGGCTCTTCCAGGAGGTGTCGCCAAACTCCATGACAGTCGCGTTGCCCATCTTCAGGGCCTTGCCGATGAGGCAACCCACGGTCTTGATAGGCTCTTCTGGCGGGGTGTCGTCCGTCGTCTTCTTGCTGTCCTTGGCGGGTGCTGCCCCCTTCTTGAGGATGAACAGGTTGTTGCGCGGACGTGTGCAGGCCACATAGAGCAGGTTGTAACTGTCGACGACCTGCTTGAGGAACTCCTCGTCGTGCTCGGGGGCGAAGATGGAGGCCTGCATCTTGGAGCCATATTCTATGGGTAGTATGGCCAGGTTGCCCACCAGGGGATCCTCCGAGTGTACCCACAGGATGCTCTTGTATTTGTTGAGTTCCCACTCGCAGAAGGGGAGGATGACGGTGTGGAACTCCAGTCCCTTCGACTTGTGTATGGTCATCGCCTCGATGCCCTCTGAGGAGCCGGCGGGAACGGCCGCGCCGTGCAGCTCGTCGTCCCAGTAGGTGAGGAAGTTGCTGATGTCGCCATCCGAGTCGCCACAGTAGGCGAGCAGGCGGTCAAAGAAGGTCATCACGTAGCCCGCCTCGTGGGCGAGGGCCTTGAGTCCCAGCAGGCGGTACAGGTGTTCGGCCAGCTCGTACAGGGGTGTCTGACGCAATGAGAGGCCTGCGGTGGCGAATGCCTCGGGCAGGCCGTAGCCCGTGGCTGCGAGGTCGAGGACCTGTGCCGGCTCCATGCCGTCGGCAAGGATGGTGCGGTGGTATTCGATGGCCAGTTGCACCAGGGCGGCGCGGTGGTTGCTGTCGTTGATCCAGCGCAGGGCGTTGATGAGCATGCCTACGGCGGTGGATGCTTCGAGTAGGTAAGCCTCGGCCGAGAAGATGCGTATGTCGGCATGGTGGCGCGACATGTAGTCGACCATGTAGGCAATCTGTGCGTTGTCGCGCACGAGGATGGCTATCTGCTCGTCGCGCAGGTGGCTCTCGCGCAGCTCGCCGATGATGGCCGCCACCTCACGGCACATGGCATCCTTGTAGGGCTCGTCCTCTTCGGCGGCGACATTGGTGATGCGCACGTAGCCCCCCTCGCTGTCCTCTCCCCACGCTTGCTCCACATCGCTGTAGGCAAGCAGCAGCGGGGCGGCCTGTTGCTGGCCCAGCAGGGTGGTCAGTTCGGCGTTGCAGTGGGCGAAGAGGCGGTTGTTGAACCTCACGATCTCTTCCTTGCTGCGGCGGTTGGTGTCGAGGTGGTGCGTCTCGGCCGCATAGTCGCTCAGTGCCTCGTTGACCTCCTCGTTGAGTATGCGCCAGTCGCTGCCGCGCCAGCGGTAGATGGCCTGCTTCACGTCGCCCACGAGGAGGCTGTTGTGTCCGCCCGAGAGCCCTTCGAGCAGCAGGGGGAAGAAGTTGTCCCACTGCATGCGTGAGGTGTCCTGGAACTCGTCGATCATGATGTGGCGTATGTAGTAGCCCAACTTCTCGAACACGAAGGCCGAGTCGCCCGTCTGCATGCGGCTCAGCATCTGGCACGTGTCGGCCAGGAGGAAGCGGTTGGCCTCCTTGTTGAGGCCCAGCACACGCTCGTGGATGACGTTGATGAGTTGCAGCTGGTCGAGGTGGTGGCGCACGATGTCGCAGCTGTTGATGATGGGGATACACTCGCAGCAGATGCGGTGGGTCTCGATGAGGTGCGGGATGAGCATGCTGTCGGCCAGCGCCAGTATCTCCTGTTTCTTGGGCGCCGTCTTGGTGGTCCACCCGTTGGCATCTTGTGAGGCGGTGAGGACACGCCCCTTCAACTCGGTGGTGTACTCGCCCCTCCTGATCTTGAGGTAATAGCTGCATGCCCCCTTCTCCTTGTTCGCGAAGTCGTCGACGCCGAGTCCCCTGCTTGCTATGAGGTCGAAGAAGTCCGTGGCCCGCTGCTCGATGCGCCTGATGGACATCTCGCGCTGCTTGCCCAGGTGTGAGCGCAGGTCCTTGATGAGGGTCGTGCTCTCGAGTTGCTGGTGCAGGGCATCAGCCTGTCGCTGGTAGTCCTCGCGGTAGATGTTGGTGGCAAACCCCTTCAGCTTGTCCGTGATGTTCCACGGCTTGCCCTCCTCGATCTCCGTAGATATGTAGTCCTGTATCCAGTTCAGCGTAGCGTCGTTGGCCTTCAGCTCGCGCAGCAGCAGGTCCACCGCCTCGCCGATGACCTTGCGCGTGTCCAGTTCGATGGTCATGCCCGTGCCCAATTCCAGTTCGCGTGCCAAGCCGCGCAGCACCGACTGGAAGAAGCTGTCGATGGTCTCGATGCGGAAGAAGCTGTAGTCGTGCACCAGCAGGGCGAGGGCCTGGGCAGCACGTTCGCGTATCGTGTGTTCGTCGAGGCGTGTCACCTCCTTCACCTTGTCGAAATAGAGGGCAGCATCCTCGGTGTTGTGGGCGATGCCGTACAGTTTGCCCAGGATGCGCTGCTTCATCTCCGCCGTGGCTTTATTGGTGAAGGTGACGGCCAGGATGTGGCGATACTCCTTGGGGTTCTCGATGAGCATGCATATGTAGTTTACAGCCAGCGTGAAGGTCTTTCCGCTACCTGCCGATGCCTTGTATATGTGGAGGTTATGGTTCATCGTGCGTATATGTTTTGGTAATGATATAGGAGTTTACCCAAATGTCTCTTAGAGAAACTCCTCGGGGGAGATAAACCTAAGGGCACTCCTCGGGAAAACTAAAGTTTTCTTCGTCGCAACCGACGCCAAACCGAGAGCAGAGATAAGCTTGCTTAATCTATGCCGAGGTGCGAAGGAGGAAAACTGTAAGTTAACCGACGCTTTCATACCGCGTCGGCGTCAAAGTTACGGCTTAATTTTGTGAAATACAAATTCTTTTCCTGTGTTAGCAAGGATAAAAAAACGAAAACGATGGATGCCCATCGCTTTCGTCATCGTCAGGCCATGCACGACACCACACCAAGGGTGCCGGCGATGGCGGTGAGAGGAGACCCACCCCAACCCCTCCCTCTATGGAGGGGCTTGCAGACATCGCGGTTAGAGGCACGAGACCACACCGAGGGTACCAGCGATGGCCGTGAGAATGGTGATGAGTAGTTTGAGAATTTCTTTCCGGTTGATTTTCATGGGATGATGGTTGATTTATGATTTATGATTTATGATTTATGATTTTTGATTTTTTTGTCAAGGTTCGTGCCAGCGAGCGCATGTAAACTCGTTTGCAATGCTCAGCGAGTGCAGCCGAAGCTCAAAGACGGAGTCTTTAACAGTCAACAGTCAACCGACGCCAGCTGACGAACGAAGCAAGAGCAGAGAATGCTTGCATACTATGCCTTGCAAGGAGGAAGAAAACTAGGTTAACCCGAGAGCAATCAAGCTTGCTTGAATTGCCGAGGTGCGAACCGACGAACGAAGCGAGAGTAGAAGCAAAGTAATTCACTTTGATTATACCAAGCAAGTAGGAGGAAACGCATGGCGTAAGGAGGAAAAGCCTACGGAGTAGGATTAACGGTCGCCTACCGGACGGTTAATTTTCAATTCTCAATTTTCAATTTTCAATTTGCCGTTGACTTTCGATTTCGAAGGCAAAATTACGAAATCGAAAAATAATGTCCCGACTTACTGCAAAGTTCTGCAAAGTTCTTTGCGATAAACCGCTCACCTGCAGTGCGATAAATATTTTTTCGCATTTTCTCCGTCATCGTGCCGCACCTCGGGCAAATCAGCGCCACACCTGCGGCAAGGGCAACCGTTCCCTCGCTCTTAAAAACTTAACTCATCACTCGAAAGATACGCGCATTATGCGCGTGCGCCACGCGAGGAGAGGTTAAGTTAAAGGTTAAAAGTTACCCTGTGCTGTATCGCTGCCGAGTGTGTACTATATATAGGGGCTTATTTAAGTATTATATATACGTAGTATATCTAATACAAAAATAAGAGTTTTTACTACACACTATTTTCGCCCATCGGGAGACAGAGCGTATATAAACTTTTAACCTTTAACTTTTAACCTATGTCAGCACTGTCCCCCTGCAGGGGGACGAGCACGAAGTGCGGAGGGGTGCAAGAGGGGTAGGGGGACGAGCACGAAGTGCGGAGGGGTGCAAGAGGGGTAGGGGGGCGTGCGGAACAAAGAGGAGCGGAGGAGGTGCATGAAGCTATTGTATAGCTCTATACCCCCTCCGTTTCGTTTCACTTCACTCGTCCCCCTCAGAGAGGGACAGTGCCGGCAGCGACGCTGAGTATATTCTGAGTTTAGAGTTTGTCGGACAGCAATAAAAAAAGTATATGTAGATTTGTCCAATTGCTTTGATTTCACTACCTTTGCAGCTGGATTAGTATCCGTGTGCACGAACGATGACAGACGAGCGTGGAGAGTGGGGAAGGTGCACAACACACAGACACAACGATAAGCCTTGACAACTATCACAGAATGAATAGTTTACATTTGTTAACGGGGGGGGTAAATTCGGAGGAATTCCTTCACTCGAACGTTGACTCATCGCGGTTCTCGGTATGCACACAGCATATCGGCAACCGCTTTTTTATACTCATCCATGAGGTATGCCAATGAAGATAAACAAACCTAATAATAACTCAATTAAAATGAAACGACAAACAATTTTGAAAAGCACACTGTGCCTCATCATGGCATTGGTATGCAACGTGGCGTGGGCGCAGACGAGTAGTTGGTTTAAGATGGGAACATCTACCACCTCGTTGTCCGATGGCAATTATGTATTAGTAGCGAAGTGCGATAAGGGAACTGGCCCAGTGATTTATGACCCAGATGTTAACGAGAAGCATTATCGCTACGAGGCTGGCAAGACCGTGGCAGAAGGCCATGCAGTACAATCAAAGTATGTGTGGACCATTGACGAGACTACCGTTGATGGTGTGCAGCACATTACTGTCACCAACTATGATGACAACACCAAGGCCTTCCCAGCTGATGAGAGTCATAATCAGAATTTTACAGGTTCGGGTGTGGCTTCGTTACTGACTGAGGTGAAGACTATCGGTGAAACAAATTATATCGCTTTGTCAAGGGATATTGTCGTAGATGGCAATACGCTCCAAGGCTATGTTCATGCAAATGCGCCCGGCGGTAATCCTTGCTTGAGCTATTGGGAAAGTTATGGCGATGATGGCACTTGCATAAAGTTTACTTTCTATCCTGTTGAGGCATTGACTGACGATGAACTTGCTGAGCGACTGACATATAATGTTGGAGACGGTAAATACAATGACAGATCAGGCAGTAGCTGGCGTAATGGCTGGACATCTACCAATATTGGCAAGCCCAGCTTTACCATCTCGGTTGGTGCTAACAATATGAACGCTGGTAGCACCGAATATATTGGCTTGCGTCCTGGAAATGGAGGCTGCATTTACACTCTCACCTTGGGCGAAACCTTCTCTGGCTATAGCTTTGAGGCAAAGAGTACCAACACTGCCCCGAGCACTAATAATCCTGCCCATGTAATCACCATCAACGGTGAGCAGACTACGGTGGGTACCGAATGGACCACCTTTAAGGTGGGCGCGTGTGGCACCAGCACAACATTTACGCTTACGGGTAGCAACTCTCACGATCTCCACATCCGCAATATCAAGTTTGAGCAGAATGCTGAAGTTCTTGCTGCAGCTACCGCAAATGCGAACATGGACATTTATGGCTTGCAGCGCTACCTCGGATTGGTGCAGGATGCAAATAAGTATGAGTGTAACTATCCCTCTAATCCCGCTGATGGACAGGGATATCCTGCCTTGATTGACGGCAACAATAATACATACTTTCATAGTGGTTATAGCGGCCACAATCCTAGCCCCGAAGGTGTAGCTCACTACTTGCAGGCAGATCTCGGCAAGGCGGTGAAGAGTTTCCGTTTCTATACAAAGAAGCGTAACCAAAACAACAATAATAACCGCCCCACAAAGATTACTATTGAAGGTTCGAACGATGCGGTAGTTTGGCAACATGTAACGATTGTTGAGGGCATTCCTACGAACTTTGACGACTTTTATTCAGCAGAGATTACCAGTGCTACGGCCTATAAGCACTACCGTTTCACGGTGAACACGACAAGCACAAGTTCGGTATTCTTTACCTTCTCTGAGTTCTATATCCTCCCCAACACTCCGAAGGTGGAAGAAACCTTTGATGCTGTGCGTGGCTTCCGTGCTAGCGCTACTGTGGAGAACGCTACTAAACTCAATGAGGTTTATGCGTGGCACCAAGGATTCACTGGGGACGCATATCCTAACGACCTCTACGAGGGAGTATATACACTGACCATCAATGGTCCTGCTGCTGCAACGGCAACCTACAATGGAGAAAGCAAGGCTTTACCCGCGACCTTCTATATAACCGAAGTGGTTGCAGAGGTGAATGCTGCGGTTACTATCGCATCGACTGAGTCTACACTATCCTTCAACTGCTTCTCTGACGAAACAGATACATATGCAACATTGACGGTAACCTCACTCACCGAGAATAAGGTATATACCGCTAACTTCAACTATTCGCTTGAACTCAAAGAGAGCACAGGCCGCTTTACTGACGGTTCAAAGGTGTGGAGCCTTACAACAAACGCTACCAACCCTGTTGCGTTAACCTTTACAAGTAATGCCAACAATATGAATCACAATGGCGGATATATCCAGTTGCATTCAGGACAGGCTAAGAGCAGTACTTACACGCTTACTGTCCCTGAGGGATACATCATCTTGGAGTATTCATTTGACTATGCGTTTGGTAACTCAGGTACAGGAGCTAAGAAATTTGTCGTTGGAAATACAGAATATGCGGTAACAGCTGAATCACAGCCGCTTTCTGTAAAGAATGTTAATGCTACGACTACCCAGTTCGTGCTTACTGGAGAAAATCAGCCTGTAAAGGTGCAGAACTTCATCGTGAAGGTCAAGGCCCCCACAGCAAAGGAGATTGCTGATGCCAAGAAGACAGCTAAGGGTGGTGTAGATGCCAATGCTGACAAGCTACAACAAGATTTGGGTTATTACTCATATACTATAGGTGGCGCGAAGGTATACACTATCGATGAAGTAAAGGCTGCTATCGATGCTGCTGCAACCATCGTTGAGGTGAATGCTATCACAGCGTCGTTTGCACTCAATATGCCCAAGGTTGGTCAGTACTTCCGCATCCGTGGTATCTCGGGCAATTATATTGATGCCTCAAGCATCTATAACAATGCCAATGCTACAACTGGTCAGATGTCAATGAAATCTGCCGAAACATGTAACTATACAGGTACTATATTCTTACTTGATGAGGGCAATAAATTGAAGAACTACCATACAGGTACATACATTAAACAAACTAGCGAGATTGGTGCCGATGTAAATGGTGCTGGTGTATGGACCTTTGCCGAGTCGCCAAGAACAGGTAATGGTAAATATGCGCTATCATGTACTACAACTGGCGGTGCTGGTAGACACTTGCACGACAGTGATGGCAACCGCGCCGACCGTTGCGGCAGCAACTGTGGCAATCGTCACGACTTCATCCTTGAAGCGGTAGAGCCTACCATAATGGAAACTATCGGTAACTTGGGCTATTCTACTCTCTATTCAGAAGTAGCATTGAGTATCCCCGCGGGAATAACAGCTTATACAGGCTCCCTAAATGGTGAATGGTTGACTCTGGCTCCAATTAATGGCGGTGCTATTCCTGCCAAGACTGCTGTTATCCTTGAAGGCAGCGCTGGAAGCTATAGCTTCTTCGAGGTTACAACAGAAACTACTATCAATAATAACATTCTCAGAGGTACAGCTAGGGATATCTCAATCTCAGAGGCCTTAGACTTGGAACCTAAAGTTGCCAATGGTGTAGTGTACACCTTGCAGCCAAATGGTGAAGGTGGCGTTGTATTCAAGAAATATGCATATGCCGATGAGGATAAACCTGAAGAAGATCTCGTACTCCACGCAGGTAAGGCATACCTCGTACTTGATCCTATTGTCGCTCAAGGTGCTATCAGCATCCGCTTCGAGGGATCTACCGATATTGAGAACGTAGAAATCAGAAATGAGAAATCAGAAATGATTTTCGATCTCCTCGGTCGCCGCGTAGAGACCATGACCAAGGGTGGTATCTATATTGTGAACGGTAAGAAGGTAGTGGTTAAGTGAGGACCCCCACAGTCCTTCGGACAGCTCCCCCTCTATGGGGAGCGCCTCCGGAGGACTCAGTAAAGAAATAATAACACTAAAGCCATACCCCCGGAAAAGACTGTCCGGATGGTTCTCCCCTTAGAGGGGGAGATGCCTAAAGGCAGAGGGGGTCTTGATTTTATGAAAAAGAACTATATCGCACCCTCAATGGAGGTAGTAAACATCGAAGCAGTAGAGATGATAGCTACTAGCATTCGTATCGACAGAAACGCAAGTGGTGACCAGCAGCTCGGTAACGAGCGCGGCGATGAGCGCCAGTGGGGCAACATCTGGGCCGACTGATGACAGCATAGCGCGGGATATTCCCGTACTATTTTTTCTAAGTTTTTTTAGTTTGATAGTGAGTGGGAGGAGCGTAAGCTTCTCCCTCTTTTTTTCCGCCATCCTCGAAGAACCCACCATTTTGCAATCTGCAGTGGTGTTTTTTTCGTTTGCAGAAAATGCTGCTTTATGTTGTGAAACACCGACGCGGTGTGAAAGCGTCGGTTAATCCAACTCCGTAGGCTTTTTCTCCTCCTTGCTCGGCATACAATAAGGCCAATGAGCAACGAAAGACTTTACTGTTCATCGAAAAATTGAAAAATATATTAACGTGAGTTCGATATAAGCGATATTCCTACTATGCTTATAGTGAGCGCTTTGCAAAATCCCCCTCTATAAACAGAGGGACAGTTAGTTAGATGTTCTTGTTAAATGATTTCTTATATCGAACTCACGTTAATATAGCAGTTTACCCAAACGGTCTCGTGTCATCCCGACAAAGCGTAGCGCCGAGGGATCTCGCGCTGGGACTGCGCCACATACTATGCGAGATTCTTCACATTCGTTCAAGATGACAACATCGCGGTATGTTGTGTTATGGGTAAACATCTATATTATTGCCAAAAGAAATGGCTACTCCCCTTATCCCTAAGAGGAGTAGCCTGGATAGATTGAATGATTAAGAAAAAGTTATTTATGTAAGGTAGCAGTTGTTGCTCAATGGTAGAACATCGCCGGGGAGGGATTGTTCATCATGCTCCATCATTTTTTATCCGGCGGCTTCGCGGTCCATGATGTAACGTCCGATGAGGCTGTCGAAGGAGTACTGTCCGGGGCCGGTGATGAAGAGCAGGACGAAGGTGATGAGGTAGATGAAGGACAGCTCCTTGACGGCGAAGGCATCGGCGCCATGTACCACGAAGAAGGCTACGCACATGGTGATGATCATCGGGATGAGCACGAGGCGCTGGAGGATGCCGAAGATGAGGGCAAAGGAGCATACCAGTTCGGCAAAGATGGTGAGCATGAGCGAGTAGCTGCTGCCTATGCCGAGCGGGTCGTTGAAGAGGGTGTTGATGCTGTGGTAGGACATCAACTTATCGTAACCATGGATGAGGAACAGGATGCCGAAGAAGATGCGTATCACCAGCAGGAGGGTGGAGTAGGCGCGGCTCTCGTCGTAGTAGGCGGGAAAGAGGAAATGTTTCAGTGTCATGGCTGCATGTTTGGATAAGATTGTTTTTTGCGGGTTTAACGCGGGGGTGGGGCGATTTGTTCATCGTTTTTTAACGATAGGCTCGGGAAGGGGGTTGTGAGAGTCATTTTTTTGCACTAATTTTGCCACAAATCGTTATGTCTATGAGAAGAATAGCACGCTATATGGCGGCGTTTGTCGTGGCGCTCTGCTCTGCACAGGGCATGCAGGCACAGGAGCTGGAGGCTAGGGTGGTGGTGAACCACTCGAAGGTGCAGGGCACCAACACCTCGGTGTTCACTACCTTGCAGGAGGCTATGACGGAATTTATCAACAATACCAAGTGGACCAATGCGCAGTATACCTCGCGTGAACGTATCACCTGCAGTTTCAACCTTATCGTGAACGAATATAGCGACGATGGGCGCTTCGGGTGTAACCTCATGGTGCAGGCCAATCGCCCGGTGTATAATGCGTCGTACAACACGGTGGTGTTTAACTTCAACGACAATGCGGTGGATTTCAACTATATCGAACATGACAAGTTGGAGTTCTCCGATGAGGTCGTCGATAACAACCTGACTGCGGTGCTGGCCTATTATGCCTATCTGATCATCGGGATGGACATGGACACCTTTGCTCCCAAGGGGGGCACCGATGTGCTGCATAAGGCCGAGAATGTCGTCAACAATGCACAGATGCTGGGTGAGGATGGATGGAAGGCCTTTGGAGACAGCAAGAACAGGCATGCCCTGGTCAATGACTACATGAACGGCGCGATGGAGCCTTATCGTCAACTGCTCTACGACTACCACCGCAAGGGACTGGACGAGATGGCACAGAATGCGGAGCGTGGCCGGAGCAACATCACCACCTCGCTGGCGCTGCTGGAGAAGGCCAAGCAGGATAAGGCCATGTCGGCATTGCCCCAACTGTTTACCGAGATCAAGAAGGATGAACTCATCAATGTCTATAGCAAGGGCACAGCAAAAGAGAAGGAGGAGGTGTGCCGCATCCTGAGCCTGGTGAACCCCTCGCTGGCGAACGATTGGGAGAAGATAAAGGAGAACTAACCCAGGCTGGCGAGTGGAAAAATGCTTATGAGCGCCATCTTGTGCGGAAAGTAGCGTTGCGTTACGTAAAAAAATGTTAATTTTGCACCGCTTAATAAATGGTATGATTTATCCGAACAATTTCGAGCAGAAGATTGGCTTCGACCAAGTAAGACATATACTTCGCGAGCGCTGCCTGAGCACCTTGGGAAAGGACAAGGTCGATGAGATGCATTTCTCGCAATCGGCCGACGAGGTGGCACGCTGGATGGATGAGGTGGCCGAGTTTATGCGCATCGTCCAGGAGGAAGATGCGTTTCCCAACCAATATTTCTTTGATGTACGCCCCGCCCTGCACCGCGCAAGCATCGAGGGCATGTATATGGACGAAGGCGAACTGTTCGACCTGCGCCGCTCGCTGGAGACGATAAGTCAGATCATCCTTTTCTTGAAGCGCAACGAGGCCGAGGAGGAAGAGGCCCAGAGCAAGTATCCCTGCCTGGAGGCCTTGGCTGCCGAGGCGCAATCGTTCCCTACACTCATACGCCGCATCGATGGCATCGTCAACAAGTTCGGCAAGATCAAGGACAATGCCTCGCCTGCTTTGGCCAACATACGCCGCGAACTGGCAGCCACCACGGGCAGCATATCGCGCACGCTCAACTCCATCTTGCGCTCGGCACAGGCCGAGGGCATCGTGGACAAGGATGTGAACCCCACCGTACGTGACGGTCGCCTGGTGATCCCCGTAGTGCCTGCCCTGAAGCGCCGCATCAAAGGTATCGTGCACGACGAGTCGGCTACCGGCAAGACGGTCTTCATAGAACCCGCCGAGGTGGTGGAGGCCAACAATCGTATCCGCGAGCTCGAAGGCGAAGAGCGCCGGGAGGTGATACGCATACTCACGGAGTTTACCAATGAGGTGCGCCCACAGATCCCTGAGATTTTGGAGTCGTACCAGTTTCTCGCCATCATCGACTTTATCCGCGCCAAGGCACTCACGGCAATTGCCATGGATGCCATCAGGCCACAACTGAAGCCTCACCCACATATCGACTGGGTAGAGGCCATACACCCCTTGCTGCAAATCAGTCTGGCCAAACACCACAAAAAGGTGGTACCGCTCGACATCGCGCTCCATCGCGAGCAGCGCATCCTCATCATATCGGGTCCCAATGCGGGCGGCAAATCAGTGTGCCTGAAGACCGTAGGGCTGCTGCAATACATGCTGCAATGTGGCATGCTCATCCCTCTGAAAAGAGCGAGCGTGGCAGGCATCTTCGGCAGCATCTTCATTGATATAGGTGACGAGCAGAGCATCGAAGATGACCTCAGCACCTACAGCAGCCATCTGCTGAACATGAAGAATATGATGCGCGAGGCCAACAGTCACAGCCTTATCCTCATCGACGAGTTTGGCAGTGGCACCGAGCCCCTCATCGGAGGTGCTATGGCCGAGGCCGTACTGCGCCGCTTCAACGACAAGCACGCCTATGGCGTCATCACCACCCACTACTCCAACCTCAAGCAGTTTGCCGATAAGCACAAAGGGGTCATCAACGGAGCCATGCTCTATGACCGTCATCAGATGCAGGCCCTCTACCAATTGCAGATAGGCAATCCCGGCAGTTCGTTCGCCGTAGAGATAGCACGTAAGATAGGACTCCCCGAGGAGGTCATCGCCGACGCCTCAGCGATTGTGGGTAGCGAATACATACAATCGGACAAGTTCCTTCAAGATATCGTGCGCGACAAGCGCTATTGGGAAACCAAACGCCAAAACATCCGCCAAAAGGAGAAACAGCTGGAAACCCTCATCGCCCAGTACGAAGGCGAGATGGAGGAGTTGAAAAAGTCGCGCAAGAGCGTTATACGCGAAGCCAAGGAGGAGATGAAGCAGTTGCTGCAGGAGTCGAACGCACGCATCGAGAACACCATACGCACCATCAAGGAGGCACAAGCCGAGAAGGAGCAGACCCGCCAGGCACGTCAGGAGCTGGCCGAATGGCGCGAAGCGGTCACCGACAATGGTGCCGACGAATACGAAGCACGCATCCAACGCAAGATGGAGCAGCTCAAGGCGAAGCAGGAACGTAAGAAATTGAAAAAGGAGACCCACCCCACCCCCTCCCTCTATGGAGGGGATTTACAGGCATCGCGGAGCCCTCTCCCCATGGAGGTGGAGACGCAGAGGGAATCTTTTTCCATCGGCTCATTGGTTAGAATCAAAGGGCAGCAGACCATTGGCACCATCGAGCAGATCAATGGAAAGAACGCCATGGTCACCTTTGGCATGATGCGCACCATGACCAAACTCAGCAAACTGGAGCCAGCCACACAGGAGGCGGCACGCCAGCAGGAGGCCGAGCGCCCACGTGCCTACACCTTCTTGAGCAGAGAGACGCAAGAGAACATCTCGGAACGCCGCCTGCATTTCAAGCAGGACATCGACGTGCGAGGCATGCGCGGCGAAGAGGCCCTACAGGCAGTCACCTACTACATAGACGATGCCGTACTGCTCAGCATGTCACGTGTACGCATACTGCACGGCACCGGCAACGGCATACTGCGCACACTCATCCGTCAATACCTGGAGGCAAACCCTGCCGTGGCCAGCTGTCGTGACGAACATGTGCAGTTCGGAGGAGCAGGAATAACGGTGGTGGAGTTGAATTAGTTTAGGGTTTAGGGTTTAGGGTTTAGAGTTGAAAGTAAAATAGTAAATAGTAAATTGTAAATTGTCAAATAGTAAATAAACATGATGAACATTTCATTCGTAGACATTATCGAATTTGTCGGCACCTTTGCCTTCGCCATCAGTGGTATCCGCCTGGCCTCTGCCAAGCAGTTCGACCTCTTTGGAGCCTATGTGGTAGGTCTCGTTACCGCTATCGGCGGTGGTACCATCCGTGACCTCCTGCTCGACGTCACCCCCTTCTGGATGAACAACCCCATCTACCTCGTCATCACTGCCCTTGCCCTGCTGTGGGTGATGGTATTCAGCAAATACCTCGTTAGGATGAACAATACGTTCTTCCTCTTCGACGCCATCGGTCTTGCCCTCTTTGCCGTGGTAGGTATACAGAAGACGCTCGACGCAGGCTTCCCCCTCTGGGTAGCCACCATCATGGGTACCTTTACCGGTGCGGCAGGTGGTGTGTTGCGCGACGTGTTCATCAATGAGATTCCCCTCGTGTTCCGTAAGGACATCTACGCCATGGCTTGCGTGATGGGCGGCTTTGCCTACTGGGCATGTGGACGCCTGCATACCGACCCCATCATGACACAAATCATCTGTGGCGTCGTGGTATTCCTCACCCGTATCCTGGCTGTGAAGTTCCATGTCAGCCTGCCTACGCTGAAGGGCGAGGAGAGACATCAGCAGTCTTAACGGCGTTTGCTGCCGGGGAGGTGCACATCTATGGTCACCTCCGTACCATATGCCTTGGTGAGATGGGCGTAGATGTTATAACCTACCGAAATGCTGTTGTTCAAGATGGGTAGGTTGTAGCGCAAGCCTACTCGCTCGTAGAAGGGGTATTCCTCGGTGGTATGCGAATAGTCGTTGAGCGGACGGCTGAGGTACCAGCCCAACGCCATCTTCATGCTCACACGGCGGAAGAAGACCTCATGCTTGGCAGCTATTCCCCAACTCCATAGGGGCAGGTCGCTGCGGTCGGCCTTGCTGTTCTGTATCTCTACATCGCGGTTGTAGGGCTCATACAAGGCGTCGAGTCCTATGCCCGAGGCATAGCGGCGTGCGTAGCGGAACATGAGGTCGGTGGAGAGCACGTGGTAGTAGCACATGCGGTAGCCATCCTTGCCATACTTCAGATTCTCGACATCATTCCGGGACCATATGTAGTTGTTGGCATCGTAGAGCCATTCGCCTTGGGCACCTCGCAGACCTGAACTGTAGGTGATGTCGAGGTACATTCTCTTTTCTTCGAAAGCCTTCCGTGTGCGTTCCAGCGGTATAGAGTCGTAGGGCTGCAGGTAATAGCGCATGCCGACTCCTATGCCTGCTTTGTTGATGCCTTTGTTGGGGCGTATTACTCCACCATTGGACAGGTGGCGAAACTCGGGGCTGATATAGAACTCGCACTGGCGGTAACGGTAGTTGAGGGCGAATGCCACTCCGAAATAAACCGATAGACGCGAACCTAGCATTACATTGTCAACATTGGTTAGGCGGTTGTAGATATGTGTGTTGTATCCAAGACCATTGCTGAATGTGTAGTCGGCACTCCATCCCGATGATGTGCGGAAGAAGGCGCGGCGAAAAGAACCATAGGCGACAAAGGAGGTGCCACAACGTGAGTCGTAGTGGATTGGCCTACGTCCACTGGGATTGTATCGCAGGCGCACTCTGTTGAAGTCGGCAACGAGAAGGCCGAACGTGAATGCAGGGTAGTTGTAGTCGGCCGCATAGTTGCATGCCTCGCCTGCATGGGTCTGATAATTGTAACCTATCCAGTAGGTACTAGCCTCTTGCTGCTTGAGCGCATCGTTTGTAAGCCAACTGTCAAACTTCAGTACCTCGCCCGTACCCATTCCTGCTTCTATTGAACCGAATCGGCGGTGGAGTGCTGTGTCTTCTGTTTGTGCATGCAGCTGTAGCGATCCCCATAGCATGGCGACAATAATAGTGAGGCTGTATGTCGTGAATCTTTTCATTTTGGTAGATGTTTGCTTTTGCAATCAGTGAGCAAATATGCGACTTTTTTTTGTAATCCGAATCCTCTGTCTCTACTTTTTTTCTTTTTGGGATAACTTTTTTAGATTTTTTCCGGTGAAAATTTTCTTTTTTGGTAATTTCTTGTAAGAAAAAGTCCTTTTTTCTTGTTTAAATTGTCATAACCTATTAACTTTGTGGCTTAAAGAGTTAACAAGAAATGGCAGGGTTAAATATTGGCGCACAACCATTCGTGAAATGGCCGGGTTCAAAAAGTCAGCATATACACATTCTGACGCAAGCCCTACCTGCCGACTTTGCCGAAATACCTGATGTCACATACATCGAGCCATTTGTTGGCGGTGGCGCTCTCCTCTTCCACATGTTGCAGACCTATCCCAATATCAAGCGGGCGATAATCAATGATAGCAATCTTGACCTCATCCGCGCCTATAACATGGTGCGCGACCGTGCCAAGGAGTTGGTGATTGAACTGAAAAGGATACAGAAAGAGTTCCTCCCGCTCTATGAGGATGAACGTCGCGACTACTTCAATGCCATGCGTGACGAGTTTAACACTCATCTTGCCGATGGTTTGCGTCATGCTGCACTATTTATTTTCTTGAACAAGACCTCCAATGCGAACTATCGCATCAATGTAAATGGTAAATTCAATGGTGCCTATAATCATCTGCAAAATCCGATGATCTGTGATGAACGTACCATCTATGCTGACAGTAAACTGTTGCAGCGCGTAACCATCACTTGTGGTGACTATGAGAAAACCTACAATGAAGCATGTGGAAACACCTTCTTCTTCCTTGACCCTCCCTATCGTCCCACAGGAAAGCGACATGGCAACACCGATTTTAGCGATAAGGAACAGATACGCTTGAAGAAATTCTGTGATCTCCTCTCATTCCGCCATTTCCAGTGGATGCTGACCAATAGTGATGGCAAGTGCCAGGATCCCGACGATACATTCATGGAACAGCTCTATCACAACTATAACATCGAACGTATCTGGTCGAAGAATGCAATCGTGGCCAAGCCTGAGAAGCGTGACAAACTATCAGAACTTCTCGTGCGTAACTTCCAGCGCGAGATTCTCTCATTGCGTGATGTACATTGCCGACAACTCTCCTTCGCTTTCTAGTAAGGTAGAGTAGGGGTGCCGTTAATATTATCACTTATTTTCAAATAATTTCGGTAAATTCTTTGCTGTTCGGAGGAAAAGTTGTACCTTTGCCGTCCGAAACCATTACACATTATTGTTACCAGCAATAAATTAGAGTAAATCAGAGTAATAACTAATAAAACGAAATAAAACAATGAAAAAAGGTATTCATCCTGAGAACTATCGTCCCGTAGTATTCAAAGATATGTCTAACGGCGACTGCTTCCTTTCACGTTCAACATGTGCTACAAAGGAGACCATCGAATTTGAGGGCGAGACTTATCCCGTAATCAAGCTTGAAATTTCAAACACTTCTCACCCCTTCTACACCGGTAAGTCTAAGTTGGTTGACACCGCTGGTCGCGTAGATAAGTTCATGAGCCGCTACGCTCGCGCACAGAAGAAGTAAGGATAACACCTTATCAAAAACATAAAGGTGTACCGGAGGAAACTCTTGGTACACCTTATTTTTTTATGCTGTCGGTGGGTGTGTGGCTTTGATATGCTGCCATCATCATCATTGATAGCACGCTTAGTGCCTCTTCCACCGTCTTGAGGCCCTTGATGAGCAGGCTACGCTTGCCCGAGAGTTCGCGGAAACGGCACTCGTAGGGCGACATGGCGGTATAGTTCATCACACGACCGAAGGCAATACTGTCGTAGTAGGGGCTCTCGAGGTTGCTCACGAAGTAGAGCGCCATTTGGCCGCCTTTGAGCAAAATCTTCTCTATGCCGAGTTGCTTGCCCATACGGCGCAGGGGTACCACACGCAGCAACTCCTCGCCCATGGGAGGCACAGGGCCAAAGCGGTCGATGAGGCGGGTGCGGAACTTCTTCAGTTCTTCATCGCTCTCCAGGCTGTCGAGCTCGCGATATACGAGCATGCGCTCACTGCTGGTGGGAATATACTCATCGGGGAAGAGCAGTTCGAGATCGCTCTCCACAGCACACTCCTCTACAAATCCTTCACCGCTAATCTTGCCATCATCGCCTGCGTCGCCCATGATGAGGTCGGCAAACTCATTGGTTTTAAGTTCATGCACCGCCTCACCCAAAATCTTCTGATAGGTCTCGTAGCCGAGGTCGGCGATGAAGCCGCTCTGCTCGGCACCAAGCAGATTGCCCGCGCCACGAATGTCGAGGTCTTGCATGGCAATATGTATGCCACTGCCCAGATCTGTGAAGTTCTCGATGGCTTGTAGCCTGCGGCGTGCCTCGGGGGTAAGCCCTGAGAGAGGCGGTGCAAGCAGGTAGCAGAAGGCCTTCTTGTTGCCACGTCCTACGCGGCCACGCATCTGGTGCAGGTCGCTGAGTCCAAAGTTGTGCGCAGCATTAATAATAATGGTATTGGCATTGGGGATGTCGATGCCGTTCTCTACGATAGAGGTGGCGATGAGCACATCATAGTCGTGGTTGACAAAGCCCATGATGACCTTCTCCAACTCTTCGGGCGGCATCTGCCCATGTCCGATGCATACACGGGCATCGGGTACGTTGCGGGTGATGAGAGCAGCCAGTTCGGGCAGGTTTTGTATGCGGTTATTGATAAAGAAGAGCTGTCCGTTGCGGCTCAACTCGAAGTTGACGGCCTCACGTATAATCTCCTCGTTGAAAGAGTGTACCTCGGTCTGTATGGGGTAGCGATTGGGGGGAGGGGTCTGTATCACGCTCAAGTCGCGTGCTCCCATGAGTGAGAACTGTAGCGTGCGCGGTATGGGGGTGGCGGTGAGGGTGAGCGTGTCGATGCTTACCTTCATCTGGCGCAACTTCTCCTTTACCGATACGCCAAACTTCTGCTCCTCGTCGATGATGAGCAGACCCAAATCTTTGAAGTGCACGCCCTTGCCGATGAGTCTATGTGTACCGACCACGATATTTACCTCACCACTCTTGAGCCCTTCGAGCACCTTCTTCGTGTCGGCAGCCGAGCGGGCACGACTCAAATACTCGACCTTGCAGGGCAGGTTCTTCAGGCGTTCCGAGAAGGTGCGCCAGTGCTGATAAGCCAGCATGGTAGTGGGTACGAGCACTGCCACCTGCTTATTGTCGCACGCTGCCTTGAAAGCCGCACGCACGGCCACCTCGGTCTTGCCGAAGCCTACATCGCCACATACGAGGCGGTCCATGGGGCGCTCGCGCTCCATATCGCCCTTCACATCAATGGTTGCCTTCAACTGGTCGGGCGTATCTTCATAGAGGAAGCTTGCCTCTAACTCATGCTGCAAGAAACTATCGGGGCTAAAGGCAAAGCCCTTCTCTTGCGCACGCTGTGAGTAGAGTTTGATAAGGTCGCGCGCGATATCCTTAATCTTGGTCTTGGTACGCTCTTTGAGCTTCTCCCAAGCGCCTGTACCAAGTTTATTGATGCGTGGAGCCTCGCCCTCCTTGCTCTTATATTTCGAGATCTTGTGCAAGGAGTGGATAGAGACGAATACCACATCATCATTACTATAGACGAGTTTGATGACCTCCTGTGTGCTGTTGCCATTGGGCATGCGCACCAATCCGGCAAAGCGTCCTACGCCATGGTCGATATGTACCACATAATCGCCAGGCTCAAACTGCGACAATTCCTTGAGCGAGATGGCCATCTTGCCACTACGTGCCTTGTCGCTACGCAGGTTGTACTTATGGAAACGGTCGAATATCTGGTGGTCGGTGAAGCATGCCACACGCATCGTCGCATCGGTAAAGCCACCGTGGATGGTCTTGTCTACTGCCACGAAGGGAATATCATTGCCACGTTCCTCGAAGATGGTCTTCAGACGCTCGGCCTGCTTGGCGCTATCGGTGAGAATGTATAGTTGGTATCCACGCTCGATGAGGTCGGTGAGCGACTGCTCCACCAACTCAAAATTCTTATGGAAGAGAGGCTGGGGAGAGGTCTCAAAACCGACCGTTGCCTGCACCGTAGTAGACGCCTTGGTGCCAAACTCAATACGGCGGAAAGATTGAGTCTTGCGGACAAAATCGGAAGAGGATAATAGGGAGGCCTCCCCCCCGCCCCTCCCAAGGAGCCCAAGGAGGGGTGATTCAGGCATCGCGGATCCAAGTTCCCCTCCTTGGGAGGGGTTAGGGGAGGCTTCCAGTTGCTCTATCCTCTCATGCGCCCAGAAATAATCTTGGAACGCGAGTGCCGAGCCATCGGGCAAGAAGTCAAAGAACGACACCTGCCCCTGTTCACCCGCCCCATCAAAGTTGGGTACGATGCTGATGTGCTCCACCTTATCGCGCGAGAGCTGCGTCTCAATCTCGAAGGTACGTATGCTGTCTATCTCATCACCGAAGAGGTCGATACGGAAGGGGTATTCCGAGGCATAGGAAAAGACATCGATGATGCTACCACGCACGGCAAACTGCCCCGGCTCATAGACATAGTCCACCCGCTCGAAGCCCTCGCCTATCAGCGTCGCCTCTATCTTGGGAATCTCTATCGTGTCGCCCACCGCCAATGCCACCGAGCGGTCATTCAACGTGTCGCGCGACACTACTAGTTCGGCAAGAGCGTCGGGGTAAGTAACTATATATAATTGAGAATTGAGAATTGAGAATTGAGAATTGCTGCCATCCGGACGGTTCTCGTGTTCTTCGCAAGTCTCTGTACTATTAATTTTCAATTTTCCATTTTCAATTTTCAATTCGCTGAGGCGAGTAAGCACCTCCGTGCGCAACACCTCATTGGCCGAATCCTTTTGCCCATACTTGATGGCACGCTTGTAGGATGAAGGCAAAAAGAGCACTTGTGCTTCGCCCAGCATCTGCGTCAGGTCGTGGTAGAAATAGCCCGCCTCTTCGAGGTCATTAAGCACGAAGAGTGCTGCGGGAACCTGCCACGGCTTCTCCGCACTTGCCAACGCAGCAAACAGCATGGGAGCAGCCGAAGCCGACAGTCCTTTGAAGTGCATTGTGCGTACACTATCATCGCTCCACACCTTTTGTACTGCCGCCACACCCGAGTGGCCTGCAAAGCGCTTCACCAAGTCGATTATTTCCATATGCCTAATTCTTTTCTTATCTCCTCTATGAGTAACAGATTAAGAGTTTCTCTTTTCTTTGCGTAAACAATATTTTCCCACCGCGGAGACATCCTCTTCGCGGTGAAAAACAGTTATCCTCTGCGAAGAGAGATGACTTTCACTTCATTCTCTGGCAAAGATACAAATAAGCGAGCGAGAAATATAAAGTTTACTTTAATATTTTTCACAGCGAGCGCAAGTATCTTCATGGTTTGTCATAAAGATACGAATAAGCGAGCATATAACAATGCCAGGTTGAGAAGGCTGGACTTACTCGATGATAAGATCGTCGAGTTGTACTTTTGGTACATAGTGTGTGCCTTCGTTGCGGTAGTAGGCATGGCTGTCTGAAGGGGATATCTTGGTGAGGCTTATCTTGTCGGTCCCCTTACCTATGGCAATGATGAGCAGTGGAGGGTAGGGGAGTTGTAGAGCCTCTCTTACCTGTTCGGCGTTGAAGGCACCGATGCAGATTCCGTTAAGCCCCATCTCTGTGGCCTTGAGGAGCATGCTCTGTGCGGCAATGCCCAGGTCGATATCTACCCAGCGGTCTTCGTCTTTGGTGCTGCATGCGATGATGAAGGCTCGTGGCTCTTCACCCTTGATGGGGAGGTGCAACTCGGGGAGTGCTCCTCCGAGGCGGATGAGGGGAAGCACCTTGTCGGCTTCGTCGTGAGTGATTAGACGGTAGCGCAGGCATTGCTGGTTACGTGCCGAGGGAATGCGTGTGCATACGTTTACGATACGGCGCAACTCTTCGGTCGTAACCACACGGCGTGTGTCATAGCCGCGGTGGCTGCGGTTACGCATGAGCAGTTGGTTGAGTGTGAGCGCTGTTGGGGTATGTGAGGATTGGCTGCGCTGGCGGTACTCTTCCATTTTCTTTTCCAAATAGTTGTCGGCCATATATTCTATATTTATATGTATTTATGTGTGGAATGTACGTTTGTTTGGGTTGCAAAGGTATAAAAATATTTAGAATGGTCGTAGCGTTTGCTTTCCTTGTTGCTAAAATCAGAAAATTATGAGGAACTTATTATTTTATCGTGGCAAATCGATTTTTTATACTAACTTTGTCGGAGAAACAAACGAAGAATGCTTTTTTATGACCGATATAGAACGACTATATTCCTGCTTTAGCCGAAGCAATGGTGTCACCACCGATACCCGTCAGTGCAAGGAGGGGATGATGTTCTTCGCTTTGCGTGGCGAGAACTTTGACGGTAACCGATATGCGGAAGAGGCGCTCGGAAAGGGTTGCTCATATGTGGTCGTGGATAATAGCGACTATGTCGATGAGGCTAATTCGCAAGTGATTCTTGTGGACAACTCGCTGAAGGCATTGCAGCAGTTGGCCCGTCATCATCGCCGCCAGTTGGGGACAACGATTGTCGGTGTCACGGGCACCAATGGAAAGACTACCACGAAGGAGTTGATGGCAGCAGTGCTGAAACGCAAATATAATCTGCTCTATACGCAGGGCAACCTTAACAACCATATCGGTGTGCCTCTCACACTGCTGCAGTTGACACCGGCGCATGAGATGGCCATCGTGGAGATGGGAGCCAATCACCCTGGCGACATCAAGGAGTTGGTGGGTATTGCCGAGCCCGACTATGGAGTAATCACCAATGTCGGTATGGCTCATCTGCAAGGGTTCGGTTCGCTCGAAGGGGTGATACGCACCAAAGGTGAATTGTATGACTATCTGCGCGCGACGGAGCGGAAAACCATATTCTTGAATAATGACAATATGTACCTGAAGGCTATTGCCGAGGGACTGAATACTGTCTGCTATGGCCAAACGGCATCGCAGGAGTTATGCGTGGCTGGTGAGGTGATGGCTTGTGACCCTTATCTGCGTTTCCGTTGGAAGCGTAGCGAGGGGAATTGGCACGAGGTGGCCACCCATATTGTCGGTAGTTACAATATCGATAATGCGCTATGTGCAGCGGCTGTGGGCACCTACTTTGATGTGTCGGTTGCGGAAGTCTCTGCTGCATTGGCCGAATATGTGCCGACAAACAACCGTTCGCAGTTGACGGAGACGGAGCGCAACACGCTCATCGTGGATGCCTACAATGCCAATCCGACAAGTATGCGTGCAGCATTGGATAACTTTGCCCGCATGGAGGTGCCCAGTAAGATGGCTATCTTGGGCGATATGAAGGAGTTGGGTGAGGCAACGGCCGAGGCGCATCAGGCTGTCGTGGATAGGCTCGATGCCTGTGGCTTCGACGAGGTGTGGCTTGTGGGTGAGGCTTTCTCGCAGACCAAGCACACGCAGCGCACATTTGCCGATGTGGAGGCCGTGAAGGAGGAGCTTCAACACTGTCGTGTCGAAAACCGCTTCATCTTGATTAAAGGCTCAAATAGCATGAAGTTATCCTCTTTGGTAACCTATTTATAATAACTCAAAATGTAAATCATCATGCAAAATCATCATTATATAGTTGCTGGACATGTCTTTACGTTTTGTCTGCCTGATGGAGAGAAGGGTATAGGTCTTTCGTCCTACGAGCCGTTTGCTGTAGCATCGGTGCCTCAGGATGCGCCCCAACTGTTCTCTTTGACGTTAGACGATGACTTCTGTCCGGAGGATAAGGGTGAAACGATCGGTAAGTTTGATTGTGGAGCGGCTGACTTTGGTGTGTATCGTCTCCCCGATGGCTCGTATCAGATGCTGATTAGTCCGCCCGGAGGCCAATATTGTGGTTTGATGCAGGCTAGCCCCGATTTTAGCCAGTGCACTATCGCGACATGTGGGCAAGATTCGTTGCGCACATTTGCTGTGAACAATGCACTGATGTTGGCATATGCCTTTGCCTCGGCGACGAAGGGGACACTGCTCATACATGCTTCGGTCATTAAAAATGATGGACGTGGTTATCTGTTCCTCGGGCAGAGTGGCACGGGAAAGAGCACACACAGCAGCCTGTGGCTTAAGCATATCAAAGGAAGCGAGTTGCTCAATGATGATAACCCCGTGATTGTTGTTGATGAGACAGGTGCTACTGTGTATGGGTCGCCTTGGAGTGGCAAGACCCCTTGTTACAAGAACGATAGCGCACGGATAGGCGCGTTTGTCCGTATCAAGCAGAAACCCGAGAATCGCATCGAGCGCGAAAAGCCCCTGCAGTCCTTTGCCACCTTGTTGCCCTCCATGTCGACCATGAAGTGGGACAAGCGAGTATACAATGGCGTGTGCGATAGTGTGAGCCGACTGGTGGCTATAGTACCATTATATACATTGGGCTGTCGTCCTGACCAGGAGGCGGCAGGAGTGTGTCATGCAGAAGTGACCAAACGATGAAATTGGATGATATAACCCCAAAGGTAGATGCGATGGAACTTCCCAATGAAATTCTTCTCAAGGAGGTGCGTACATTGATAGCCGAAGGACATCATGTGACGCTGCGTGTGCGTGGCGTGAGCATGCGTCCTTTCCTCGAAGACCGTCGCGACAAGGTTGTGTTGACCAAGCCGCGCACTCCCAAGGTGGGTGATGCTGTGTTGGCCGAGATATTTCCCGGCAAGTATGTATATCATCGTATCATGGCCATTGAGGGAGATAAGGTGACGCTTAGAGGCGATGGAAATGTGCGGGGGACGGAGGAATGTCGCCTCGAAAATGTAGTCGCATCAACGATGGCCCTCATACGTAAGGGCAAACGCTATCTTCCCGGGGGATATGCATGGCGCTGCTACTCGGCATTATGGCCCAGATGGTCGTTTGCGAGGAGAGTGCTGCTGAAACTCTATCGGGTGTTCAGGTGCTACAGATAAACGGATTGCCCCTAGTGAAAAACTAAACAAATCTATAAAAATACAATTATGAAAATCAACAAAGGATTCGAGTTGCGTGAAATGTGTGGCGAACATATTGTTATCGCTACTGGAGTGGAAAACATTGACTTTAGCAAGGTTGTCAGTCTGAACGAGAGTGCTGCCTACCTTTGGGAAGAGGTGAAAGACAAGGAGTTTACACCTGCGATGTTGGCGGCTTTGCTCACCGAGCAATATGATGTTGCCGATGCTGTAGCATTGGCTGATGCTACTGCTCTTGCTGAACATTGGATCAATGCAGGATTGGCATCGCGATAACTCGGCGAGACAAATAATATCATAAAAATATAGCATCCCTCTTGTAGGGATTATAGATATTTTATTATCTTTGCCAACGATTAACCAATAAAGTTTTTTATGGAAATTTTTTATTTCGCGATTATTTGCGTCCTGTTTATATTCGCGGTCATCGACCTGAATGTCGGTGTGAGTAACGACGCCGTAAACTTTCTGAACTCGGCGGTAGGTGCCAAGGCGGCATCGCTCAAAACAATCTTGATTGTAGCAGCAATCGGTATTTTCATCGGAGCATCAACCAGTAATGGTATGATGGATATTGCTCGGCATGGCATGTTCCAACCCGAGCATTTTTATTTCCGGCAGTTGATGTGCGTATTCCTCGCTGTGACGGTTACCGATGTGGTGTTGCTCGACATTTTCAACTCACTCGGTATGCCTACATCGACCACTGTGTCCATGGTGTTTGAGTTGTTGGGTGCCTCATTTGCCATCTCGCTCATCAAATTGGGCTCGCATGAGGGTCTGGAGGGTGTGAATTCTTTGGCCGACTTGCTCAATACGGGTAAGGCATTGGAGGTGATAGCCGGTATCTTCCTGTCGGTAGCGATAGCCTTCTTCTTCGGTATCATCGTGCAGTGGATATCACGCCTTATTTTTACTTATAACTATAAGAAGGGATTAACAGCGAAGATTGGTATCTTCGGTGGTGTGGCAGTGACCTCCATCATCTATTTCATGCTGTTCAAGGGCATGAAGGGGGCCTCATTCATGACTCCCGATGTCAAGGCCTACCTCACAGAGAATACCATGATGCTTCTTGGCATCATCTTCGTGGTGAGCACAGTGCTTATGCAGTTGCTCCATGCATTGAAAGTCAATGTATTCAAGGTGATTATCATGATCGGTACCTTTGCTTTGGCTATGGCCTTTGCAGGTAACGACTTGGTGAACTTTATCGGTGTGACGATGGCCGCTCTCGACAGCGTACTTCATTTCGCTCGCGAGGCTGTGCCTGCTGGTATCTCGCCCGATGAATATATGATGGGCTTCCTTAACGAGCCTGCACAGACTTCGGTATGGTTCCTCATCGGTGCGGGTGCCGTGATGGTATACGCTCTCTGCACCTCGAAGAAGGCTCATGAGGTGTTGAAGACCTCTATCAACCTCTCTCGTCAGGACGAAGGTGACGAGATGTTCGGATCATCAAGCATGGCCCGTAAGCTGGTGCGTGTAGGTATGGGTTTCATTACCGGTGTCAACAAGATTAGCCCCAAGAGCGTAAAGCGTTGGGTTGCTAAGCGTTTTGATCAAGAACATGCCACCTTGGACGATGGTGCAGCATTCGACCTTGTGCGTGCCTCTGTCAACCTCGTGCTTGCAGGTCTACTTATTGCTTTGGGTACCTCATTGAAGTTGCCTCTTTCTACCACCTATGTGACCTTCATGGTAGGTATGGGTTCGTCTTTGGCTGATAAGGCATGGGGCCGTGAGAGCGCTGTGTTCCGCATCACAGGTGTAATTTCTGTGATTGGTGGATGGTTCCTCACCGCAGGTGCTGCGTTCATCCTTGCAGGTCTCGTAGCCTCTATCATGTATTTCGGTGGTCCCGTAGCTATGGTTATCATGGCGACGCTCGCTCTCTTCCTGCTCATCCGCAGCCATATCACCTATAAGAATAAGAAGAGCGAAGAGGTGCGCGATGTTAAATTGGATGTTGTGCTCAACTCTGAAGATCCTCAAGAGGTGTGGGCAGCACTCAGCAGCCATACTGCCGATACATTGTGTCATACGCTTGAATATGCTGCTAGCACTTACGAAGGTGTCATTCGTGCCTTTGCCCGTGAGGATGTGCGTAAGTTGCGTACTGCCCTCGACAAGATCGTAGAGGAGAAGGCATGGCTCAAGAAGATGCGTCGTCATGAGACCCTCGGTTTCCGTCGCATCGACAAGGGATTGGCATTCGAGAAGAATACATGGTACTACCTCAGCAGTAACAACGCACAGCAGATTCTCAATACGCTTACCCGTATTACCAACCCCATGAAGGAGCATACCGACAACAACTTCCGTCCGCTCTCTCCGCAGTATCTGGAGGAGTTTGCTCCCTATCAGAAGCGCTTGGTGGCTGTGTTCCGCGGTATCAGTGAGGTGATCCGTACCGGTGACTTCAGCGAGGCCGAGAAACTCTCTGCAGAAGGTAAGTGGTTGAAGAAGGAGATCTCTAATCTCCGTCGCGTACAGACACACCGCTTGCAGGAGGATGCCGAAAATATCAAGGTTGCATTCGTATACCTCAACCTCATTCAGGAGTCACACGAGTTGCTCTCTGAGGTGCGTAACGTGCTCCGTGGTTGCGATAAGTTCTTCGCCGAACATGTGCCTTACGCTGTTGATGAGGCCGATGTAGAGGCCTGACACGTCTAGAATATTTGTAAATAAAGTTAATGGGCAAGGGCTGTGGCTCTTGCCCATTTTTCTGTGATGTGAAATAATTCAATGCTTTATGGATGTGGGTAAATATTTTTCCTTACCTTTGTAAAATCATTTAATACAAAAAACATGAAAAGACGTCTTCAATGGCTTGTGGTATTGTTTACCCTAGCGTTTTCAGTGATAAATGCCCAGGATACGAATAGCCGTTATCTTTACTTCGCTGACGGAGCCGTATGGGGCTTCCCTAATGAGAGTGTAAAAGATATCGTGAACGATGCGAAAGGATGTACCGTTACTTTGATCAACGATAGTGTGCTTACCTGGGCAGCTGGTGAGGTTACCTCGGTGAGTGACCGTGCTCCTGAGTATCCTCAGTTTACAGAGTTTAAGCTGGATGACAAGTTGAACGACCAGATTTTTGAAGATGTATATGCTACCGTTAATCCTAATCAGGTGACAGCTCAGGTAGGCGCTATTGGTAAATATCTGACCCCCTTGTTCAAGATGGATAGGTCAGATGCGGTGGCCTATGTGAATGGCAAGGAACAGGTGAGTGGACAATCGCGTCTGCGCTTTGCCGATGAGGTGGTCTATACATTGGGTGCTCCCAACTATCGTCGTCTTTCTATGGAAAAGGTGAGCGACGAGGTATGGAGTGATCCAGAGACTGGTTTGGCGGAGGTAGCCCTCACTGAGGATATGTTATCTACCAATGCACCTACAAGTTTTGCATATGAATCCTTGGGGATGATGCTTGATGGTGAGCCTTCTACGCTATTTCACTCTACCTGGTCACAAGATCCGGTATATGATGTCGATTTGAGTAAGCAGGTCTATGTATCTGTGGCGTTGCCTTATTCATTGTCTGAGTTTCAGTTCTATTATATGGGCCGTGTTGGCACTACTCAATACAATGTGATGGAGTGGGTGATTGAGGCCTCTAACGATGGACTGCAATGGGACTACATCACCTCGTTTGACGAGTCGGCGGGAATACCTTATAACATTGCTGGAGGTACATTTACCTCACCGACCATTGTTCTCGGTGACTCCTATAGTCATCTGCGTTTCACAGCCACTAGGGTGGGGTATAAGAACTATCTCTGTCTGGCAGAGTTTAAGATTTATGAGGTCGTGGGTGAAGGCAGTGAACCCGAATTGTTGCAACCCGCTCGTTACGACTACCGCATGGTACCTATGGGCCGTGAGGTGGTGGTCGATATTGACTGGCTCACCGATGCAGCCTCTTCAGTGCCTCGTATTGATATCGATATCGAAGGCGGCCAGATAGTGACAAGTAAGGACTACTATCTCAATGCTCATATCCGTATACAGGGTAATGGCGTATGGGGAGATTTCGAAGATGATGTGCAGATTAAAGGTCGTGGAAACTCCAGTTGGAGTACTCCCAGCTATTCTTATGAACCCAAGAACCCTTATCGTCTGAAATTTGCCAGTTCGGTAAAGCCCTTCGGCATGAAGAAGGGTAAGAACTGGAACCTCATCGCGCAGAAGCAGTCTGGCTCACTGCTGACCAATCCTGTCGCCCAAAAGGTGGCGCGCATGGTGGGTATGGAGACGGCCAATGATGTAGTGCCTGTGGAACTTTATATGAACGGTGAGTATCGTGGCAGCTATTTCTTTACTCAGAAGGTGGGTATGGCCAACAATAGCGTCGATTACGATGATGAGTCACAGGCAGCTCTCTTCGAATTGGACTCCTATTGGGAAGATGGTCAGTTCATCTCCGATTCCTATAATCTTCCTGTAAACATCAAAGACCCGGAATTTGGTGAAGATGAGACTTTGCTTGACTATGAGGGTACCCGTGCTGAGTTCAATCGCTTCGAAACGGCTGTTTATAATAACCAGAACTTCGAACGCTTTATCGATATAGACATGCTGGTGCGCTATATGTTGGTCAATGACTTGATACTGAATACGGAGTTGGGCCATCCCAAGAGTTCGTTCCTTGCGCGTGAGAACCTCAATCGTTTTGATAGCAAGTATACCTTTGGCCCTGCTTGGGATTTCGACTGGTCGTATGGCTATGAAGGTACCTCTAGTTATTGTACATCCGGTGCTACTCGCGATTTCTTCAGTTATCATTCAAGTAAGCCTGGCAACCGTTTCTTCCAGCAGTTGTTGCGTTCCAGTGATTGGGTGAAATATCATTACTACCAATTGTGGACAGATTTTATTGACAATCACCTGCAGGAACTTATTGATTATGTCGATGATTACTATGCCTATGCCAGCAGTTCATTTGAGCATAATGCAGAAATATGGGGCGATGGTTCAACGTATAGTTACAATACCCATGTTGCCAACATGAAGTCATGGCTCGAAGAGCGTGCCCGTCATATAAAGAATAGTCTAACACCTTATTCGGCCGTTCATTATTCATATGGCGACATCAATGCAGACAGGGCAATCTCAAAGAAAGATGTTGAGTATATGTTATCGCATCTCTTGGATTCCCCCAAAAACGGAACCCAATTCGACCAGGCTGATGTTGACGTTGATGGTAAGGTGTCGGTAAACGACCTCGTCTGGGTCAATCAGTTGGTGGGTGATACGGAACGCCAGCAAGTTCGCAGCCGCTCTCGCTTTGATGAGTGGGAGCTTGATGTCGAGGAAGAGGAGGTCTGCGACTTTGACATTGATGATATGCTCATGCTTGTAGGTCCCCAAACAGGTATTTCCAATAGCCCCTCAGTGCGCTCGACCGATGAACCCGTATGGATCAAGACCTTGACAATAGCAGATGGTCTTCTTGATGAGAAGATTCCTGTTTCAGAAGACGAATACCAGTATTATTATAACTCATCTCTGATAACTTCTGATACTCCTGTTGAGTGTCTGCGTTTTATGGTTCTCTCTACCAGTTCAGGCGATGTAGATAAGAGCGGCTATCCCTGTTTCGCTTTGTCCGAGTTCTATATGTATGATGGCAATGGTTGGCCTATTAATCTTACTGAAGATAATTTTTCAACAAATGCGCAGGAAATGTCAGAGGGCCCGATAAAGAATATCGCAGATGGCAATATTCATACATACTTCCACTCTTCCTGGAGGACAGCGATAGGCGACTACCATTATATTGATATTACCCTTCCAGAAGCCATGTCTGAATTCTATATAGGCTATGTCAGCCGCGGGAAAAAGGTGGCTCCGGCAGAGATTGATCTCTATTCAGTGCCTAAGAAAGAGAGTTCTGAGGACGAATATGAGACAATGGTGGATGGTGTAGTGACCTTGGCAGTCAATGAGAAGAATGCAGGCCGGACAGTGTCTGTGTCGTTAGAGAATACGATACCGTATATTGCCTATATGATGGATTTTGTCTTGCCCGATGGATTCACCGTGTCGGAGCAAGGAAATTCACTCATGTTGACTTCCCGAACAGCAAGTTCGCATACAATGACTGGTCGTCTGGTGGATGACAACACCTTTAGAGTCATCGGATATTCTACAACTAATATGGCGATTGCTGAGGGTGAGGGTGAACTGTTCTCTTTCTCTCTCTCTGCCTCATCAGACATGGCACAAGGGGATTATAATCTAATCGTAAAGGACATCATGTTCGTGACGGAGAAAGCCATCCTGCAACAATTGGCTGATGCCGAATGTCGATTTGTGTATGCCGATGGGAGACAGCATCAAACCATAAGCTTCGACGCACTTCCCACCAAGACATATGGTGATGCCTCGTTCTCCTTGCCTTCGGCTACTGATTTAGGCTTGCCCATAGCGTATGCTAGCAGCAATCCTTCAGTGGCGACGGTTCATGAAAATGTGTTGACGATAGTTGGTGCTGGAGAAACGGAGATCACTGCCACGCAAGAAGGTAACGATGACGTGCATGCCGCCACACCTGTGACACATACCCTTGTAGTTGATAAGGCGATGCTGGAAATTGTGGCCAACGATGTTGTCCGTTATGTTGATGCCGTTGAATACCCTGATTTGACGATGTCTTTTGAGGGATTTGTGCTAGGTGATACCGAGGAGGACCTTGATGAACTCCCCCAAATCGAGTGCGATGTTGAGGCAACCTCGCCAGTTGGCGATTATCCCATACGCTTGTCCGGTGGTAGTGACAATAACTACGATTATGTGTTGAGGGAAGGAACCTATAAGATTATCTCCAAGCAGACGCAGGCCATCGTTTTTGACGAGTTACCTGTCAAGACCTATGGAGATGCTCCTTTCACTTTGCCTAAGAACTCAGATGTTGGGTTGGTGATTAGCTATGCGAGTGATGATACCTCGGTAGCTACCATTGTGGATAATGTGGTTACGATTGTCGGTGCGGGAAGTACAGAAATCACAGCTACGCAGGAGGGCAACGATGAGGTGTATGCCGCCACACCCGTGATGCGCCAATTGACTGTCAGCAAGGTCTCGCTGGTGATTACCGCCGACGATGTCATCCGTGAAACCACATCCGAGGAACCCCTTGTGTTCACCTTGTCGTTCAGTGGTTTCGTGCTTGATGATACGGTGGACGACCTTGATGCTCTTCCCGTGATAGAGTGTGAGGCCGATGCAACCTCACCGGTAGGTACCTATCCAATATGCCTCTCCGGTGGTGCCGATAACAACTATGCCTATGTGTTGAACGATGGCGTCCTCACCATTGTCGATACTTCAGATATAGGTGGAGTAGCAGTGCAGCACACCTTTGATGTCTATGACTTCCATGGTCGTCTGGTGCGTAAGGGCGTGATCTCGTTAGAGGGTTTGCAAAAGGGTGTGTATCTGGTAAACGGAAAGAAAATCGTGAAGAATTGATTTTACCAGTCGAGCATTGATAACATAAAAGACTGCCCTGAGGCAGTCTTTTATGTTGGAAATAGGTTGTCTATCCAGCTGATGTCCTATCAAGCGAACAGATGCTAAGCCTATTATACAAGATTATTTGAACCAGTTAACCAACTTGTCCTTAGCGTAGAAGTAGTATACAGCCAAACCTACCCATGAGGTGCAGAGTACTACTATAGCGCTGATGATCTTACCTGCTGTGCCCATGGGCATCTTGAGGATTTCCAATACTGCTTTCACTGCCAATACAAGGCCGATGATGTAGATGATAGTTCCAATCATAGTGTTCCTTTGTTTTAATTTGTTGTGTAATGTGTCTTGATGTCCTTATTTTCTTGACTAGCGTGCAAAGTTAATAAAAATAATTGGGACCTGGCTTGCTTTTGTTGAAGTTTATGCTGTTTTTTCTAAAATCAGAAGTACATCCATATCATTACAAAAAAAAATGCGGCGTCATCGTAACATATGGCGGCAATCATGCATTTAATTAGAAAATCTGTGTACCTTTGCATCTGCTTTTGTCAAGCATGGTACGGTAATAGTTAACCAAGCATACAAGAAAAGATGAATTACAGTTTTCTAAGTAAGTTCAAACGACATGCCAACGCTAGCGTGGTGCTTATCTTCTTCACCGTGTTGGCACTTGTCATTGCCAACATCCCCGGAGTGAACGAGTGGTACTTCGCGCTGTGGCAAACGCCTGTGGCTCTTTCCATCGGCGAATTCAATTTCTTCAGTCATGGCGGCCATTCCATCACGCTGGGGCAGATGATCAATGACTTCCTCATGGCCATCTTCTTCCTCTCTGTGGGTCTCGAGATCAAGCGCGAGATCAAGGTGGGCGAACTGTCGTCCATGGATAAGGCACTGCTGCCCATCATCGCTGCCTGCGGAGGCATGATAGTGCCCGTGCTCATCTTCTACCTCGCATGTCCTCACGAGGCTGTCATGCAGCGAGGCATGGCCATCCCCATGGCTACGGATATCGCCTTCTCGCTGGGTATCCTGGCAGCCTTCAAGTCGAGGGTGCCCATCGGGCTGAAGATGTTTCTCGCTGCCCTTGCCGTGGCCGATGACCTGGGCGGTATCATCGTCATCGCCCTCTTCTACTCGTCGGAGATCAATCTGCTCTATGCAGGGCTGGCAGTCTTGTGTATCGGCGTATTGATTGTCGGCAACATCTCCAAGGTGCGCGTCAAAGCCTTCTACGTGTCTGTAGGCCTTGTGCTGTGGTACCTCATGCTCAACTCGGGCATACATGCCACCATTGCCGGTGTCATAGTGGCCTTCTGCGTGCCTGCAACGCTCAAGCAGGGCACAGGGTACTATCTCGAACGCATCAGAAACCATGTGAACCAGTTCCCCGTGATCGAGGTGGACGACCTGCACAACACCATTGTGCTCAACAATAGCCAGATACATATACTCAAGAGCATCGAGTCGGCAGCCGACAAGATGATTAGCCCCCTGCAGGACCTTGAGGACAGCCTCCACACGGTCATCAACTATGCGGTGATACCGCTCTTTGCCTTTGCCAATGCAGGCATCGACCTCTCGCAGATGAGCGTGGCAAGCCTCTTCTCGGGTGTCAGCCTCGCTGTAGTGCTCGGCCTCGTCGTGGGCAAGTTTGTGGGTGTATTCTCATTCTCATGGCTGGCCATACGCCTGAAGGTCGTGTCGTTGCCTACGGGCACCACCTGGATGAGTTTTGCCAGCGTGTGCGTCATCTGCGGCATCGGGTTCACCGTGTCAATGTTTATCGCCGACCTCTCCTATGCCGGCCTCGGCAGTGAGGGGGCAGCCATGCTGGGACAGGCCAAACTGGGTGTACTGCTAGGCTCGGTGATCTCGGCTCTGCTGGGTAGTCTCATGCTGAGCAGGACATTGCCCAAGGAAGGGTAGCGCTCACATACCGACGCAAGAGAAGATAATTAATTTACTATTTGACAATTTACTATTTACAATTTATTTACAATTTGATTATTGGACAATTGCCATTCGGCGGGAAAATTGAAAATTGAGAATCCGATTTAATTTACTATTTGACAAAGTTGCGATAAATCGAGAGCAAAGACTGCTTGCAGGCTATGCCGAGTGTAAGCAACTTCAACAAAGTTAATTTACTATTTAATAAAACTTCGTTTTCTTTCCCTCCTTACGCGGGAAAATTGAAAATTGAGAATCCATTTTAATTTACTATTTGACAATTTACTATTTACAATTTGGCTATTTGACAATTGCCATCCGGAGGCAGACTGTTGACTGTTGACTGTTGACCGTTAAAGACGGAGTCTTTAACGGTCAACACCGCGGAGTCTGCGTGAGATAAAAAACTCTCTGCGAGGCGGTGTTTCACCGCGTCATCCGCTTCCACAAGCGCTCGAGCGTAGCACTCAGTGATATGTGGTACTGACTTGCAACACCGAAGGAGCGACCATAAAGTCGACAACTACAATTGACACAAGCGAAGCCGGTAACCGTACCATAAAGACATTTACCCTCACCCCCACCTACACCATCACCGCCTACGCCACCATGGCGCAGTAGTGACACTACAAGTCTTTCAATTTCGTTCTGTCAAATTCAAAGTTGCCTAAGATTTCATATTCGAGGGCCTTCTTCTTTGCAAGTTTATGCCCCTTTTCTGCAAGGCGTTTATAATAATCATAGGCCCTCTCTTTGTTCTTTCCCACTCCAATACCCTTTTCATAGCAGTAGGCTAAGCGTAGCAGTGATTGTTCATCTCCCTGCCGAACACAGAGTATTAGATATTCCACCATACGCTTCTCGTTTATCTCCACATAACGGCCGTCACGATAGCAATCAACTATATATTTCTGTGCAGCAAGAAGTCCATTGTCTGCTGCCTGTTCTACCAAATCGGCAATCTGCATATGTATCGCTTCAGACATACCCGATATGCTGTCATTCCTGACAAGCAACATCGCTGCTGCAAATGCCGCCTCGGGATACTTGGTCGAGGCGGCCAAATAGCATTTGAGTGCCAGACTGTCATTCTTCATCGTGCCTCTGCCACTCTCGTACAATCTGCCCAGAATAAAGGATGATTGGGTGTATCCTTTCTCAGATGCTCGGCTATACCATAAGAATGCCAGCGAATCGTTTCGTTCCACGGCTTCTCCGTTCAGATAGCAACCTCCAAGATTATGACAGGCCGATGCTTCGCCGCGCTCGGCTGCGAGCCGATAATATTTATAGGCAGTCTCGATATTCTTCTCAACTCCCCAACCCCGATGGTAGCATATTCCCAGATTGGCCATGGCAGGGGGATACTGCATCATCGCACTTTTCTTGAACAATATGGCGGCATCATCCAACTGTTGTTCATGCAATTTGCGTATGCCTTCAACATTGTCTCTATGCATCGAAAGTAGATCTGACGGGGTGGTATGGATGGTATCAGCGATATTTCTCCATATTTCCAAATCTCGGCGTATGTCTCTTGATTTACCATACATTCCCATTTTTGTTTTATGAAGATTTTTGCTGCAGAAGATTTGTCGACGGGACATTCCTTCTACCGTAACCGATATTTTCTTTGTCTTTGGAGCATTATGCAGCAATACCGCAATAGTTCCTGTACTGTCAGGTAGAATCTCCGTATTCCAAAGCAGAGTGCGACAGTACACCTTTTCATTATCCAGTAACTCCCGATTGCTATAATCCGGTGCATAAAACCGCTTGCTATGCGAATATCCCTGGATATGGGTAAAACGGTTATTCCATCCGTTTTCTCCATCAGGAATATACAGGCTATCTCGCTCGGCATCAGTATAAGGAACCATACAGGCCACATAATTGGGAGTATCCATAGGTAGATAGCCTCGTGCATAGTACCGTCCTGTGTTCATATGGACAATCCATTGGGCTGTGCCTACTGCTTTTTCCAAAAAATGATTATATGCCGATTGGTCGGTTCTTATACTCAAGGGAGGAAGTATCTGGTTGGCATAGAATCCATGATAATAATCAAGATCCCACTTGGGCTCATAAATAACCGTTGGTCTACTACCGACATATTCTTCATTCCAATAGTGCGTATCCCTTCCCGTAAAATAATCACGATTCTTTTTTATTATGCTGTTATACATCTCTGCCCAATAATCAGGATCCCTAGTGAATTGTCGTCGGACAGCATAATCATCACAAATAAAGAATTCCTTAAAGTTGAATGGGTTAAGGAAATCCATGTGTAGCAGATATTCTTCATCCATAACGATACTGTCCGGTAGGCATTTGTTGTCGGCAACCAGGTAATGCATCCAATAACAACCGACAAAATTACGCAAGAAAGTAGCTCCTACGACTTTATAAGGAGTGGTACACTCATCTGCAATCGTCATTTCACCATTAGAAGGGGTATAGGTATAAATAGGCGCAAAATACCAAGGACCATTAAGGGTCGTTACAATACTATCCTCCATAATATCTTCATTGTTGGGATTCAGCTTCCTCATCCGCCAATACGATTCATAGTTACGTTCCCATTCGTTCAGGTAGTTGAAACGCACCTCGCTTATTGGAGGAAGGTGATAGCGGTTGCGTCGGCGCTCATCCTCAATCTCCACATCGGGCAGGAGATAATTCTGGGCATCCATTCTCAGGATATCGGTCTGCAGGTTGTCAGAGAGTCCGAATCTTAAGTATTGCTCGGGCAAGGACTTGGGGGAAAAGAACTTGTCGATGAGCATTATCGGTCTCTGATATCGGGTTGCCTCCTGTTTGGGCGAGAGCGAGATGATACGCTCTCCATAGAAGTCATCCATATGAATCTTAAAACTACCGTCTATATCGGTCATCAACTCGTATTCCTGCAGGTCACCCTTTTCCTTCATCGCAAAAAACATGGGATGAAAGGCCATCGGCTCATATGAAAGGGGAATTCTCCCGTTGGGATGACGTTTGCTTCTGCTATAGGCGAACTCAAGCAATTCACCATTAACGGTTATTCCCTCCTCTATGGGATGCTTCAAATCGAAATGCCTGCTTGATAGCACCGACCAGTCATACGATGTCCAACCATGAGTGAGCATCACCAAATCCAATTCGCGTAAGCGACGGGTA
>JAZONI010000041.1:0-10990 GCA_045654445.1 Bacteroidaceae bacterium | reverse complement strand
AGGTAGGTAAATGTTTTTACCGCTCACAGTCGTGCTTTTTAATGTGCCTGCAAGTCTATTGTCGAAGGTATAGCCTGTCATCTGTTTGTCGGTGATAGTTATTGTATAGGTACCTGGAGCACCGATAATGATGAGAGGGGTCTGGTCATAAATCACTGAGGACTGATAGGGATAGATGGGTAGGTAGTCTATGCCATCAACTTGTGCGGCAGGTCCTGCGTAATAGGGCTCAAGACCTTCGGGGAGCGTCACATTGAAAGGTAGGTTGATGGTTGTGTAGGCATTGTCACCAATGGTGATACTGAAGCTGTCGACGGGCTCAATGTACCAAAGCGAGGCGGCTGCATCAGCTGTCCAGGGTACAAGGCGCTTGTTGTCGCCCGCAAGGTGAAGACCGACGTTACCACCTGTCTTGTTGGTGCATACGATGGAACTCTTGCCCGTGTCGCGCGTGGTGATGGTCCATACGCCTGCAGCATTGATGTCGGCTGTCACGACAGGCTGGGTCTCATTGGCACCGAGCGGGCCTAGATAGTATTCGTAGTTGCCGTTGTAGAGGTAGTAGCTACCTTCGGTTTCTGTAGGGATGAACGTGAAGAGTTGGTTGGCATTGCCTTGGTCTGATGTGGCTGTGCTGACGCGCGAATCTTCGGGTTGCAGGTACAGCGTAGCATTGGAACGTTCGGTGTTGCGTATGCGATACCATGCATTGGGGATGACTTCAATGGTAGGAGCATTGATGATGGCGTCGTTGATGCCTTCGTAAGCCTCTTGTGACGGTGAGGCGATGTAGCTCTCAAGGGCACTATTAATATTGGTCTTTGCTTCAGGGTAGAGGCAGCCTACGTAGTTGTCCCCGTTGAGCTCGACTGAGGCGAGCTTGGCTTCAATGCTGTCGCTGATGAAGGCCAGGTTGTCAATCTCGGGGTAGTAGGTGTAGGCGCTGTCAGTAATCTGTTCCAACGAGTAGTTCTTATAGACGATGGTATAGCCACCTCCATTGGTGCCGTAGGTGTCCTCCTCATAGAGGAAGGCCAATGTGCTGTCGGCTTGCCAGCAGAGGGTAGAGTAGGCTGAGCTGAGGAAACTTGCCTGATGGCGTCCGTCCCAGTCTTGCGCAAATGCCGCAGGGGTGACAAAGTCGGCCAGACTCTCCAACTCTTTATAATAGATACCTACATTGGCACGTCCCGATCCGAAAGGTACGGATTGTAACTGGATGTATACGGGGGTGTCATCGGCTATGCGCTTGGCTGGGATGGTGATGATCTCTCCGTTGGTAGAGTTGCTGACGGCTGTGGTTCCTCCATTGGAGTTGCCTGAGAAGCTGTGGGTGCCCCAGCGGCCTTCGGCTTTCTTGCTGTCGGTGTAGGAGAAGATGTTGTAGTAGCGGCCACCGGTGACGCGTGAACTTACGAGTACCGAACCGTCGGGAAGCTCGTCGGCCTTAGGCTCGTCGGCACCGCTGGGGATAGGAGCTACGTTGGGGTCGCCGAGGATGGTCCAGTTCTCACCGAAGTCGTCAGAGTAGAGTACGAAGTTGACATGAGTGCCATTGACATCCTTGACCAATACAGCGCAGTAGAGACGGTAATACTGGTCTACCTTGATATATTTACTCTGTGAGATCTTGCCCGAGCCCACGAACATGGCACGTACGGGACCATAAGGGGTGTTGTCGAGCTGAGAGTAGATGTTTTCTGAGCGGTCTACGGGTTCGCTCCAGGTTCTACCATAGTCGTTGCTGTAGAAATGGGCGATGCCTTGGTGGTTGTTGCGGGAGCCGTTGGGGAAGGATACGTTGCCTGAGCAACTGAGCACCAGTACGCGGCTGCTCTCACGGTCGGCTACGATACAGGGGTCGCCAAAGCCTACATACATCTGGTTGGGGGTGGAAGTGCCTGCATCACCACGGCCTTCGATGATGGGGAAGATATCGCCCCAGGTCTGACCATTGTCCGTACTGATACGGGCATGGAGGTCGATACGTCCGTTAGTGGCCATGCCGATGTCGGCACGGCTATGACGGTAGTCGGCCACAGCGATGAGGTCGCCGTTAGAGGCGGTGGTAATGGCGGGGATGCGGTAGGGGATAGCTACGCTTGTCGGGGTGGGGAACACCTCGAACTGGGGCTCGGGGATGATGGTGCTACGCTTGATGTAGACGATGAAGTTGGAGAAGGTGATACCCTTGTTGGCTCCCGATTGGGTGAAGGTGGCTGTGCGCTCTTCGAGTCCGCTTATCTCGATGTGCTGTGTTGTGGCCGATGAGGTGTAGCTCTTTCCGTTTACGTTGAGGGTAAGCGCATAGGTGGCATCGTTATTGGTGTTGACAAAGTCGAAGCTATAACCTGCCACGATAAAGTCTTCGGGGGCTGTGAGGGTGTAGGTCGATGAACCGGCAGTACCGGAGTAGCCAGCCAGGTAATCGCCTGAGGCGGTCATGTTGTTGGCGCCAGTGCTGAGAGTGAAGTCTTCGATGACAGCACTCTCCCATCGTGCATGCCATGTCTTGTTGGCGTTACTTGCGGTGAATGTGCCGTTGGATACAAGAACCTCCAAAGAACCTTCTGCAAGGGAGATCTGTATAGTTGAACCTGCATCAGCTCCACCTACCCAAAAGGCTAACTTTCCATTGCCTCCAAAGTTGTTAACCTTATGTGACGTGCCGTGAAGTTGCATGTAATAACCTTCGATATTCGATATGCTGGTAGATGCAAGAAAGTCCCATGATGCGACATATCCTGTAGGGAGAGACTCCCTGTCACAAAGGATAGGATGAGTGTTAGCACCATTTGCGTCCATCGTAGTAGAAGATGCCAGAACCTTGGTGGGACCAGCTTGTTTGTTATATATGGAATAACCGTCAGTATCGTTGCCAGTGAAGCACCAGAGGTCTTTGGCTTCATATTGTGTGTTGGCACGGCCTATGGTGATGTATTCGGCACCTTCATTGTCTGCAAGTATGGCTCCTCCAGTTCCCAAACGGAGGGTATACCATTGTGTGTCTTGTGCGAAATTGTTGTCAGTAACTGTTGTTGTGACAAAAGGTGTTGCCCATAGAGTTGCTGTTGCAAAGAGAGTGAGCAATGTGCTAAAGAAAAGTCTCTTTCTCATAAGTATAAGTGTTAATGTTTTGGGTATAGAATTTAATCAGTCAGTGCTTGCCAACCTTGTGCCTTGAGCTCCATCTCGCCGCCATCGCGAGTGATGAGCATGCAGCCCAACTCGGGCTTGGTGATGTGCCCGATGAGGCGTACGCCTTTCATGCCTGCCACCTTCTCGTGATCGGTGAGGGGCACGGTGAACAGCAGTTCGTAGTCTTCTCCGCCATTGAGGGCACAGGTGGTGACATTCATGTTGAACTCCTCGGCCATGACGGCAGTCTGGTAGTCGAGCGGGATATGCTCTTCGTAGACACGGCATCCGGTGCCGCTCTGCTTGCAGATGTGCATGAGTTCTGACGAGAGACCGTCGGAGATGTCCATCATCGAGGTAGGCTGTACACCGGCTTCGGCCAATGCGCTGATGATGTCACGGCGTGCCTCGGGCTTCAATTGGCGCTCGAGGAGGTATTCCTTGCCAGAGAAGTCGGGCTGTGCATCGCTCTCACCCATGAAGACACTCTTCTCACGCTCGAGCAGCTGCAAACCCATGTAGGCTGCGCCGAGGTCGCCTGATACGCAGATGAGGTCGGTCTCTTTGGCTCCGTTGCGGTATACGACCTTGTCCTTAGGAGCATCGCCAATGGCGGTGATGCTGATGGCCAGTCCGGTGAGCGAGGAGGTGGTGTCGCCACCTACGATATCTACATGGTGTGCTTCGCAGGCCAGGCGCATGCCGGCATACAGCTCCTCCATATCCTCGATGCCGAAGCGTTTGCTGATGGCCAATGATACGGTGATCTGACGCGGTGTGCCGTTCATGGCATAAATGTCGGAGAGGTTGACCATTACGGCCTTGTACCCGAGGTGCTTGAGAGGCACATAGGTAAGGTCGAAGTGTACGCCCTCCATGAGCAGGTCGGTGGTGACGAGCACTTGCTTGTCGGGATATTCGAGTACGGCACAGTCGTCGCCTATGCCATATTTGGATGAGGCGTTCTGCAACTCGATGTTTTCGGTGAGGTGTCGGATGAGGCCAAACTCACCCAACTGGGATATCGGGGTCTTCTTGTTTTGTTCCATTGAGATATATAAAAAACGGATATTATATGGAATTGTTTAATTGGCACGATTGATGAGCGAGCGCATGATTTCTGTCATGAAGGGCTGTGCCTTGTCGGCAGCGGCCTGTACCTCTTCGTGGGTGACCTCTACGATCTTTCCCTCGACGCCAAGGTCGGTGATGACCGACATGCCGAACACGCGTATGCCGCAGTGCTTGGCTACGATGACCTCGGGCACGGTGCTCATACCTACGGCATCGCCTCCAAAGATGCGGTACATCTTATACTCGGCAGGGGTCTCGAAGGTCGGACCGCTGACTCCGACATATACGCCTTCAACGACGCGGATGCCCTTCTCGGCAGCAATCTCCTTGGCCTGTGCAATGAGGGTACGGTTGTAGGGTTCACTCATGTCTGGGAAGCGTGGTCCGTAGTCGATGTTCTTGCCACGAAGCGGATGCTCGGGGAAGAAGTTGATATGGTCAGTGATGATCATCAGGTCGCCAATCTCAAAGTCGGGGTGCATACCTCCTGCCGCGTTGGACACGAAGAGGGTCTTGATGCCCAGTTCGCGCATTACACGGACAGGGAAGGTTACTTCCTTCATTGAGTAGCCCTCGTAGTAGTGGAAACGACCCTGCATGGCCATGATATCCTTGTCGCCGAGTTTGCCGAAGATGAGTTTGCCTGAGTGTCCCTCGACGGTAGAGATGGGAAAGTTGGGTATGTCTTCGTACTTGATTTCGTACTTCTCGGTTATTTCGTTAACAAGACTGCCCAGACCTGTACCCAGGATAATGGCGGTCTCGGGAGTTGAGTGCATGCGTTCTCTAATGAACGACGCGGTTTCTTGAATTTTTGCTAACATAGTCGATGATATAATGGTTGAATTTTTCTTGTTGGTGTTGTAGGAACTCGACCTCGATGGGGAGGATGTACAAGTTGTTTGCTATGGCCTCGTCGAGCGGACATGACCGCAATCGGGCAGCATCTTTTTCGGTAGTAATAATGAGTTTGTCATCCGTGTTGATGGTGGAGTATGTCTTGCTGATATCTCGCAACTCAACTTGGGTGAAGTTGTGATGGTCGCCATATTCCATGTGGGTGATGTACTCGGTGTACTCATGCAACTTCTCCACCAATGGAGCAGCGGAAGCGATACCTGTGACCAGCAGTATATGCGTGTCGGGGGATAGGGTAGATAAAGGCCTCTGCTTGCGTGGAGCATTGAAAGACTTCAGGTTGCCATAGTTGAACGTGGTGAAGTAGAGCCGTTGGTATGGGCGTAGCTCCAAGTTCTTGGCCACGATACGGTAGTCGATGGGCTTGATGTCCTTCGGACATTTGGTGACAATGATGACGTGGGCCCTGGAAATGCTGGATATAGGCTCGCGCAACATTCCTGTAGGCATCAGGGCATCCTCATAGATAGGTCGGTTATAGTCCATCAGTACGATGTTGATACCAGGATTTACATAACGATGCTGGAAGGCATCGTCGAGGAGGATGACCTCGACGTCCTTCGAATCCTTATCCTTGCATAGCTTATGTATGCCATGTCGGCGGTCAGCGTCGACAGCAACATGTATGTTGGGGTATTTCTTCTTTATCTGGTAGGGCTCATCGCCAATCTGTTGGGAGTTGCTGCTACTAGTTGCCAATAGGTAACCCGAAGTCTTGCGTTTATAGCCTCGACTTAGCAAGGCGACCTGAAACTGGTCCTTTAATATCTCGATGAGATATTCCGTATGGGGCGTTTTGCCTGTGCCGCCTACTGTAAGATTGCCCACAGAGATGACGGGAAGGTCAAATTCCTCGGAAGGGAGTATCTTCCAATCGAAAAGGCGGTTGCGTATGCCGATAACCATACCATATAATGCGGTAAGGGGGGCAAGCAGCCAATGTCTCTTTGTGGGGCTTTCGCTCATGATTGCGCTTGTTCTTAATTCATTAAGTGAATAAAGTAGGGTAGTCGTGCTTGGATGTTACTCCAATTCTCCACGTTGTACATGAGGGTGAGTTCGTCCTTGAACTGTCCGGCAGCCTTGCCGATTCTTGCCTCTATATAACTTTCTTTGGTTTGGTTCATCAGACTTTCCAAGGGACTCTGCTCTTTGGGATAGTTGATTAGCGTGTAGCTCTCGATGCCTGCCTTTTGGGCTGCAATCTCTTTTGCCAATTCGATGTCGCCCAACAAGTCAACCAAGCCCAATTCCTTCGCCATCTCACCGGTCCATACGCGTCCTTGTGCGACAGCTTCGATATCGGCAGTGCTCATCTGACGGCCATCGGCACAACGTTTGATGAATGTGGCGTATCCTCTATTGATATAACCCTGCATGATGGCACGTTCGTCTGCATTGAAGGGACGGGTCATGCTGCCGAAGTCTGCATGTTTGTTGCTCTTTACGGTCTCTACATTCAGCTTCAACTTATCTGTGATGAGTTTGTGCGGGTTGGGGAACATGCCGAAGATGCCGATTGAACCTGTGAGCGTGGTGGGCTGTGCTATGATGGTGTCAGCAGCACATGAGATATAGTATCCGCCCGATGCAGCGTAGTCACCCATAGATACGATGACGGGTTTCTTCTCTTTGAGCTTCACTACCTCATTCCAGATCTGCTCCGATGCATAGGCACTTCCTCCTGGTGAGTTGACACGTAGTACGACTGCTTTTACATTGTCATCGTCGCGCAACTTCCGCAAGTCGATGCATACCTTCTCGCCTACAATCTCCGGTGTGGTATTCATACCTGCTGTGGCCTTCTCTACAATTTGTCCCTCGGCATAGTACATGGCAATGATGTTGCCGCTCTTGTCCAATGGTACATTCTTCTGGATGTTCTTGACATCATTGATTGAGAGGACTTTGAGATGTCTGTTTCCGTTGCCTCCCATTAGTTGCTTCAGATAGTTCTTTGTGCCGTCCATATAGAGTAGGGTATCTACTAGTCCGGCGGCCAGTGTCTCTTCAGGAGAGGTGAATGCCATGTAGCGGTCGGCGCAACGGTTCAGTTCTTCAGGAGTGATGCCACGCGACAGCGATACACCTTTTACCATATTGTTCCAAATGGATGAAGTATAGGCTGTTATCTGTTCGCGATTCTCCTCACTCATCTCCATGGAGGTGTAGGGCTCTACGGCAGATTTGTAGGTGCCCACCTTGAATACCTCCATCTCGATGCCTAGCTGTGCCAGCAGGTCCTTGAAGTATATCGTCTGTGAGGCTACGCCATGCCAGTCCACCAAACCCTGCGGGTTGAGTATCACCTTATCGGCTACGCTACAGATATAATAGTCTGTTTCTGTGTAGCTGCCGCCGTAAGCCACCACAAACTTTCCTGTCTGCTTAAAACGCAAGAGCGCATTTCTAATCTCCTCAGTGCTGGCTGGGCTGGCCATGATGCCACCAGCTTCTAGGTATATACCTTTGATATATGTGTTGTCGGCCGCTTTTTGTATACTAGCCAAGATGTCATCGAGTCCTAGTGCTGTCTGTTCCTCAGACATAAGTGAGGCGAAGGGGTTCTCGGCCAAACGCTCGGTAACCGTGCCTTTCAATTCTAACTTGAAGATGCAACTGTCATTGATGGTTGTAGTTGTCCCTGATGAGGCGACGATGCCAACAAGCGATACTGCACTGATTACAGAGATTATAACTATGCATGCTATCAATCCAACAATAGTGGCCAGGGTGTGCTTTAAAAAATCTTTCATCTTTCTCTATTTATATAAAATGTATATTCAATATTACGCAAAGGTATGTTTTTGTGTTGAATTCTCCTACGGTACGGAAGAATATTTTCTAATATTCGTATCGGAAATCTGCATTTGAAATGCTAAAACAAATAAAAAACAACTTTTTTTGAAGAATAATGCCGTTTTTTATGGTTGCAAGAAAAAAAAACAATACTTTTGTGGTTGAAATTAGTGTGGATTATAGAATTTATTCGTAATTTATGCTCGTTTTATAGGATAGTGTCACCTGATGGTGCTTTTGGAAAGGTGCTCGAGTGGTTGAAGAGGCACGCCTGGAAAGCGTGTATACGCCAAAAGCGTATCAGGGGTTCGAATCCCCTTCTTTCCGCACGAAAGAGATAATGAAAATAAATAAATAATAGTATTAATTAAAAGTAAAACACAATGAAAAAGTTTTTTGCAGTATTTGCAATGTTCGGTATCCTTTCAGTAGGATTGACACAGACAGTAGTTGCTCAAGATGCAGCAGCTCCCCAGACAGAGGTAGTAGACACAGCAGCAGTAGACTCTGTTGCAGCTGATTCAGCCGCAGTAGAAGCACCCGCAGAGGTTGCTCCCGTTGAGGAAGAAACTGTAGGTATGCACAAGGCTCTTAAGACAAAGTTTATTGAGGGTGATGCTAGCTTCATGTCATTGGTTGCTATCGCATTGGTACTTGGTTTGGCTTTCTGTATTGAGCGTATCATCTACTTGAGCCTTGCTGAGGTGAACACAAAGAAGCTTATGGCTGCTATCGAGGCTGCTTTGGCTAAGGGTGATGTTGAGGGTGCAAAGGAAATCTGCCGCAACACTCGTGGTCCCGTTGCTTCTATCTGCTATCAGGGTCTCTTGCGTATCGATGAAGGTATCGATGTAGTTGAGCGTTCTGTTGTTTCTTACGGTGGCGTTCAGTCTGCTGCTCACGAGAAGAACTGCTCATGGGTAACTCTCTTCATCGCTATGGCTCCCTCACTCGGATTCTTGGGTACTGTAATCGGTATGGTTATGGCGTTCGACGATATCCAGAAGGCTGGTGATATTAGCCCCACTGTTGTTGCCGGCGGTATGAAGGTGGCTTTGATTACCACTATCTTCGGTATTATCGTAGCTCTTGTACTTCAGATTTTCTACAACTTCATTCTTTCTAAGATTGAGTCTTTGACTACTGATATGGAGGATAGCTCTATCACACTCTTGGATTTGATTATGAAGTATAACTTGAAGAAGTAATTAACATTAACTGAAAAAACAATGAAAGCGAGTAAAATAGCTTCCATCGCATATTTCGTACTGCTTGCCCTTTCTGTGGTAGTGTTGGTTCTGTTCTTCTGCGTTGGATTTGGTAATATGGAGTCTCTGCCCAGTGGCTACTACAAGTCACCCCAGTTCACCGACCTTTTGATGTACTGGATGTATGCATTGGCTGCCATCTGCGGTGTATGCACACTTGTTGGTGCTGTGACAGCTAAGGGTGGTAAAATTGACTCTAACATGCCTAAGTGGGGTGTTGCCCTTGCTAAGGTTGGTTTGTGGTTGTTCCTCCCTGTGTTGGTTGTTACATGGTTCGTAGGTAGCACTGCACCCATTATGACCGGTACAGGACTTTATGAGGATGCCTTCTGGTTGCAAGCTACAGATGCAATCATTTATACCATTTATGTATTGCTTATTGTAACTGCAATTGCATTGGTTGCCAGCTTGTCAGGAATATTCAAGAAATAGTCATAATTTATAGGAGATTTCAATTATGGCAAAGAAAAAAAGAAAAGTTCCTGGATTGAATGGTAGCTCATTGGCTGACATCTCGTTCATCCTGTTGATCTTCTTCTTGATTACCACCTCAATGGATACGGATACCGGTTTGGTGCGCCGTCTGCCGCCCCCACCAGATCCTAATCAGATGGAAGATGACGTCAAGGTGAAGGGTAGAAACGTGTTTGTGGTTTCTGTAAACATGAACAACGAGATCATGTACTATTATGGAGACGAATCAAAGCGCGTGACTGTGACTGATGTAAAGCCCGAAGACTTGCGTGAGATTGCCAAGGAGTTTATTGCCAATCCTGAGAATAAGTCAAACATGCCGGAATTTCATCCTGCAGATCCCCCTCTGCCCCTTTTGGGCGCTTATCCTGTAACAAAGAACCATATCATCTCTGTACAGACAGACCGTAGCACAAGATATGATGTGTACTTCCAGATTCAGAATGAGCTGATGGCGGCATATAATGAGTTGCGTAATGAATTTGCGCGTGAGAAGTTCGGTAAGTATTTCCGCGACTTGAATGAAGATGAGCGTTTGGCTGTAACAGGTGTTTATCCGATGAAGATTTCAGAGGCTGAACCTAAAAAGTATGGAGGAAACTAATCATGGGAAAATTTAATAAGAATGGTAGCAAGGAAGTTCCTGAACTGAATACCTCGTCACTTCCTGACTTGATTTTCAGTATCCTGTTCTTCTTCATGATGGTAACCTCAATGCGTGAGGTGACACTGAAAGTGGAGTTCCAGACTCCGAAAGGTACCGAAATCGAGAAGTTGGAAAAGAAGTCATTGGTGTCTTACGTCTACATCGGTAAGCCTACCAAGGAGTTCCGTTCAAAGATGGGTACAGGTACTCGTATCCAGCTTAACGACGATTTCGCAGAGGTCAATGCTATTGGCGAATATGTTTACCAAGAGCGTGAGGCTATGCCAGAACGTGATAAGCCCTTTATGCGTATCTCCATGAAGGTTGACGAGGAGACCCAGATGGGTATCATCACCGACGTGAAGATGGCATTGCGTGAGGCTTGGGCATTGAATATCGTATATTCAGGCGGTAAGCGTCAGTAATTAGCGATTATCGTAATGCAAACAACAGAGGCGAGTTTAGGCTCGCCTCTGTTGTTTGTTGTAATATCTATAGTCTATTATTGGTGTCCGATAAAGTTTCATCAACTCAATATCTCATGTGAATAGGCGTCTTGATTGTGATATTTGCGGTTGTTTTTCATTTATAAGCCGTCATAACTGTCCTGCACTGTCCTGCACTGTCCCTCTGCAAGGGGGACGAGCACGAAGTGCGGAGGGGGTACAAGAGG
>JAZONI010000040.1:0-9422 GCA_045654445.1 Bacteroidaceae bacterium | reverse complement strand
AAGGAGAGGGAGCTTCACACATCGCTGCAACTATATTAATGTTGTCTTAAAAAGAATCTCGTCTAACCCCTCCATAGGACTGGAATCCCCCTCCTTGGGAGGGGTTAGGGGAGGCCTCATCTACCATGAACAAATACATACCCCACACACCTGACGATATCCGTCAGATGCTCGACAAGATTGGCGTCAGCAGCATTGACGACCTCTTTGCCGACATTCCCGCCAGTGTGCGTCTGCAGAAGGAGTACGACCTTCCCGATTCCATGTCGGAAGAGGAGATACGCGCCCACTTCGACGCCCTCGGCGCCCAAAACAAGCAACAAGTAATCTTTGCCGGTGGTGGCGCCTACGACCACTACACCCCTTCGGCCATCGGTGCACTCACCTCGCGCAGCGAGTTCCTCACCGCCTATACGCCCTACCAACCCGAGATATCGCAGGGCACACTGCAGTATATCTTCGAGTACCAGAGCCACATCTGTGAACTCACGGGTATGGACTGCACCAACGCCTCTATGTATGATGGGGCTACGGCTGCCGTAGAGGCCATCTTCATGGCGGTATCGCAGGCCAAGAAGAAGAATCGCGTACTTGTGTCATCGACACTCAACCCCACCGTTATCAGCGTCATCGACACCTATGCCAAGTATAAGGGTATCACCGTGAGCCTCATCCCCGAGGCTGATGGTTGCACCGACCGCGCAGCCATGCAGGCCATGCTCGCCGAAGGCGATGTGGCTGGCGTGCTTGTGGCATCGCCCAACCACTATGGTATCATCGAAGACTATACCGGATTTGCCGACGATGTGCATGCCGCCAAGGCATTGCTCATCATGCAGTGCGACCCCTCGGCACTGGCCGTACTGAAGACTCCTGCCGCATGGGGTGCCGACATCGCTTGTGGCGACGGACAGCCCTTGGGCATACCTCTCAGCTTCGGAGGCCCCTACGTGGGATTCCTCGCCTGCAAGAAGGAATTGGTGCGCAAGCTTCCCGGACGCATTGTAGGTGCTACCAAAGATGTAGACGGCAAACGCGCTTTCGTGCTCACCCTACAGGCTCGAGAGCAACATATCCGTCGCGAGAAGGCCAACAGTAACATCTGTTCTAACCAGTCGCTCATGGCGCTGCACATCACCATCTACCTCGCGCTGATGGGTAAGCAGGGCTTGCGCGAAGTGAACGAGCAGAGTTACGCCGCTGCACATTACCTCTGCGATGAGTTGGTGAAGACAGGACTTTTCACCCCTGCATTCCCTGACGCGCCTTTCCTCAAGGAGTTTGCCCTGCGCACCACACTTCCCGTGAAGGCCTTGCAGGCACATCTTGCCGAACAAGGTTACATGGCAGGTATCGCTCTAGGCGACTATCGCGTAGGTATGGACGACTGCATCCTCTTCTGTGCTACCGAGCGCCGCACCAAAGAACAGATTGATGAACTTGTAAAATTGGTAAAGGAGGCAAAGCTATGAAGTACTATGATAAACTGATATTTGAGATTTCACGCCCCGGACGCGTAGGATATAGTCTTCCGAGGAATTGGTCAACAGACAACGGTCAACAGTCAACGGACAAACCGGATGGCTCATTGTCAATTGTCAATTGTCAATTGTCAATTCCTAAAGTCCTGCTTCGCGAGACTCCCGCTGAACTCCCCGAAGTGAGCGAACTCGATGTGGTGCGCCACTATACCAACGTGTCGAACAAGAACTTTGGCGTTGAGACAGGCTTCTACCCCCTAGGTAGCTGCACCATGAAGTACAACCCCAAGATCAATGAGGAGATGGCCTCTCATGCTGCCTTCAAGGGATTGCACCCCTTGCAGGGCGAAGAGAGCGTGCAGGGTGCCCTTGCCATCTATTACCATACGGCACGCGCCTTGAGCGAACTCACCGGATTGGCCGACTTTACCCTCAACCCCTATGCTGGAGCGCATGGTGAGCTCACGGGCCTCATGGTGATGCGCCAGTACCACTTGATGCGTGGCGACACACAGCGTACCCGCGTTATCGTGCCCGACAGCGCCCATGGCACCAACCCTGCCAGTGCTGCCGTGTGTGGACTCGAGATTGTGGAGGTGAAGTCTACCGCTGATGGCACCGTCGACACCAATGACCTCAAGGGCTTGCTCGACGACACCATTGCTGGTATCATGATGACCAACCCCAACACGCTCGGTATCTACGAGACACAGGTGGTAGAGATTGCCCGACTCGTGCACGAGGCTGGCGGACTCCTCTACTACGATGGAGCCAACCTCAACCCCATGCTCGGTGCCTCACGCCCCGGCGACATGGGCTTCGATATCATGCACATCAACCTGCACAAGACCTTCTCGACACCTCACGGTGGTGGCGGTCCTGGTAGCGGTCCCGTAGGTGTGGCTGCACACTTGGTCGACTGCTTGCCTAACCCGAGAGTGGTGAAGGGTGAGAATGGCAAATTCAGAATTCAGGATTCTGCATCAGGCTGTGGTCGCGTATCAGCCTTCTTGGGTAACTTTGCCGTTGTGATGCGCGCCTATACCTATATCCTCTCACTCGGTAAGGATATTAAGCATGTAGGTCCCATCGCCACGCTCAACGCCAACTATGTGAAGGAGAGTCTGCGCGATGCCTACTATCTGCCCATCGACACGGTATGCAAGCATGAGTTTGTCTTCGATGGATTGGCCGACAAGAGCACTGGTGTCACCACGCTCGACATAGCCAAGCGCTTGCTCGACTATGGCTACCATGCGCCTACCATCTACTTCCCCTTATTGTTCCATCAGAGTATCATGATAGAGCCCACGGAAACCGAGTCGAAGGAGACACTCGATGACTTTATCGACATCATGCACCGTGTGGCTGAGGAAGCACTTGCTGATCCCGACATGGTGAAGAGCGCTCCGCACACCACACCCGTGCGCCGTCTCGATGAGACCACCGCGGCCAAGAACCCGTTGCTCAAGTACAGAGACTTGAATTAATCTTAAAAAAGAAAGAAGAGAGGCGCGCCTCTCTTCTTTCTTGCTTTTTGCTCTTGGCTCTGCTCTACTGACAACAGACAACGGTCAACAGACAACAGTTTTCCCCCCTCGCTACTTATCTTTAACCTTTAACCCTTAACCTTTCACCAACACCCCCTACATTCAGTGCACCAAAACCTTCTTGTCACCTACAATATTTAATCCCGTCTGAGACTGAGACAAACGTTGTCCTGCAATATTGTAGATACATTTGTCGCTCTCTTGTGAGATTGAGGGAACAGCGTGAATACCCGTAACTTCATCGAAGCATAGCACCAACTTGTTTGCTTCGACCACATCGCACTCCAACCAACATTGGTTGGCTTTGACATCAGCGGTTCCATCAAATGCGGAGAACTCTGCATTATCATTTTGCAGGACAAGGGTGTATTTCTTCGTCGCACCCCCTTGAGTGAGCGTATGTGATACATAATTGCCTTTGAGCAAGGATTGCGGAAGCGAGTTTCTTGCATCGTTATCGACCATTGTTATGGGAAAGTCAACAACACCCTCACTGCCATTAATAACTGCTGGAGTACCACATTTCAGAATTTCACCCGAGTCGGCAATAGGAGACATCGTACAAGTGTAAGCATTGATTGACTCATCAAATGCGACATTGGAGGCTATAATATCATAAGCACAGACTCCCTCGGGAATGACAACATTAAACGGGAAACATATGGTAGCAGTTCCACTAACAGGCAAGGCTACCGGGAGCGACTCGACCCCTTCGATCGTATAAGTTGCCAATCCAGCCTTGGTGGATTTATCATTACCGACGACCCCGTGTTCCTTATAAACATTCATATAATTTACACCGTCGCTGGTAGATCGTATCTTGTATATTCCAGAAACGGAAGTCTCTTCAAAGATATACTTACCCGCCTCAGCCTCATTGTCTGAAAACATGATGTGGCCCCAGCCGCTAAGTTTGGGCTCTTTCAGCACCTTGCCTTGAACGGACAAGGTATACCCATCACCCACAGGACGTACCATCACGATTTCGTCTCCTGCCGCAGAGGACTTACTATGGTCAGGGGAGATTAGTTTATAACCCTCATTCTTGCTATTGTCATGCGTTGTATTGTATGCTATAAAGAGAGGGTTACCATTGTAGTTGATATGATATGCTCCATAGAATGTTTCGCCTATGACAACGGCAAACGTGCGTATAGTACCGTCGGCCATGGCCAACACTCCGATATGTGAACCTTCGGAAGCATCATCCTTGACGGGAACTTTGCTTAAATCTGTAACGTTGCCGTCGATGAAATCACCACTCACGATAGCCCCTTCAAGAGAACCGAAATGAGTAGTAAGATCTATCGTCTCTCCCGCCTTGGCCATAATGGTCACTTCGCCACAGGTGCTATTGCGTATATACTCCAACTCTTCTCCCAAGTTTTCTACGACGGAGGGATACTCACCAGCCTTATTGCGTGTCTCGTCGTACTCACCATCAACAGATTTGAATATCTGCGATGATGTAGAGTAGCCAGTCTCAATCTTGGGTCCCCAAGGTATCATCGCCGCACCACCCTTGGGCTCGATATACTTCCATACGGGCGTACGCAGTGTCAAGGTGTGGTTCTGTGCCATACCGATGGCATAGGGGCGTCCCTTTCCCTCTTGCCCAAGCCAGGTAGTTACCTGATCGGGATGTCCGTCGGGAGAGAGTGATTCACCTCTTTCCACTCCTACGACACAAGCCATGACATCGAGGAAGTCAATCTGCGACACCAATTCGCTTTTCACCGCCGACTCTTTAATCTCGGCAGGCCAATGCACGATAAAGGGTACACGCGTGCCACCCTCATAAGCACTATACTTTCCACCACGCAAGCCTCCGGTTGGCGAATGCTCACCCACAAGTTCTTCGGCCTGGTCTACATAGCCATCGTCAAGCACGGGACCATTATCACTGGAGAGGATGATAAGCGTATTATCCAACAGACCTTGCTCTTCGAGGGTGCGCACAATCTCTCCCACGCTCCAGTCAAATTGTACGATGGCATCACCACGCAATCCCATCTGACTCTTCCCGCGGAAACGGGGATGTGGGAAACGAGGCACATGGACATCGTTGGTTGCAAAATACATGAAGAAAGGAGTATCGCTATTCTCCTTGATGAAGTCCACCGCATGGAAAGTAATGCTATCGGCTATATCCTCATCTTTCCAGAGCGCCTTGCCTCCACCTTTCATATAACCGATGCGACCGATACCATTGACAATAGAATAGTCATGGCCGTGCGAACTCTTCAAATTATAAAGCAGTTCGGGATTATCTCGTCCTGTGGGTTCACCGTCGAAATTCTTATTGTAATTGACATAGATCGGTGCCGATGGGTCATAGTTGGCCACACTGCCATTCTCGATAAACACACAAGGTACTCTGTCAGCCGTCGCCGCCATGATATACGAGTAGTCAAATCCGATATCCGCAAGTGCCGGTGTTATCGGTTTGTTCCAATCCTGCTTGCCCGTTTGAGCGCCAAGTCCCAAGTGCCACTTGCCGAAAGCAGCCGTCGTGTAGCCTGCCTCCTTGAAGACATCGGCCACCGTATATTGGTCGGGCGAGATAATCATGGCCGCATCTCCCGCTGCCACATCGGTACCCTGCTTACGCCAAGGATACTCTCCTGTCAACAACGAATAACGGGAAGGAGTACTGGTAGAGGCCACGGCATGGGCATTGGTAAAGCGTAAGCCATTGTTAGACAAGCGATCCACATTGGGAGTCTCAACACCAATTGCACCATAGCATCCGAGATCACCATAGCCTAAATCGTCAGCATAGATGATTACTACATTGGGGCGAGCGTTCTGCTCATATTTTTCATTGACAGCCTCTTGGGCACAGAGAGCGCCAGGCAGAGAGGCTAACGATAGCATTCCTAAATTCAAGTTTTTCATGATAGCTGTTTTTTCTTCCGCAAATGTACAAATAAATTGGGAATAACATAGCAGTATTCTGGATTTTACTCACTTTCATTGCCTCCGTCTATATAAATAGAAATCGCGGACAACTCAGGTTGCCCGCGATTTATTTATGTCGACTCAATGATTAGTCCAACAACTCAGCCAACTTGGCCTTGATATCTTCACCACGAAGGTTACGTGCGAGGATAGTACCATCCTGTGCTACAAGTACAGTCGCAGGAATTGAGTTCACGCCATAGAGCTTGGCACCTTCACAACCCCATCCTTTGAGGTCTGAGAGTTGGGGCCATTCAATACCCAAATCGGCAATAGCCTTTACCCAAGCCTCTTTGTTGTTATCGAGCGATACCCCCACGATACCGAATCCCTTAGCCTTATATTCATCGTAAGCAGCTTTTACGGCAGGCATCTCGGCACGGCAGGGACCGCACCAGCTTGCCCAAAAGTCGATGAATGTAACCTTGTTAGCAGCAACATACTCAGAGATTTTGTGCATATTGCCCTCTACATCAGCCATTTCAAAATCCTTATACTGCTTACCTACAGAGGTCTCCAAGGTGAGGTCGTTCTGCTCTTTCATCTTTTGCAGACGTACATTGGTGGGGAATGCAGCCAAATAAGTCTCGAGTGCAGGAGCCAACTCTTCAGGAGTGAGGTAATAGTAGTTTCTGTTAAGGATGAAGAGACCGAAGTCATTGCCTGCATTCTCAATGATGCAATTCTTGGTTGCTTCGATATACTTTGCCTCAAGTGCTTCCAACTGTTTCATAGCCTCTGCCTTCTCAGCCTCAGAGAGTTCGGGGTTGCGACCCTTCTCAGCAATGGCAGCATACTCCTCCTGGATGGCATCCATATCGCTTGAATAAGCCTCAAAAGCATTATTGTTGGGAGTACCGAGAGCATAAGCCATCTGACCCTTTACCAAAGCAACCTTGATGTCACCAGGTTCGAGGAACAGTTGGCAGAAAGCATCACCAATGGTTACAGCAGCCACCTGTACACTATCGGCTACGCCCTTAAACTCAAATTTACCATTCACTACGGCTACTTTCTGAAGGTCTACGAACTTGCGACCCTCCATCAGCTGCAAGCTTACAGAATCGTTCTCACCAGCCCCCTCGAAAGTTCCCGAGATGGTATAGGCATTCTTGTTTTGGCAAGCTACCAATGAAACAGCAGCCATTGCCATCATTACAAATTTCTTCATTTTCTTATTCTATTTTAATTTTAAAAAGAGTTGGCCCAACGGCCAACTCTTATCGTTAGATATTTCGTTTTTCTATCAGATAATGTACTGTGAGCTGATAGACTCGTTAGACATCACGCGACGGATAGTTTCTGCAAAGAGAGGAGCGATAGAGAGCTGCTTGAGCTTGTCGCACTCCTTGCTGAAGGGGATACTGTTGGTAAACACGATTTCCTCGAGCTTAGAGTTGGTTACACGCTCAGGAGCAGGACCTGACATCACGCAGTGTGAAGCAATAGCGCGTACCGACTTGGCACCAGCCTCGAACATCACGTCGGCAGCCTTGCAGATGGTTCCGGCTGTATCAACCATATCGTCAACAAGGATAACATTCTTACCCTCTACATCACCGATAATCTGGATAGACTCTACCTGATTGGCCTTAGCACGAGTCTTGTGGCAGAGCACGAGGGGTAGATGTAAGTACTTAGCATAGCTGCTAGCACGCTTACTACCACCCACATCAGGTGTAGCGATCACGAGATCCTCGAGGTTGAGCGATTGGATGTAGGGCACGAACACATTTGATGCGTAGAGGTGGTCTACGGGTACATCGAAGAAGCCCTGGATCTGGTCGGCGTGGAGATCCATAGTAATGATACGGTTTACACCAGCTACACTGAGGAGGTCGGCAACAAGCTTAGCACCGATAGAAACACGAGGCTTGTCTTTGCGGTCCTGACGAGCCCAACCGAAGTAAGGCATCACAGCGATGATGCTATGTGCAGAAGCACGCTTGGCAGCATCAATCATGAGGAGAAGCTCCATCAAATTGTCTGAATTGGGGAAGGTAGACTGTACCAAGAATACATCTTTACCACGCACGGGCTCTTCATAAGAAACCGCGAACTCACCATCGGCGAATTGTGTGACAATCATGTTACCCAACTGGCAACCCAACTCTTCGCAAATCTGCTTTGCTAGGTATTCAGAGTTTCTGCCTGAGAATACCGTAAAAGGTCTGTTTGTGTTCATTATTTTAGATGAAATGTGATTATGTGTTATATTGACGACAAAATTACACAATAATGTTTAATTGAAGAAACTTTTCCTCAAAAATTGTGCTTATATTATCATTTGTCAGCACTTTGTCATCTTTATTCACTCGAATAAGACCAATATAGCCAAACGCAGATTCGAGGTCGACCTCGACGGCAATGTAGAGAAACCGAAAAAGAAGAGACAAGCGCATCAGCAAAAACAACAGTATTACAAACCGTTCCGATTGATTATTCGGGACGGTTGTTCTATATGATTGTAGTACTTGAATGTTTTTGGGTCTCAAGCCCCCCTATGAAAAAAAGTTGCCTCGATTTTTGAATTTTTTCCCTTTTGTTTCTATATTATAGGAAAAACGAGAAAAAATATGGCAAACAAAAAGACTACCAAGGCAACGCAGCTCACCAAAGCTGCAAAGAGTGCGAAGACAAACGCGAAGTTTCCCACCCTGCTTGAGGCTATCGAACGTGTAGTGGAGCTATCCAAGGACAGCAAGATGAGCGATGACTTCCTCCTCGCAGCTTCTCCCGAGATAGGACTCCTCGCCGACAGCTACGGCATCACCGAGCAGCAAACCGTGCTGTTCTGCATCTGCATGGAGCGTGGCCCCCGTCGTGTCGACTACAATGACTTCGCCCGTCATCTCGACCTTGGCAATATTCGCGTGCTCAGCTACGCATCGGACATCGATGCGCTTGTTCATCGCCGCCTGCTCCGCTATCGCGATGTCAATGATGAGGACTCGTTCGATGTGTACCAGCCTGTCATCAAGGCGCTCAAGCGCGACGAAGCCTATCAGCTTCCACCGCGCAAGGGGCTCGACTGCAATGAATTGTTTGACCAGCTGAATATGCTGTATGACGACCTCAGCAATGATGCCATCACTCCCGATGATCTGTTGGCCGAGCTGGAAACGCTCTTGGCCGACAATCCCCAGATAGGCATGGTGAAGCACTTGCGTGAGTTGCATCTTGGTGGTGAAAACCTCCTGCTCCTCCTGCTCTTCTGCCATCTGCTTATCAATAACGATGATAACGATATTCGTCTCAATCAGATGGAAGATGTGTTCAGCGAGAAGGCTGCCTTCACTCGTGCCAAGGGCGAGCTGCGCCGTGCCGAGCATCGCCTCATGCAGCGTGGCCTCATCGAGCACCGCTCCGTCGATGGCATAGCCGACACCAACAGCTATTGCCTCACTGCCCATGCCAAGCGTACCCTGCT
>JAZONI010000039.1:0-4172 GCA_045654445.1 Bacteroidaceae bacterium | reverse complement strand
ACGCATCGTTGCACTTGCGTGTGTCGGCTTCGCCGAGTGTTCTCTTGGTCTCACGCAGACTACGCAAAAATCGCAGACTTGCGAGTCGCTTCGCTCTCGCTTGTCGGCTTGCCGAGTGCTTACGTACCGGAGGCACATACGAGCGATAGCGATGTATGCTTCTGCGAAAGTCTGCGGAGTCTGTGTGAGACAAAAAACGCGATGAAAGAACCTCGCGTGAAACAATGAAAAAACTAATAAACTTATAAATTCAAATGCTGATGCACTACATCAAAAATAGCCCTGTGCAACCGACGCAAATACTCCGCGTCGGCCCTATAAGGGAGGGCTCGGGTATCGCGGAATATGTAATATTGAAAAACTGACGTCCTGGAAGGAGAGCTCGCCTTATGCGAAGCTCTCCTCTATGATCTCGGTAAGCACCTCCTTGATGTCGAGGCCTGCTACACGCACCTGTTGGGGGATGAAGCTGGTAGCGGTCATGCCCGGTGTGGTGTTGATCTCCAATAGGTTGAGCTTGTTGCCCTCGGTGATGATATAGTCGATGCGGATGATGCCGTGGCAACGCAGTATATCGTAGAGCAGTGAGGTGAGGGTGCGCACACGCTCGGCGATGCTCTCGTCGATGCGGGCAGGAGTGATCTCCTCAACGGCACCGTTGTACTTGGCGTCGTAGTCGAAGAACTCGTTCTTGGCCACCACCTCGGTGATGGGGAAGATGACGCTCTTCGTGCGTGTCTTGTAGCAGCCACAGGTAATCTCGGTACCTTGCATGAAGGCCTCGATCATCACCTCGTCGGCCTCACCGAAGGCAGACTCTACAGCAGGGAGCAACTCCTCGGGAGTTTTCACTTTGGTGGTAGCGCAGCTTGAGCCGCCACAGGTGGGCTTCACGAAGCAGGGCAGGCCTACGGCCTTCACCACATCATCGGTCGTGATGACGTCCTGACGGCGTAGGGTAAGTGACTCTGCTACGCGTACTCCTAAGCTACGCAAGTACTGGTTGAGTACAAACTTGTTGAATGTCATAGCCGAGATGAGGGGCGGACAGGTGGAGTAGGGCATGCGGATGAGCTCGAAGTAGCTGCCGAGGAGGCCGTTCTCGCCAGGTGTGCCGTGGATGGTGATATAGGCGTAGTCGAACTTTACTTGCTCGCCGTTCATGCGGAAGCTGAAGTCGTTGCGGTCGATGGGGGTAGTGGTACCATCGGGCAACTGTACGTTCCATTCGGTGCCACGGATAATGACGGTATAGGTGGTATAGCGCTCCTTGTCGAGGAACGAGTCGATGCCCGCTGCGCTGCGCAGCGATACTTCGTATTCGCCTGAGTCGCCACCACAGACGATGGCTATAATGCGTTTGGTCATATTCTGAGTTTTTAACTATTAACTTTCAATTTTCAATTTTTCAACGTCCCCTCCACATAGGTGCGCCAACGGTCAAGCAGGGCTACCATGTCATCGGGTAGTTCGGAGGTGAAGAACATCTCCTCTCCTGTGCGTGGATGTACGAAACCGAGGGTGCGGGCATGGAGTGCCTGGCGCGGACAAGTGTCGAAGCAGTTGTTTACGAAGGCGCGGTAAGAACCTGAAGTGGTACCCTTGAGAATCTCGTTGCCTCCATAGCGCTCGTCATTAAAAAGCGGATGCCCCTGATGTTTCATGTGTACACGTATCTGGTGGGTACGGCCCGTTTCAAGTATACACTCTACGAGTGTTACATAACCTATGCGCTCCAATACCTTGTAGTGGGTCACTGCATGCTTGCCAATCGTAGGGTCGGTGAAGACTGCCATCTGCAGACGGTCGTGCGGGTTACGGGCAATCTGACTGCGTATGGTACCAGTGTCTTCCTTCAGCGCGCCCCAGACGAGCGCATTGTAGTGACGCTTCGTGGTTTTGTTGAAGAACTGTATGCCCAGTGCTGTCTTTGCATCGGGGGTCTTGGCAACGACGAGCAGTCCCGAGGTGTCCTTGTCGATGCGGTGCACAAGGCCTACGCCAGGATCGTTAGGGTCGTAGTTGGGATTGTCGCGCAGATGCCACGCGATGGCATTGACAAGAGTGCCATGATAGTTGCCGCAGCCGGGGTGTACCACCATGCCTGCGGGTTTGTTGATAACCATGAGGTCGTCATCCTCGTAGACGATATCGAGGGGTATATCTTCAGGCTCTATGTCGTTGCTCATGCGAGGGCGATCCATCATCAGGGTGACGATGTCGCGCGGCTTTATACGATAGTTGCTCTTTACGGCTTTTCCGTTTACATGCAAGCATCCCGCTTCAGCAGCCTTCTGTATGCGGTTGCGTGAGGCGTGAGGCAGATGGTCCATCAGGAACTTGTCGATGCGCATCAGCTCTTGTCCCTTATCGGCTACTACGCGAAAGTGCTCGTAGAGTGATGACTCTTCGTCCAGTGCGCCATCAAGGTCAGTACCTTCGTCTAACAGCTCGTCTATTTCGTCAATACTCATGAAGAAGTCTTGAATTTTGATTTATGATTTTTTAGGTAATAACAAAGATATTGTCCAAAGCGTAGTTTGTCATATTGAACGAAGTGAACCTTTAGGTCGCTGGCGGAGCAATTCTCAATTTCCAATTTTTAATTTTCAATTCTTAAAACCATCCCTCCTCAACGGTAGGTACTCCCAATGTGTCGGCTTTTATCTTGTCGCCACCACCGATGATGAGGGTGAGTGTAGAGCCCTCGGGTATCTTTTCCTCACCATTGAGCTCGCGCCCATTGTAACGGATACCATATACCCAGTCTAACTCTCCGTCAATGGTGTCGTGTGGTGTGAGCTGGAAGCCTGCTGCACGCAAGCGTGACTCGGCTTGGCGTAGCGAACTGTTGTCGGCAATGTCAGGAACGGTAATCATGGGATGGTTGCCTGAACTTACGGTGAGGTATATCTTGCGACCTCGCTTCACCTTTGCGTTTCCTGCAGGGCGTTGGCTGATAACTTCTCCTGCGGGAACTCCCTTAACAAATATGTGGTCCGAGGTGATGCCCATAAGGTCGTGCTTGCTGAGGGCCTGTATAGCCTCCTCTTCTTGCATGCCTGTCACGTCAACTACTTTGATGGCTATGCCGTGCTCGGTATAGTTGTCGATCCAACGGAAGGTGAAGAATATTGCTGCAATAACTACTGCAACCATTGCTGCGAGGTTGATGGCTATTAGTCTCAATGGTGATTTCTTATTTACCGTATCCTTCTTTTTACTCATAGTGGAGAATGATTTATAGGGCAAAAGTACGAATAATCTGCGGATATATAAAGAAAAGAGGTAACGATTTTCAACCGTCACCTCTTTATAGTTTTGTTCTGCGGAGAGAGATTACTTCTTCTTACCGTTGAACTCGTCAGAGATAGTCAATTTCTTACGACCCTTAGCGCGACGAGCAGCCAATACGCGGCGACCATTAGCGGTAGCCATTCTCTCACGGAAACCATGCTTGTTCTTTCTCTTTCTCAGAGAAGGTTGGAATGTTCTTTTCATTGCTTTGTACTATTTTATTTTGTTCTTCTTTTCTAAAAACCAGCACCCATTTAGTCGTTAGGCTGCGTAATCGGGTTGCAAAAGTAGTCACTTTTTTTCAATTCACCAAAAAATGTGCTGATTTTGTGCGAAAGATTTGGGCATTTTTCTGTTTTCTATTACTTTTGCAGTCGAAAACGAAGAGAAAAGTTTTCTCTGGAGTTCACTTTGTGGAATCAAGGATTGGCTATTGTGACTATTGTCTGTACTCCTGAACTCCTGACTTCTGAACTCCTAAAAAAAGAGTTCACTTTGTAGTAAAAGTAAAATAGTAATATATAATTAAAGACTAGAGAAAGTTATGATTAATGCTCAAGACATCAAGAAAGGTACCTGCATCCGTATGGACGGCAAGTTGTACTTCTGTATCGATTTCCTTCATGTAAAGCCCGGTAAGGGAAACACGTTCATGCGTACCACACTCAACGACGTTGTTGACGGTTACGTTTTGGAGCGTCGCTTCAACATCGGCGAAAAGCTCGAGGATGTTCGCGTAGAGCGTCGTCCACACCAGTTCCTCTATCAGGAGGGTGAGGACTACATCTTCATGAACAACGAGACTTTCGACCAGCACCCCATTGCCAAGGAGCTCATCACTGGCGTTGACTACCTCAAGGAGAGCATGGATGTAG
>JAZONI010000038.1:0-29308 GCA_045654445.1 Bacteroidaceae bacterium | reverse complement strand
GTCGTGGCGGAACCCGGCACCTGCATCGCGCAATGAGTTGAGCACGATGAAGTCGAGGTTCTTGCGTTTCAGCTTACCCTGTGCATGTGCCACCTCATCATTGGTCTCCAGGGCAAACCCTACGAGGCGCTGATGGGGCTGTTTCATCTGTCCAAGAGCGGCAGCAATGTCGTGCGTAGGCTTGAGGCGCAGCACCATATCATCGGCTTCGCGCTTAATCTTGGTATCGGCAGTCGTCTCAGGAGTAAAGTCAGCCACGGCAGCACATAGGATGGCAGCATTAGCCTCCTTGAAGGCCTCCGTAGTGGCGGCATACATCTCAGCACATGACTCCACATCGATGCGGCGTATGCCTGGGTGTGTAGTCTGCAACTGCACGGGACCAACCACGAGTGTCACCTCGGCTCCACGTGTGGCACACTCCTCGGCAAGGGCAAAGCCCATCTTTCCCGACGAGTAGTTACCGATGAAGCGTACGGGGTCAATCTTCTCATAGGTAGGGCCTGCGGTGATGACCACCTTCTTTCCTGCCAACTCCTCACACTGAGCAAAGTAGCGTTCCAGATAGGTCACGATGTTCTCGGGCTCCTCCATGCGTCCCTTGCCCACGAGGTGGCTGGCCAGTTCTCCCTCGGCAGGCTCTATGATGTGGTTGCCATAGCGGCGCAGGGTGTTGAGGTTCTTCGTTGTCGAGGGGTGGGCAAACATGTCGAGGTCCATGGCAGGAGCCACAAATACTGGTGCCTTCATCGACAGATAGGTGGTGATGAGCATGTTGTCGGCCACGCCATGCGCCATCTTACCGATAGATGATGCCGTAGCGGGTGCTATGAGCATAGCATCGGCCCACTGCCCTAACGCCACATGGCTGTGCCATGATCCGTCGCGTTGGGCAAAGAACTCGCTGATGACAGGTTTACTCGTGAGCGCCGATAGCGTGATGGGAGTGATAAACTCCTTGCCGGCAGGGGTGATGACCACCTGCACCTCGGCACCCTTCTTTATCAGTAGGCGTATGAGCACCGCAGCCTTATAGGCGGCAATACTGCCCGTGATGCCTAATACGATTTTCTTATTTTGTAATGACATTGTATTTGATGCTTAGTATCGATTTTGCATTGCGAGAAGATTGGTTCTCCTGCAATGATACGTATTGAAATAGGACTATTCCCAGTGTCCGTGCGTGAAATCAGGAATTTTTATGGGTATGCCACCATTGAGTGCCGACTGTTCGCTGAGTTCGGCAATGCATGACCATTCGGCTGCATCATAAACATCGATGTCTAGGGGTAACCCATGGCGCAGACAATAGATAAGGCGGTAGTCCATCGTATAGTTCATGATGTTGGGCACACCCAGTTGGTATCCTTTTTGCTGGATGGCTGCAATCTCTGCTTTTGTGTAGTGGGCAATAATTGGTTCTACAGCATCGTCCTTTATCGGATCCTCACCGTCGAACATGATGCATCGGCGAGGGTATTTTTGTGCAAATCCACGCGTGCCGCATATTGTCTGCATACGGCTGTAAGGGCGTGGCGTGGTGACATCGTATTGTAGTAGTATTGATTTACCTTTTACTGTGCGGATGAGTGTATTGTTGATGCATACGTCTTGTGGCTCGTCTGTCGATGGGGTGAGCGACATGAGGTAGTCGAGCCTGTCACCTCGGTGGATATGTAGCAACTGGCAGACGGGGCCAATCCCATGGGTGGGGTATGGATTACCTTTGTGCTCTCCACAGAGGCGTCCCATCCAACCTTTGGGACCATCATTGTCGTATTTGTCGCGCAGGTCATGTATGTAGGCTCCTTCAAGGTGAGTGATCGTACCAAACAGACCTTGAGCTTCCATCGTTAGTGTCGCTTGGTGGAAGGTGTCGTAGCAGCAGTTCTCAAGCATGAAACAGTGTCGATGTGTACGCTCGGCAGTATTGACCAACTGCCAGCATTCATTCACTGTGGTTGCTGCAGGTACTTCAATGGCTACATGTTTGCCATGTTCCATGGCATAGCAGGCCATAGGGGTATGGGTGAGCCAATCGGTACACACATAGACAAGATCTATATCGTCTCGCTCACAGAGTTGGCGCCATCCATCCTGAGTGTTGTATAGTTGGGGGGTGTAGCGTCCGTCGTTGGTTAATAAGGTCTGTGCTTCGTCAAGGTGGGCCGGAGCAATATCGCATAGAGCCACTATCTCTATGTCATCGATGACAAGATAGCGGCGTAATGTGGCCATGCCTCTGTTGCCTAATCCGATGAATCCGATACGTACAATCGGTAGGGGAGGGCATGCTAAGCGTAATACAGGTGACTGCTCCATAATGTTGCAAAAGTACATCATTTTAGTGGATAAACAAATAGATGGAGGTTTTTTCCTACGAAAAAACCTCCATCGGATAGCCTTATGTTTATGCCTGCTTCTTAATCGCGTTTACCAAGAGGTAGGTTGATGCCTATAGTGAAGTGATAGTTGAAGGCATTGACAGGAATATACTGAGGAGTAACCTTGGATATCATGTAGTCGCTGCCGATGAAGAAGGAGGTCCAACTCGGATGGAAGTTGAGCATCCATCCCCAGCTGGTGCCGAAGGTGGTGTGACCGATATTGGCAGAGGCCTCAAACCACTTAAGTGGAGCGATGTTGACGAAACCGCGGAACTCATTCCAACCGCTATAGACATAGGGGGAGAATTTCTTGCCATAGAGCATGGCCACTGACAGAGGAGTGTAGAAGGGCATGTTGTACTCGGCACCGAGATACATGGTAGCACCTAACTTGGTGGACTTCTTTTTTGTGTCGTTTGCATTAAACTCCAGCATCTTCTCGACGGCTTCGCCTAATTTCTCAAATTCAGCATCCATGGCACCGTCCAGATCATTGATGTTTGCATCGGTAAGTCCTGTCCATTCAACGGGAGTGCCGTTGTTCTCAAGCGACATCATATGTTTCCAATTGATTTTACCCAAGTCTAAAATCGAAGCCGAGAGGGTGAGGCCGGGGACAAACTCGCTCATGTCGTATACGGCACCGAAGTCGATGGCAAAGCCCTTCGCTGAGGGAGCGAGAGATGTTATTTTGAGGTTCTGGGTCGTGTTTTCGCTGCCATCATAAATCACCTCACCGAAGAAGGCGGCTTGTGCTTGTGCGTGAGACTCGATTCTCCAACGCTCTTCGCTTAACTCAATGTTGAACTTGTCAAATGTAGCATCGGTATAGGCCAAGCCTATAAGGTATTTGAGGTTGACACCTACACGAAGTCCCTTATACACCTCGTAAGAGTATCCAAGAGTAGCAGCGGCGTAGTTCATGGTATTCAAGTTGATACCTGAAAAGTCATAACTGCTGTTTTGTAATCCTTTTTTTGCAAACTCGAAGACTCCCTTAGGCAATGCCATTGAAGTGCTTGAGTGCATGGATAGACTGAATGAGGTGTAGCCGCCAAACATCCTGAAACCGAATGCCATGAGTGTCTCATCAAAGTTCAATCCCATACGGATGGATTGGGGGAGATTGCCGAGAAATGTCTCCTGGTCAACACTGCCACTCATGAAAGTCGTGAGTTTGTCGTCCAGGGGATATAGGAAGTTTGAGATACCCACATTGCTGTTGCTGCCTATAGCCAGATTGCCCAAGCCGAACGAGAAGAAAGGTCGCTCGGCCTCCATTGCTGGATTCAGCTTGAAATTATGGTATGCACCATCAAGAAAGTAGGCCGACTTGCTTGTCTGGGCAAAACCAACAAATGGTGATGCTGCCAATAAAAATAATGGAATGATATATTTAATGCGTTTCATAATGCTTAATGTTTATTGTTATCAAAGTTATTTGCCTAACTCGGTCTCAATGTCGCCAGTTATCTTGAGTACGATGTTTGACAATTGTATGCCTTGGTCGCCACGTAGTGCTGCACCACCTACCGTGTTGTTAATAGAACTAGCCTGTATGTCGAACTTGAGCATGTCTAACGTAGGGATATCATCGCTCTCACTCTTGATGGAGAAGCTTGCCTTCTTACCTTGTATGGTGTCACAGAATGCTTGACCATTACCGGCAGGAATCTCAAGGTCTGAAATCTCGATACCGCTAATGTGCTTTCCTCTTTCGTCTAATGGAGTGGTCTTGAGGTTGAGCTGTAGGGGCAATGAGTTCTTAATATCCATATTGAACCCTATCTCAAAATTAGTGAATATCTCCATTATTTCGCTTAAGTCAGCCTGTAGGTTAGTGATGGTGTCTGAATAAACGAAGTTGAGCTCATCGAACTGCAAGGGGATGACAATGGCATAGCTTCCTTCGAAACTCAACGGGTTCATTATATTGATGCATTGTGTCGCATTGGTGTCGATGGCGGGTGTGATAGAAACTTCCATTGTTGTCGGAATCTCCTTGAGTAGGTTAGACAGATTCTCAATGATGATATTCTGATAGCCATCAAGTTCAGTGGGTTTAGCGCTGAGGAGCAACTTGGTTGACTGAGGAGTAACAACACCGCTTGACTTGTCGTATGTGGCAGGGGTAATATCAATCTTCTTCTGTACCATTGATGAGGGTATTGCTATGCCTGCTTCGTCTTTGCCGACCAAAGTAATCTCAGCACCTATAGGTACACTGATCGTGTTGTCTATGGTAACCATGATTTGTGGGTTGGAAAGTACAATGCTGTTGTTCTCGCCCTTCAAGAATTCCAAATCCAAAGGAATCTCTTCCTCTATGGCGCCCAAGTCGTCGATGTCGAAGAGTCCTTGGAATTCCTGGACTTTGATATCACCCATATCAAAATCAACATTCATATTGATGTCCTTATTTAAAATTTCGGCATGGAGGTCAGTGTCCTCAACAATGGCACTACCGGTAATCTCAATATCTGCTTGGTATTGTATACATCCTTTGCCATTTTCGAGCTTAGGACTTATGCCTGCAGATTGGCCATCTTTTGTGAAGTCGAATCCCTTGCAGATCAGTTCAACCAAAGCAGGCTCTTTAGAACTTGTGTTTATAGGGACATTTATATGAAGAACATCTTCAACAATAGTGGCTTGGTCACCTTCCTTCGTCTCAAGTTTCAAGGCAGAAGGCAGTTGGACATTCAAGTCAAGAGTGATGTTGGTGCTCAATTCCTCTAGGCCATTGATGTTGATTTTGAAGAATACGGGGACATCATGGTCAAAGCCAACGGATTCTATGCGGCGTATCTCCTTGGGAAGGTCACTGTTCTCAAATTCAAACGAAACGGTGTGTTCCAATGGAGAACTGATAGCCTCGGTATGTACGAACGCATCATCAATAATGAGATTTGATTCCAAGATTTCAAAATTGATTTTCTTGTCATCAAAAGAGGCAAATGTCTCATTGAATGAATTTAGTGTGGCTCCTGCAAGCATGAGTTTGTCTGCAGAGGCTCCGTTCTTTACAGCAGTAACCTTTGCTGTTATGTCATGATGGAATTGTCCATCTACAACATCTTGATGCAGGTCAAATCTGTCTAAAGCTAATCTCCAATGGCTATAGAGAGGAGTGCCCTTGTCATCTGTGTCTTTTACGGAACTATTGAAAACTTCGATGTCGTAGATGTAGAAAGCATGTTCGTCCTCAATATATTCAACAGCCTTTTCTCCATTTAAGTTTGTTCTGGGATACTCTGATAGTGATTCGCAAATCGTTATCTCCTTGGGAAATTCCAACTTTAATGCATATCCCTCTTTCAAGGCGAATGGAGTGAATCCTCCTTCTATCTCGGAGTGGAAGTGGAGTTGGCTTTGAGATTCATCAAAGTCGATATACTCTATTCGGTCGATAGATTCAAGGTTGTCGAGGTCGATGTCGAATGATATATCGGTAGACTCGAACTCTATTTCAATGTCATTGGTCTCACCTTTTACGTCACGAACAGCGAGGTCGAGGTCTGATTTTACGATAAAGTCAAAGTCTGATAACTTGGTGCCTTTTTCAACTTTTAAGTCGCCATTGACAGAATATTCAACGGTATATGTGATAGTTTCATCCAGTTTGAACTGTCCGTTGCTTATCTGCTTGTCTAGGTTTTCCAATCTGTTGAGATAGAATCTTATATTGGTGCTTGCCTCCTCTCCTGCATTTACCTTCAATTCGGAAACGGTAATTGTATTGCCGTTAATGACATAGTTGCCTTTTGCTGTGGGATCCTTGGCTAAAACGAATTGTTCGGGGAATGCAATCTCGAATTTAATGCTTTTGTTAAGATTTTGCAGAGCCTGGGGATGGATAATCTCAAATCCTATTAAAGCACCATTTTCTGAATTGTTCTCATCTCCTGCTGATTCTAGCATAATGGTAGAAATGGATTTCACCTCCTTGGGTAGAGTGTAGTCCATATTGAATTCTATGGTGCCATCATTGATTGTAAATGTCTGGTTAAATTTGATGGTGCCAAGCTGTTCGATCATGTCAGAGTCGAAGAATGACTCAAATTCCTTGACTTGCTCATTTGCTGTACTCATCGAACGATTAATGCTCAATTCGGGAAGCTTCAAGTTGTCCAATGAAACGTCCGGAGTAACAAGCTCCATCCCTTCGATGTCTTTTCCGGCAATGTCAACATTAGAAATGTTGACTTCATCAAAGTCACCGATATCGAAGTTCACTTTCTGTGAAGGAATCTGGAACGTAATTTCGGGAATCTCATACGTGTATGGCTTTATGGTATCTGAGAAATTGATACTGTACATTCCGTTTGTCTGGTTTATCATCTCCAAACTATCCACGTTAATGATTGACTCAAGCATAAAAGCTTGTAGCGAACCTAATGGTAGAGTTACCTGATTCCCTTCGATCTTTACATCTGTTGCCACTTCCTTGTTTGCTATATCGTAGGTGTTGTCTACGCATGAGCAAACAATAAAAGTTGTTCCTATGAGGAACATTCCTAACTTTTTCTTGCACATAATACTTGATATTGACAATTAATCTTCTGTTAAATACTCTTTTAGATATATTTTCTGCAAATGTAAGAGAAAAAAAAGAATATTAAAGTTTTTTTACAGTTTTTTTCTTAATGAATTTATCTATTTCATTTATAAAGTATAGAATAAGAGGTGCGAACCATGTACGCACCTCTTATTCTATTATGTATCATGTTTGATGAGTTACTCACGCAAACGAAAATTATTGGCGCGAGCTAGCAGTCTAGCCTCTGTCATACGGATAGAGTAGAAACTCATAGCCGATAAAATGAGTGCGATGAGGGGTAGGCATATTTGCCAACTGATGTTGGCTAAATGTGTGTCATCACGTAGGATGAGTACAAAAACCAACAATACGATATAATATCCCGTTAGCAGACAGCAGTTGAAAATAGAACAACGTTTCTGTAATGAGAAATTCTGGAATAGGCTCACAAAAAAGTTGAAAGCACAAGTGAGAGCCGAAACAATGAGGAGTATACCCAAAGCACAAGAGGCTGTAGATGTGACATGCTCATTCTGAGGCATCAAAACTGAGTGAATCCCGAAATTATTCATCGATACAGATGACATGTCTTGATAGGAAAATGTCACAAGCGATGATGTGCACATGCATACAACCAATGCTGCTACGGAAAGCAGCAGATAGAAATGGTGTATATGGAATTTCATGTTACGGTGTTTTATGCTGTGGGATTGTTCTCCTTGAGCGGATTGCGGTGGTACACCTTATCTTCCAAGAATTCCTGAGCAGCAATGAGAGTAGGCTTGGGCAGACGCTCGTAGTAGCGTGAAATCTCAATTTGCTCGCGGTTTTCAAACACTTCCTCCATATTGTCTGATGTAGAGCTGAATTCTTCGAGTTTCTTCTTCAGCTCTTCCTTAATCTCTACGGAAATCTGGTTTGAACGCTTGCCCATGATAGCAATTGATTCATATACGTTACCAGTCTTGTCTCTGAAATCTGACATGTCACGAGTGACAGTGTTTGTAGGGGCGTTACTTTTCTTGTAATCCATAATACTTTATCTATTTGTTTGTTATTTCTTTGTGTATGCCGACTCTTTTCGTCAGTTATTTTTTTAGTGCTTTTTGTGACTCACGAAAAATCTTGTCTGCCTCTTTGGTGAACTTGCTTTCGGGGAACTCATTCTTGAAAGAATAATATTCATCTACCGTGTCGCGATAACGGTCAAGCATCTTCTCTTGTACGCTCTCCTTGGCCATGCTATAGCGGGCACGCAAGATTAGCATTGATAACTCTTCGCGTAGTTTTGTGTAGGGGTAGTCGTTGAGTGCGTTCTGTGCGGTAATGATGCATGCTTGATAGTTGTTTCCCATGTAGTTCCCTAAGTCATAGTAGAGCTGTGCTGAGCGGAACTCCTTCTCTACCAAACGGTCATGGAGTTCATAGAGCATGTCGTTAGCCTCTTGCTTATAGCGCGAATAGGGGTAATATTCGATGAATACTTGTATTTCGCCTATGGCTTTAATCGTACTTGTTTGGTCGAGACGAGGGTCAGGGGTATCTAAATAAAGTGCTTTGGTCGACATGAATCGAGCAACTTCGGCATATGAACCTCGGGGGTAGGAATTGTAGTAAGTTGTGAAATAATGCGAGGCAGTGACGTAATCCTTCATGTTGAAGTAGCACATTGAGAGCATGTAGAGCGACTCTTCTGCATATATAGTTCCCTTCATGAATGCCAACACGTCTTCGAGTAGTGAACTTGATTGACTATATTCACCCTCCATGTAATATGCTTTAGCCAGTTCGTACTTGTAGTCATAGTTCATAGACTTCTGCACCTTTGCATATTGTGTGCAGCTAGTCAAGATGACCAATGGAAATAAAAGTACAATGAACTTTTTCATATTTATATATACTGCATTATTCATTTAGCTTGCAAAATTAGTGAAATCTGACAGAAAAAACAAATTAAATATCATTTTTCCTAGTCGCGCTCATTTTCTGGTAATAAAAATAAAAACGTTCTGTCTACAGGAAAGAATTCTTGTAGATAAGTTTATATCTCAAAACACAGCATAAAAATATGTGTGTTATTACGTTTTTTATTACTTTTGCAGTATGGATTTCGAACTTGTATCAGATTACCAACCCATGGGCGACCAGCCCGAAGCCATAGCACAGCTCACTGAAGGAGTGCTTAGTGGTGTGCCTGCGCAGACGTTGCTCGGTGTTACAGGATCGGGTAAGACATTCACCATTGCCAATATTATCAAGAATGTGAACCGTCCTACGCTCATTCTCAGCCACAACAAGACGCTGGCGGCGCAGCTGTATAGCGAGATGAAGAGTTTCTTTCCTCACAATGCTGTGGAGTACTATGTGTCGTACTACGACTACTACCAGCCCGAGGCATACATCCCCTCTACAGACACCTACATTGAGAAGGACCTGGCCATCAATGACGAGATTGACAAGCTGCGCCTGCGTGCCACCTCGGCACTGCTCTCGGGACGTCAGGATGTCATCGTGGTGTCATCCGTATCGTGCATCTATGGTATGGGTAACCCTGCAGAGTTCTACAACAGCATGATTGAGGTGCGTGTAGGTATGAAGCTCGACCGCAACGTACTCTTGCGTCGTCTCGTAGACAGCCTCTACACCCGCAACGACCTGGAACTCAACCGCGGCAACTTCCGCGTCAAGGGCGATACGGTAGACATCTTCCTCGCCTATGCCGATGAGGTGCTGCGCATCCAGTTCTGGGACGACGAGATAGATGCTATCGAGGAGATTGACCCCGTGAGCGGTATGCGCATGACTACCTACGACGGATACAAGATATACCCTGCCAACCTCTTCATGACCAGCAAGGAGAGCACCCTGCAGGCGATATACCAGATTGAGGACGACTTGGCCAAGCGCGTCGAGTACTTCCGCGAGGTAGGCAAGCCGCTTGAGGCGAAGCGCCTGCACGAACGCGTGACCTACGATATGGAGATGCTGCGCGAACTGGGCCATTGCTCGGGCATCGAGAACTATTCGCGCTACTTCGACGGACGTGAGGCAGGCACGCGCCCCTACTGCCTGCTCGACTTCTTCCCCAAGGACTACCTCATGGTCATCGACGAGAGCCACGTGAGCGTGCCACAGATACATGCCATGTATGGTGGCGACCGTGCCCGCAAGATCAACCTCGTGGAGTATGGCTTCCGCCTGCCGGCCGCCATGGACAATCGTCCGCTCAAGTTCGAGGAGTTCCAGCAGATGACCAACCAGATCATCTACGTCAGCGCTACCCCTGCCGACTACGAGTTGGCGCAGAGCGAGGGCGTGGTGGTGGAGCAGGTCATCCGCCCCACAGGCCTACTCGACCCCATCATCGAGGTGCGCCCCACGCTGAACCAGATTGACGACCTCATGGAGGAGATCCTCGTGCGTGCCGAGCGCGACGAGCGCATACTCGTGGTGACCCTCACCAAGCGCATGGCCGAGGAGCTTGCCGAGTATCTTCTGAACCATCAGGTGCGCTGCAACTACATACACAGCGATGTAGACACCATGGAGCGTGTCGAGATTATGAACGCCCTGCGCCGCGGCGAGTACGATGTACTTATCGGTGTCAACCTCCTGCGCGAGGGCCTCGACCTCCCCGAAGTGTCACTCGTAGCCATCCTCGATGCCGACAAGGAGGGCTTCCTGCGCAACCACCGCTCACTGACGCAGACTGCCGGCCGTGCTGCACGTAACGTGAACGGACTCGTCATCATGTATGCCGATAAGATAACCGACAGCATGCAACGCACCATTACCGAAACCAACCGCCGACGCGAGAAGCAGCTCGCCTACAACGAAGCACGCGGTATCACTCCGCAGCAGATACGCAAGGAGATCAGGAATCAATTGACAATGGACAAATCACAATTGACAATGGACAACAGCCTACAGACGAACCATCCGGAGGCCAACTCTCAACTCTCAACTCTCAACTCTCAACTCCCCATCGCTGCCGACCCCATCGTGGAATATATGTCGCGTAGCCAACTAGAGAAGAGCATCGCCCGCACCCGCAAGTTGATGCAGGAGGCCGCCAAGCAGCTCAACTTTGCCGAGGCTGCCCAGTACCGTGACGAGATGTTCCGTTTAGAGGAACTATTGAAGACGAAGGATTAACAGTGTTCCTGTTGTCATTATCTATAGATAGGGTCTGTTGTTGGGTTTGGAACGTTATTCCTATAATACCTCATCTATCTGTTTGCAAGAATGTAATTACATAGAAAAACGTAAGTTCGATTTTTTACAATCGGACATTAAATTTCTAGAAAAGGGAGATGCCGTGAACTCGCGGATGACAGCGATAGTGGTAGAGTCGCAGTCAAATACTGAGTACCAGCCTTGTGGCTCGTGGGGTGGGTCGCATAGGTAGTCGTCGCCTGCCTGCCATACAAGGTCGCGTGGGCGGCCACTACCGCTCCATCCCCAGAAGTTACAGCCTACGATGGGGCCTTCCTCGGCAATGCTACGCTTCACCTCACCGAAGATGTGTCGGTAGTAGTGGTCGCGACTGTCGGTGGGGATACCTATGCCTGCCTGGTTGCCTTGGCGTGAGTAGCCAAACTCCTCGATTACGAGCGGCTTGCCTAGGCGGTGGGCCATATCGATGTGTAGGGCTATGTATTGGCTGCTCTTTTCACAGGCATAGGCTATGCTGCTGTCGGGAGCGGTACGCGAAGCCCATCCCCAGTTGAGTGGCCAAATGTGGATGGTGAGGTAGTCGATGTTGGGGTCGGCATGTATCTGTTCGTATAGGATGGCGTCGGCCTCGCAACCTACGATACCCTCGCTACCTGTAGATATGAGGTGGTTGGGATCGAGTGACTTGATTAGGGATGCAGCGCGGGCTATCCATTGGGCAAACTGTACTTTGGTGGCTGCATCGCGAGCAAAGGGGCGGGGCTCATTGCACAATTGCCAGGCCATGATGGCGGGCTCGTCTCTATAGAAACGTCCGGTAATAGTGTTGCGGCGCGACACGATCTGTTGTATGTAATCGTAGTATAGGCGTTGTGCTGTGGTGTCGCGTGAAAAGGCGGCACAATAGTCGACATAGCGATCGTATCCACCCTCTATATTGGCATTGGGCGAGTCGCCATAGCCACACTGCTTGAGGTAGTAGCCGTAGCCTCCGCTCCAGTCCCAAGCATTGTTGAGGTAGATGACGGCATCCATGTCGCGCTTCTCCAGTTCGGCAATGGTGTAGTCGAGCCCTGCGAGCAATGTGTCGTTGAGTACTCCAGGTGCACTTTGCAAATAGGGCTTGGCGGGGTTGGCAAGGTCGCTGCCAGCATCGGGGCCCGTGACGATGCGTACATTGGTGAGGCCTAGTGCCTTGAGCTGATCCAGTTCGCTACATAGGCGTTCACGGTCACCTCCAGTGCCAGTGGAGCCTAATATGGAGGCATACCAGAGGTTGCATCCTATATAGTTATAGGTATTGCCATGCTTAATGAGGCGTGTGTTGTCTGTAGTGATGAATGCTGTCGTTTGCTGTTGGCCATTGCAACTGGCGAGGAGTAACAGCAGGGCAGAAAGTGCTAATGTAAGGGAGCGTGTTTTCATGGGCGAATGTAAAAAAAATAGCCTTCCCCGTAGGAAAGGCTATGTATATAGGTTTCTTATCGTACGGGAATCTTGTTAATGCGTGCTTGGTGGCGTCCACCCTCAAAGTCGGTTGAGAAGAACTCCTCCATGATGTCTGCTGCCGTGTTGGTGTCGATGTATCGGCCGGGCATTACGAGCACATTGGCATCGTTGTGCAGGCGGGTCATGTGTGCAATCTCGGGCATCCATACCAGTGCGGCTCTGATTCCTTGGTGCTTGTTGAGTGTCATTGATATGCCCTCGCCGCTACCGCAGATGGCGATACCGGGGTAGCACTCGCCAGCCTCTACGGCTTCAGCCAGTGCATGGGCAAAGTCGGGGTAGTCGCAGCTATCGGTGCTGTAGGTGCCGAAGTCCTTGTATTCCCAACCCTTGGCGGTGAGCCATTGCTTTACATATTCTTTCAGTTCGTAGCCTGCGTGGTCGCTGGCAAGACCTATTGTTTTCATACTTGTCTATGGTGTTATGATGTATGCCCACCCTCCTTGCATGGGGTAGGGTGGGCATATGTTGGTTATTAGAGCATTGCTTTCACTTGGTTGTATACATTCTCTGCGGTGAAGCCGAACTTCTCGTCAAGCACTTTGTAGGGAGCCGAGTAGCCGAAGTGGTCGAGGCCGAATACCTTACCATTGGCACCTACGAGCCCTTCGAGGTTGACGGGCAGACCTGCGGTGAGACCGAATACCTTGGCACCTGTGGGGATTACGCTCTCCTGGTACTCCTTGCTCTGGCTGCGGAAGAGGCCTTCAGAAGGAACGCTCACGATGCGTACCTTCACGCCATCCTTGCGGAGCAGCTCGGCGCCATCCACGAGTGTTGACACCTCTGAACCTGAAGCTACGAGGATCACATCGGGGTTCTCATCAGCGCCAGCGATGGTGTATGCGCCCTTGGTGGCCTGCTCGTAGTCGGTACCTTCGGGGAGGTTCTTTACGGTTTGGCGTGAGAATATGAGTCCGGTAGGAGTATCCATGTTCTCCATAGCCATGCGCCAGCATACGGTAGTTTCGTTTACATCGGCGGGGCGGAGCACGAGCATAGAGTTCTTGCCCTTATGGTTTTTGAGTTTCTCCATGAGTCGTATCTGTGCCTCTTGCTCTACGGGCTCGTGGGTAGGTCCGTCCTCACCTACGCGGAAGGCGTCGTGTGACCAGATGAACTTCACGGGCAGCTGCATGAGGGCAGCCATACGGATGGCGGGCTTCATATAGTCAGAGAATACGAAGAAGGTACCGCATGCTGCGAGCACGCCACCATGTAGTGCCATACCGATGCAGCAGCATGCCATGGTGAGTTCGGCTACGCCGGGCTGCAGGAAGGCTCCGCTGAAGTCGCCCTTGACGAAGGCGTGTGTCTTCTTGAGGAAGCCGACTGTCTTGTCAGAGTTAGAGAGGTCGGCCGAGGCCACAATCATGTTCTCTACCTTTGTAGCGAGGAGGCTGAGCACGTTGGCCGAAGCGTTACGGGTGGGGTCGCCAGCCTTCTGCTGGATAGAATCCCAGTCGATAGCGGGGAGCTTGCCAGCAAACCACTCGGCCATTTTCACGGCGAGGTCGGGGTTGGCGGCAGCCCAAGCAGCCTTGGCGGCATACTTCTCGGCCATGATCTTCTCGAGTTCGGCAGCACGCTTGTCGTAGATTTCCTGCACTTCGGGGAAGATTTGGAAGGGGTTTTCAAGGTCGCCACCGAGGTTCTTGATGGTGTTGACATAGGCATCGCCACCGAGGGGAGCGCCGTGTGTGGCGCAGTTGTTTTCGTAACTGCTACCGTCGGCCTTGCGTGCACCCTTACCCATGATGGTCTTACCGATGATGAGTGTGGGGCGCTCTTTCTCTGCCTTTGCTTCGGTGAGTGCTGCGCGTATCTCGTCGGCGTCGTTACCGTTGATGGTGATTACCTTCCAGTTCCACGCCTCATATTTCTTGGCTACATTTTCGCATGTCACCTCGCTGCATGCGGTAGAGAGCTGTACATCGTTGCTGTCATAGAACATGATGAGGTTGTCCAGTCCGAGGTGGCCTGCGATGCGGCCTGCGCCCTGTGAGATCTCCTCCTGGATACCACCGTCAGAGATGAAGGCGTAGATGGTTTGGTTCATCACCTCGCCCAAGCGTGCCTTGAGGAACTTGGCTGCGATAGCAGCACCTACGGCATAGGCATGTCCTTGACCGAGGGGGCCAGAAGAGTTCTCAATGCCACGTGCAATGTCAAATTCTGGATGTCCGGGTGTGGGGCTTCCCCATTGGCGGAACTGCTTCAGGTCCTCAATAGAGTACTTGCCAGTCAGGGCCAACTGTGCATAGAGCATGGGCGACATGTGGCCGGGGTCGAGGAAGAAACGGTCGCGACCCTCCCAGAAAGGATTCTTGGGGTCATACTCGAGGAACTCGCTATAGAGTACATTGATGAAATCGGCACCGCCCATTGCACCACCAGGGTGACCAGACTTAGCCTTTTCTACCATAGCGACAGCGAGGATACGAATGTTATCCGCCGCTTTGTTCATAAGTTGTTTGTCGTTCATAGTTTTTGTTGTATGATGTTGTTTTTTAATGTGTAAAGTCCTAATGGCATGTTAAGAGAGGTGCTCTATTGCCATATCTCGTGTAAAGATACAACTATTTTTTATAACTTTACCTACCTGAGAGCATTTTTTCGAAAAAAAGTAAAACCTTGATAAAAATGCCATATCTAGATTGTTGGCATACTCCTGAATATAAAATGAGGAATGAATAAATTCTTGTTCTACTTCTTTGTATCATTCGTGTATTATTGTATCTTTGCATCCCTAATGAATGACGAAAATGAAGAAACTAACCTCTTTCCACTATTCGCTGATAGCCCTCATTGTAGTGCTTGCTATATGTGTCGGATTTGCTATTGTACCATCAACAAATAAGAATAAAACTATGAATTCAACAACTCCTCAGGTACGTATCAGTACCAACTATGGCGATATTGTTGTTCGCCTCTATGACGAAACTCCCGAACATCGTGACAATTTCCTCAAACTGGCTCGTGAGGGTTACTATGATAGTACGCTCTTTCATCGTGTAATCAAAGATTTTATGATTCAGGGTGGTGACCCCGATTCGAAAGGTGCGCCTGCAGGCAAACGCTTGGGTACAGGTGGCCCTGAGTATACTATCCCGGCCGAGTTTGTGTATCCCCAGTATTTCCATAAGCGCGGTGTGCTCAGTGCAGCCCGTCAGGCTGATCAGGTGAATCCTGAACGTCGTTCTTCGGGCTCTCAATTTTATATTGTATGGGGTAAGAAGTATACTGATGCTGAACTGAAGCAGTTGGCTCTCCAACTCGATGGACAGCGTGGCCAGCAGATTTTCAATGAACTTGCAGCACAGCATCGCGACAGTATACAGGCAATGTACCAACGTGGCGACCAAAAGGGACTGAGAGAGTTGCAGAATCGCCTTGCCGCTGAGACAGATAAAATCTTGAAGGAGACGCAGGGCTTTACATTTACCCCCGAGCAGTTGGAAGCCTACACAAAGGTGGGTGGTACTCCTTTCCTTGATAACCAATATACCGTATTCGGTGAGGTTGTAGAGGGACTCGATGTGGTTGAGAAGATTCAAGGTGTGGCTACTGGCAGTGCTGATCGTCCCAAGGAAGATGTGGTGATGACCATGACCGTATTGGAGTAAAACCCGAAAGAAGATAATCTGTTTCAAATTCGTTGAGTTTGAAACAGATTCTTTTTTTGTAACCTATAATTTGAATTTTTTATCCCCTTCTTCGCGATACCATGAAAAAATATCTATTGGCGACGATACCCTTATCGCTATGTCTTTTTTTTGCTGCATGCGAGCAGCATATAGGAATTTCTGTAATCCCTATTCCTCAGCATGTGGAGTTGCATCGTGGTTTCTTTGCCTTTAATGGGAATACTCGATTGTGGGTGGAGGCTCCAGAAGGTGATAAAGAATTGTTGCAGAAATATCTATGTGCTTCACCATTGTCTCTCATCGTTGCTGAAACAAAGCCAATTTCCAATGCGCTGGTGTTGAATGTCGTAGAAACTCTCCCCGATGTGGATAGTGCTGAAGGGTATGTGCTGACGGTAGATAAGAGTGGGGTGCTGATAGAGGCGATTGCTCCTATTGGACTCTTTTATGGCGTGCAGACTCTTGTGCAGATGTATGCCGATAATAAAGTGCCAATGGGGCGCATCGTTGATGCACCACGTTTTGCTTATCGTGGCATGATGATTGATGTGTCGCGTCACTTTTTTGATGTGGACTTCATAAAAAAGCAGATTGATGCCATGGCACGATATAAGCTCAATCGCTTGCATCTACACCTGACTGATGCGGCAGGGTGGCGCATAGAGATAGCACGTTACCCTCGCCTTACCGAGTTTGCCGCGTGGCGCACGCATGCTACGTGGAAGGAGTGGTGGAATGGCAATCGTGAATATGTGGATAGAGGGGCTGCTAATGCACATGGAGGTTATTACACGCAAGCTGAAATACGCGAAATCGTGGAGTATGCCCAGTGTAATTATATCACCGTAATCCCTGAAATAGAGATGCCATCGCACTCAGAAGAGGTGTTGGCGGCCTATCCTGAATTGTCGTGCTCGCACATGCCTTATAAGGAGTCGGACTTCTGTGTGGGTAGTGAGTACACTTTTGAGTTCTTGGAGAATGTGCTGACAGAGGTAATGGAACTCTTTCCTTCGGAATATATACATATTGGAGGTGATGAGGCAAGCAAGCAGGCTTGGAAGAGTTGCACCAAGTGCCAGGCTCGCATGGAGCATGAAGGATTGGCCGATGTGGATGAATTACAGAGTTACTTCATTCATCGCATCGAGGAGTTCTTGAATGCGCATGGTCGCAAACTCTTGGGCTGGGATGAAATACTCGACGGAGGACTGGCGCCTAACGCTACAGTAATGTCGTGGCATGGTGCTGAAGGAGGTCTTAAAGTGATGGCAATGGGGCATCGTGCTATCATGACACCGGGTGAGTATTGCTATTTCGATGCTTATCAAGATGCACCCCATACGCAGCCCGAGGCTTTTGGTGGGTACTTGCCACTGCAGAAAGTGTATGCTTATGAACCAATACCTGACACGATTGATGTGGATCAAGCCTCGTTACTCTATGGTATACAAGGCAATTTGTTTACCGAGTATATACCCACAGAAGAACATATGGAGTATATGGCATATCCTCGTATCTTGGCTTTGGCTGAGGTAGCATGGAGTGTGCCCGAGAATAAAGATTATGCCAATTTTCGTGCTCGAGCCATCGAGGCCGTGAACTATTTGCGTAGCCAGGGATACAATGCTTTTGATTTGGAACATGAGGTAGGAAACCGTCCTGGAGCTGACCAACATCTACAACACTTAGGAGTAGGTAAGCAGGTGAGTTATGTGGATGGTTGTAGATACTATCCAGGTTATGCAGCAGGAGGTGATGCTGCGCTCGTGAATGGTGTGCGGGGTGGTTGGACCTATGGTGATAAGTGCTGGCAGGGATTCCTAGGCCGAAAGGGTGTTGATGTGGTGGTTGATCTTGAAGAGGTGATGCCTATTCGTGAAGTCAATGCAGACTTTATGCAGATATGTGGTCCTGGGGTGTTTATGCCTGCACAGATTGTGGTGTCGGTGAGTGATGATGGGGAGACCTTTACTGAACTGACACGTATCGACAATGAGGTGGTGCGTGATGATGCTGTGACCTTCAAGACATTCGGTTGGAAGGGAGAAACTTCGGCGCGTTATGTGCGTTATCAAGCCACACGTAGTGATTATGGCGGATTCTTATTTATAGACGAGGTGGTGATAAGGTAACGAAACGAGGCGGCTGTTTGTGTTATTGTCCAACCTCATTCTTTTCCGTGCATGTCATCTGTTCCTGCAGGAATTGCTCTTCCCATAAGTTATATTGGCTATATTTGTGCTGTACCTTGCGTACGAAAAGTATAGTTTCTGTTCCTGCGAAACGGCCGTTACGGCAGAGTGAGTCAGTGTAGTAGATAGAGTCGTTCTTTAGTCTCAGGTAGGTCTCCACATGATTGTTCCATACATGGCGGTTCTTGCCATATTTCTCTGCTAGGCGCATGGCATCTTGTATATGTCCGAATCCGGCATTGTAGGAGGCGAGTACGAAGTTGATGCGCTCAGGTTCGGGCACTCGACGGAAGAGGTGCGATAGGTAGATGAAATAGTCAACGGCTGCGCGCACACTCTCCTCAGGGTCATGCTCCTTTCCTTCTGGTACTCCCATGGCATGCGCTGTGCCTGGCATCATCTGCATCAATCCTTGTGCTCCGACGTTCGATACTGCAGCGGTGTCAAATTTAGATTCCACGTAGGCTACGGCGGCAAGCATCTTCCAATCCCATCCAATCGTATCGGCATAAATACGGAATATGCTGTCGTAGGCCGATATGCGAAACTTAGGAGTGGTGTCGACTATTGCCGTAATGTCGGGTTTCTCATGTGTGGGAATGTATTGCAGCGAAGGCTTGGTAATCACGGTGAATATTGCCGTGACTGCTGCTATGCCGATGATGTATGCCGCTTTTTCCCTTTTGCGCATGGGCTTGGAGTGTGATTAGTTTTCAATGCTCAATTGTTCGCACTCTTCAATCCAACGTGCTGCACTAGCATCACTAGGCATGCGCCAATCACCACGCGGGCTCAGCGATACACTGCCGACCTTGGGCCCATCGGGCAGGCATGAGCGCTTGAATTGCTGCTGGAAGAATCGACGGAAGAAGGTGGTGAGCCACTTCTTGATAACAGCCTTGCTATACTCACCCTCAAAGGTGCGGCAAGCAAGGTAGAATATCTTTGTAGGGGTGTAACCCGAGCGCATGAAGTGGTAGATGAAGAAGTCGTGCAACTCATAGGGCCCCACGAGGTCCTCGGTTTTCTGCTTGATGGTGCCATCTTCCTTGGCTGGGATGAGTTCGGGGCTGATGGGGGTGTTCACCACATCGAGCAATATGCGTTGTATATCGCCTTCGTAGGTGTGTGTGGCTTCCCACTCCACGAGGTGGCGCACCAGAGTCTTGGGGATACCTGCATTGATGCCATACATCGACATGTGATCACCATTATAGGTGGCCCAGCCGAGTGCCAATTCAGAGAGATCACCCGTACCGATGACGATGGCGTTTTCGCGGTTGGCTACGTCCATGAGCAACTGGGTGCGTTCGCGTGCCTGTCCGTTCTCATAGGTGGTATCATGTATGTTGATGTCGTGGCCGATGTCGCTGAAATGTTGTATGCAGGCATCTTTGATGCTTATCTCGCGTTGGCTGATGCCTAACTGCTCCATCATAGATAGTGCATTCTGGTAGGTGCGGTCGGTGGTGCCAAAGCCAGGCATGGTGATGCCTATGATACCTGTGCGGGGAAGTTGCAGACGGTCGAAGGCACGTATGGTTGCCAAAAGCGCTAATGTAGAGTCAAGTCCGCCCGAGATGCCTATCACCACCTTAGAGCAATGGATATGGCTCAGGCGCTTGGCCAAGGCGGCTACCTGTGTGTTGAGAATCTCGTTGCAGTGTGCATCGAGCAGGTCGCCCTTCGGCACGAAGGGTAGGCGAGAGTAGGTGCGGGTGAGCGTACTCTCCTTTTCGCTGATGGGGGCTGTGTATATGTGTGTGGCTTTGGGGTAGAGGTCGGCCTGTGCGGTAGCGAAGGTGGTGTTTCCACGGCGCTCCATGCGCAGTTTGTCGAGGTCAATCTCTGAGCACAACAACTGAGCATCGAGGCAGAAACGATTGCCCTCGGTCACGATGTTTCCATTCTCGGCAACGAAGGCTTTGCCCGCGAATACGAGGTCGGTGGTCGACTCACCATATCCACTACTACTGTATACGTATCCTGCCATGCAACGTGCCGACTGCTGGGCGATGAGCGAGCGTAAGTATTCGTGCTTGCCTGTCACCTCGTCCGAAGCCGAGAGGTTGAAGATGATTTCGGCTCCCTGCAGGGCTAGTGCCGAACTGGGCGGTGTCACGCTCCATAGGTCTTCACAGATCTCTACGCCGAAAGCATAGCGCCCTGTGTGGAAGATTTGATACGAACCGATGTGTACCGATTGGCCGGCATATTGGATATTGTCCTCCATGCGCAGGTTGTATCCTGTAGAGAACCAGCGGCGCTCGTTGAACTCTCCGTAGTTGGGGATATAGCACTTGGGCACAATGCCGAGTATCTTGCCTTGTTGCACTACGAGGGCGCAGTTGTACAAGGCACCACATACGTAGATGGGCGCTCCGATGATATATATCGTGTCGTATGCACTGGTGGCTTGCGCAAATTCGGCAATGCCTGTCTCGGCCTCTTGCAGTAATGTCTGCTGGGTGAACAAGTCGCCACAAGTGTAGCCTGTGATACACAATTCGGGAAACACGGTAATCTCGACACTCTCTTTATGAGCACGGTGTGCCAAGGCGATCATCTGTTCTACATTGTACTTTGTGTCGGCCACGCTCACCAAGGGGATGGCTGCACTGACTTTTATATATCCGTATTGCATGGGAGTTGTCTCTTGTTTCGTATGTAGTTATGTCGGTTTATTTGTTGCGTATTCTCTTCTTATGAATACATGCGCTCGTAGTAATGCTGATACTCACCGCTGGTGACCTCATCTACCCATTCTTGATGGGTGAGATACCACTCGATGGTCTTTACGATGCCCACTTCGAAGGAGGTCTCGGGATACCATCCTAGCTCGTTTTTTATCTTTGTGGGGTCGATGGCATAGCGTTGGTCATGTCCGAGGCGATCCTTCACATAGGTGATGAGGTCATCGTTGATCCATTCTATGCTGGGGAGTCCATCAGCACCTATCTCCTGCTTCTTCAATACCTTTCGGTATTCGGGTTGCTCGGTCATGAGGCGGTGTATGGTGCTTATGGTGAGTTTCACGATGTCGATATTCTTCTTCTCGTTGTGTCCACCCACGTTGTACACTTGTCCGGGACGTCCGTTGCGCACTACCATGTCGATGGCTTTACAGTGATCCTCCACATAGAGCCAATCGCGCACGTTGGAGCCATCACCATAGACAGGGAGTTGCTTGCCTTCGAGGATGTTCTTGATGATGAGCGGAATCAACTTTTCGGGGAAGTGGTAGGGACCATAGTTGTTTGAGCATCGTGTGATGGTCACGGGCATGTGATAGGTGTCGTGGTAGGCCATCACGAAGAGGTCGGCACTGGTCTTCGATGCGCTATAGGGGCTGTGCGGACATAGGGGCGTCTCTTCGGTGAAGTACCCCTCATCTCCCAAACTACCGTATACCTCGTCGGTCGATACCTGATGGTAGCGCACACCATCGCGCCACGTGGGATATCCTTGGCTATCTTTGCCAGTCACCCAAACACGGCGGGCACAATCAAGCAAGTTTTGTGTACCGAGGATATTGGTTTCAAGGAATAGTTGGGGATTCTCGATACTGCGGTCTACATGACTCTCGGCGGCAAAGTTGACCACCACATCAAAATTGTATTGTGCAAAGAGGTTGTCGACAAGGGTACGGTCACCGATGTCGCCACGTTGGAATATACAACGCTCGTTGTCCACATCATTGGCTATGGTGCCCAGATTGCCGGCATAGGTCAATAGGTCGAGAACGACAATCTTTACATCATCGTAGCGTTGAAGCAGATATTTGATATAGTTGGCACCGATAAATCCTGCAGCGCCAGTTACGAGATAGGTCTTCATTGAGTTGAATTTTAGATTTGAAAATTGAAAAGCACCTTTGGTTGCAATTACATTTTTGCCAGGTCAATCAAGTATTGGCCATAGGCTGTTTTCTCCTGTTGCTTGCCAAGGGCATAGAGTTGGTTACTGTCAATCCATCCGTTGCGCCAGGCGATTTCTTCGATACAACTGACGTAGAAGCCTTGTCGCTTCTGTATGGTAGCCACAAAGTCCGAAGCTTCGAGCAGGCTATCGCAATTACCTGTGTCTAGCCAGGCAAATCCGCGTCCGAAGAGTTCCATACGCAATGTGCCCTCCTCGAGATATAGACGGTTGAGGTCGGTGATCTCATATTCACCTCGTGCCGACGGTTGTAGTGCACGGGCTTTCTCGGTCACGGTACTGTCATAGAAGTAAAGCCCTGGCACGGCATAGTTGCTTTTGGGGTTGGCGGGTTTTTCTTCCAGCGAGAGCACTTTGCCGTTGTTGTCAAACTCAGCTACGCCATAGGCGCGCGGGTCTTTCACGTAGTAGCCAAAGATGCAAGCCCCTTCGGTAGTGGCAGCGGCACGCTTGAGCATGGCACTGAAGCCTTGTCCGTAGAAGAGGTTGTCGCCCAAGATGAGGCATCCGGGCTCCCCACCGAGGAAGTCGGCACCCAAGACGAAAGCCTGTGCCAATCCGTTGGCCACCTCTTGCACCTTGTATTCGAGACGCATGCCCAACTGTTCGCCGGTGCCTAGCAGTTCGCGAAACATGGGTAGGTCGCGTGGTGTGCTTATGATGAGCACCTCGCGTATGCCGGCCAGCATCAGTGTCGATAAGGGGTAATAGATCATGGGTTTGTCATATACCGGCATGATTTGTTTGCTGATGGCTTTTGAGAGCGGATACAGGCGAGTTGCAGTGCCTCCGGCGAGAATGATACCTTTCATAGTGCGATTCTTAAAAATTTATCTACAAAGAAACAATAAAGTTTTGTATTTTCCAAAGAATAACGCTGCTAGTATCCCTCCTGCTCACTTTTTTATGCATTGTTGCAAGAAACGCTCCATCTCTTCCATGCCGAGGCCGCGTCTCTGTGCATAGTCGTGCAGTTGGTCTTCACCGATATCTCCTATGGCAAAGTAACGTGCCTTGGGGTGGGCAATCATCAACCCCGACACTGACGAGGCGGGCTGCATGGCTCCGTTCGATGACAGTGTGATGCCTATCTTTTTCAAATCCAACAGTTCGTCGATGATGAAGTTTACCGACTGGTCGGGCAGGCTGGGGTAACCTACGGCAGGGCGTATGCCTAGGAAGGCCTCTTGGTGCAGTTCGTGCATGGTGAGGCTCTCCTCTTTGGCATACCCCCAATGCTGCTTGCGTACCTCTTCGTGTAGCCGCTCGGCAGTGGCTTCGGCCAGGCGGTCGGCTAGGGTAGAGGCGAGCAATGTATTGTCGCTCTCGGGTATATGGGCCGTGGTGGCAAACACGCCTATCGTGTCGGGCATGCCCGATGAGGCTGGACGTATGTAGTCGCTCAAGCATAGCGTGTAGCCCTTCTTGCCAGCCTGCTGTTGTCGTAGTAGGGGGAGGTGGGTGTGGCGTCCTATGACGATGTCGTCGCCTTCGCTATTGGCCTCGGCCAGTAGGCATAGGGCTTGGCACATGACCTTGTCGCCCCACTGGCGTAGCAGTGCTATGGCTTCGGTGTAGAGTGTTGCGGCTTCGCGTGCCTTGGCCTGCTCCTCGGGCACGAATGAGGCTATCCACCCTGCGCGGCAGGCAGGGCAGTCGTGTACCCCGGTAATGGTGACAAAGCGTGGCTCCATACCCCACGCATGGAAGAAATAGAGCCAATTGATGTAGGGTACGATCTGATGTACGGGATAGTCTATCCTGAGTGCTAAATGCTGAGTTCTGTCCATTACTTCTACGCGTTGAATGATGAACTCTTTATTGCAATTTTTTAGTTGGCATTGAACGTCAGCCGTTGTCCCATCACGCTATCGTCAAATGTGCCGTTCTCGTATACCGCATGACCATTGACCCATGTGTGGGTGATGTCGTGACTGAAGGTGTGTCCTTCGAAGGGGCTCCAGCCACACTTGCTCATGATTTCGGCTGCATCTACCGTGTGCGGGGCATTGGGACGCACGAGTACGAGGTCGGCCTGATAGCCTTCGCGGATGAATCCGCGGCCCTCTACCTTATAAAGTATGGCTGGGTTGTGTGCCATCTTCTCTACTAGTTGTGGTAGGGTGATGATGCCCTCTTCGGCCAGTTCAAGCATGGCAGGCAACACATATTGTATTGTGGGTATACCTGATGCAGCCTTGAGGCATCCGCCCACCTTGTCGGCAGGTAGGTGTGGTGCGTGGTCGGTGCCAATGACGTCGATGCGTCCCTCGCACAGAGCCTCGCGCAGTGCTTCGCGGTCGGTGGCGCTCTTTACGGCAGGGTTACACTTGATGCGTGTGCCATAGGTGGCATAGTCGGCATCGGTATAGTAGAGGTGCGGCATGCATACCTCGGCCGTAATCTGCTTGTCGGCGATGTTGCCAGTGGTGAGCAATTCCAGTTCGCGAGCCGTACTGATGTGCATCACATGTATACGTGCTCCTGTGCGCTGGGCTAGTTCTACGGCCTTGGCCGTAGAGCGGTAGCATGCCTCCTCGCTACGTATGAGGGGGTGGTATGTCACGGCGGGGTCATCGCAACCCGTTTCAGCCTTGTACTTGGCAGTGTTGGCTGCAATCACACCCTGATCCTCGCAGTGCAGGGCGATGAGTGTGGGCGAAGCGCTGAAGATGGCTTCCAGGCGCTCCTCCTCGGCTACGAGCATGTTACCTGTGCTACTGCCCATGAACACCTTGAGGCCGCACACGCGAGTGGGGTCTATGCGCAGCACCTCCTCCATGTTGTCGGCCGTAGCACCCAGATAGAATGAGTGGTTTACCAAGCATTTCGTGGCAGCGTCGGCAAACTTCGCCTCCAGTGTATCTATTGTGGTCGTTTGTGGGTTACAGTTGGGCATGTCCATCACAGAGGTGATGCCTCCACGTGCCGCCGCGCGGCTCTCGGTGGCCATGTCGGCCTTTTGTGTCAGGCCTGGGTCGCGGAAGTGCACATGGTCGTCGATGGCTCCTGGCATGAGGTAACATCCTGTAGCATCGATGGTGCGGTCAGCAACGATGGGTTCAGCACTAGTGCCGCGCACGATGGCAGCAATCTTCTCATTCTCTATCAGTACGCTGCCTGCATACTGCTCGCCCTCATTCACGATGATGGCATTTTGTATCAATGTTTTCATAATGCAAAAATATACCTTTTTGGTGATATATGCATAGATATGTGCCGTTTTTTGTTGAATGGCGAGAATTCGAAGACTATGAATTAGGATATTAGGATAGCGTAGTACTATAAAAAACAGAAGACCGCATCTCGATGATCGGCCCTCTTGCATATTATTAACTTATCACTATGAAAAAACGATGCAAAGATACAGCTTTTTTGAATCTGTAGAGGGTGTAAGAGTGCAAAAGTTCCATTTCTTCTTCTTGAAATGTTGTTTTTAACGGTTGGCGCATTGCCTCTCAGTCTTTTTGTTCAGTACATTTTGCAAAATATGGCTTGCCTCTTTATTCTAGTTGTTTCCGTCCTTATCGTAGATATGGCAGATTTACCGAACTTCTTGTGCTTTCTCTCCTCTCAGGTAAACATTCTTTTGTTGGGTGGTGTTATTGTGGTGTCCATTGAAATGAATGTATACGTTATGAAACCAAAGATTATTGGCCTTGCTGCCATTGTGTGTGCCGCTGCTACATCGGTATCGGCACAGAGCCAGAGTCGCGTAGAACAATACGTCGATTCGCTCAAGAATACCCACCGTATCGAATACCTTGGCGAGGGCGTCAAACCTTCGCCCGAGAGCGAGCGTGCCCTGCTCGACATCTTCTACTACGACCAGTTTCGCCATGCACAGGACCCTCGTGCGCCCTATTTCCTTTTCATGAGTCGCGATGCCAACTTTGCCATGGGCCTTGGCGGCGTGGTGCGCATGCGTGGATGGTACGACTGGTGTGGCGCGATGCCCAACAACGGATTCATACCCTATAATATTGCCATCCCCGGGAATCCCGCTCGTGACCGTTGGTTAGGCTCTACACCGGCCGGTACGGCGCTCTACTTCCGTGTGCTCGGCAATAACCCCACGGTAGGCGACTACCAACTATATATTGAGGCCAACTTCGACGGGTACAACCAGCGCGACTTTCTTCTCAAGAAAGCTTACGCTACGCTGAACGACTGGACCATCGGTTATGCCCACTCCACCTTCAGTGACCCGTTGGCCGAGCCTCTTCTCGTCGACGGACAGGGACCTAACGCCTATGTGAGTACCACAGCAGTGCTCGTGCGCTGGATGCATAACGTGCGCAAGGACTGGATTGTGGCCGGTTCGGTGGAGATGCCTCAGTCTTTCGTAGGTGCCAACAGTACCACTACGCAGGCTATCGATGACTGGTTCCCCAACCTTGCTGCCTTCACCCAATATGAGTGGGCTCCCAACCAGCATGTACGCCTGGCCGGTATCATGCGCGTGCTTCCCTACCGTGACCTCGTAGTGGGTGAGAACAAGAATGAGATAGGGTGGGGTGTACAACTCAGTTCTGTCATGCGCCCCTGCAAGCCGCTCACACTCTACTTCATGGGTAACTATGGTCGTGGCATCAGTAGCCTTACGGGCGACCTCATGATGGGCAACTACGACCTTGTCAATGACCCCGCAGTGCAAGGCGAGATGTATGCTCCCCGTCTCTTCGGTTGGTATGGTGCTGCACAGTACCACTTCACCCCCACACTCTTCACGGGGCTCACCTTCGGTCAGCTGCGCTATCTGCCCGACCATACCCCCGAGGGTAGTATGTACCGGTATGGTCTGTATAGTGCGCTCAACGTATTCTGGAACATCACCCCGCGTATCCAGGTGGGTGGCGAGTACAACCTCGGCAAACGCCAGAACAGTGATGGCGAGGGACGTTGGGCACAGCGCGTAAGCCTGATGACGCAGTTCAGCTTCTGACGACGCGCTTTTCTCCTCTGTAATAGATGTTTTTCTTGTTCTGTTTTTCTGATAAATGCCATTTCTTTTTTTCTGCCGCCGAAGCGATTTCGCCGGCAGAAGTTTTATATTGCATGAAAAGTTTGTAGAATAAAAAAAAAGTGCTACCTTTGCACCCGCAAGATGGGTAAGTCCTATACGGCCAGCTCCCTTTGAACCCTCCAGGGCTTGATCGCAGCAAAGGTATTAGGTCGTAGCGGTGCGATATAGATTGCTTACCCACCCGCCTCTTTAGCTCAGTTGGCCAGAGCACGTGATTTGTAATCTCGGGGTCGTTGGTTCGAATCCGACAAGAGGCTCAAGAAAACGAGGGTGTGTCAGGACACACCCTCGTTTTCTTCTTGTCTTTATGGGGCTTTCTTGGCGTGATAAAAGGGAATGCCCATATCTCCGTATAAAAGAATCTAGATTCTTTTTATATATGCTAGCTTGTGAAGAAGAATTTCATCGCTGGGTCAACAGACTGTCAATAGTAGTCACGAGAGTGTTGAACTCGGGCTCTACGAATCGGCGGGTGAGCATGACGATGCGACCGTCGCGGTCGATGAGCACGTTGCGCGTGATGCCCGAGTTGCGTAGGGCATAGCTGGCAAAGACGTCGCCCTTCTCATCGAGCAGCATGGGGTATGTGGTACCCAACTTAGCGGTGTATTCCTCTACTACTTCGCGTGGCTCTTCGCGGTCAACGCCCACGAGTACAAAGTCGGCATTCTCCTTATGGGGTTGCCATATGCGGCTCTCGATGTGGGGCATCTCACCTCGGCATATGCCGCACCAACTGGCGGTGAACTGTAGCATCACGACTTTGCCGCGTTGTTCCGATAGGGTGAACTCCGTGCCATCGGTATAGGCGAGGGTGAAGTCGGGAGCCATATCGCCCACCTTGACCAAGTATTCGTGCTCATAAACGATGGTGTCTTTTGCTTCGGGCTGAGCCTCTGTTGCGCTTTTTTTGTTGTTGCAGGCGGCCAATGTGAACACTGCCGCTGCGAGGATCATGATCTTTCTCATTGTTGTCTGTTTGGTTTTGATTGGTTAATGATTGTTCTTGTTTGTTCCCATTTAGTACCACTCGCTGAGTTCAGCGTTGGGGTAGTAGTGACTCAATATCTCGTCGTATTTGTAACCTTTAGCTCCCATTACGGCAGCACCTATCTGACATAGTCCTACGCCATGTCCCCATCCCGAACCATGAAGGACGAAGGTGTCCCCCTCTTTCTCCACCTCAAAAGCACTGCTGTAGAGGTGTGTCTCAGAGAGCGTACGTCGTATCTCCAGCTCCTTGCCGATGATGCGCGTAGCCTTGGTACCTACAATCTGTAGGCGCACGATGCGTCCCGAGGGTCCGCGCTCTATAGGGATGAGGTCTACGATCTCGCCATAGTCGAATCCGCTGCGGCGTCGTACCAGTTCCGACAATTCTTCCTGTGTGTACTGCACCGTCCAGCGGTAGAAGTCGGTAGACTGGTCATAATGGTTGAGCACTTCGGAAAGTATCTTCGGGTCATTGGTGTTGCAGAAGGGGTCGTGCACCACGCTGAGGTAGGGGTGGGGCGTGTCGTCCCAACAGCTCTCGTAGAGTTCGGTGATACCGCCACAACACTTACTGAAGCGGGCATCGCATACCTCGCCATCGTAACTGAGCACGATGCCACGTGTGGCACGTATGGCCTCATGCACGTGTGGCGTCACCTTACGACTTATGCCTTGGTAACGTTGGCAGTGGTCATCGGCACACACGTCGAAGTGGGTGTGGGCTTCGCGGTCGTACCAACGGATGGCCTCCCCCCTGCCCCTCCCAAGGAGGGGTGACTCAGTCATCGCAGAGGTGATGCGATGGATTACATTTTCTATGTTGCCTATTACTTCTTCGTTGGTGAATCGTAGTATGGTATATCCTGCTTGGTTCAAAATACTATCGCGTAGGTGGT
>JAZONI010000037.1:0-13158 GCA_045654445.1 Bacteroidaceae bacterium | reverse complement strand
AATGCGGGGACACACATCGGTAGTGTGATTCAAGTTGTGGCTCGACACGAGGATGGTAGCGCCAGTCTCCTTATTGTACTCTGCCAACAGATGCTTGATGACCGACTGCGATGAGGGGTCAAGGAAGTTGAACGGCTCGTCTAGGATGAGCAGTGAGGGGCGGTGCAGCATGGCACCGATGATACCGACCTTCTGCTTGTTGCCACGCGAAAAGTCGCGGATAAGTTTCTTCTGACCCAGCACCTCGCCGCTCATGAAGCGGGCGAAGGAGGCGAGGCGCTCATCTACCTCCTCTTTCTTCAGTCCGTAGGCACGGCCAAGGAAGTGGAAATATTCCTCGGGGGTGAGGTAATCGATAAGGAAACTGTCGTCGATGAAGGCTCCTGTATGCTGTTTCCACTCTTCGCTCTTGGATACGTCGATGTCTCCGATGTGTACACTGCCTTCATCGGCTCTGAGGAGGTCAAGGATAAGGCGGAAGAGTGTAGTCTTGCCTGCTCCATTGTTGCCCACGAGGCCGAGCATGGTGCCTTGCGGTATAGTATAACTGTCTATGTTGACGGCGACTTTTTCGCCGAAGCTTTTCTTGAGGTTATTGACGGTAATCATAAGTTTGAGTTTTTTAGTTTTGTCAAGGTTGTCCTAGGGTATCCTAGGAGATCCTAGGGATATTAGTTATTCACTATCGAGGCACGGAAGCCCTCCATATTCTCATAGCGGCGCTGCATGAAGCGCTTGTATATGTTGCGCAGCCACAGGGGATGGGCGAGCGTGAAGCCAAGGCCTATAGCGAGGATGATGAGCATGGCGGTGGTCTCACTGAAGAGGGCGATGAGGGGACGTATCACGATGACGGGGCCAAAGAACCCGGCCATGATGATCATCGTCTGGAAGAAACTACCACCACTATTCTTTCCCGTCACCTTGGTGTTGAGATTCAGGGTGAGTTTATTGTACACGGCCAACTGCATCAATATCCAGAAGGTGAAGCCACTGGCTAGGAAGAAACAGGCAAGGGCGCTCAGCAACGTCAACTTGCCCTTGGCAATGGGGATGAGCATGATGGCAAGGGGCAATAGCAGCAACACGCACTGCACATAATACTTGGCACGCAGGAGATTGAGGATTGATTCCTTGCGGCTCATGAGCCCGTCGAGGTAGTTTCCCTCGTAACTCATAGTTTGACTCAGTACGAGCACACCTAACACACTGAAATTATACACCGTAACGAAGTAGCGCATGAAGGTGCCGTCATAGACATCGGTAAAGGCCAATGCGGCACTAAACATGAGCATGATGGAGAGTCCCATGAAGAACTGCGTGCGGGGCACCTTGTTGCGCGAAAGCAACTTGATTTCAAGGCGCATATATTCGCCCACTTCACCAAAGCGGTCGAGGAACTTGTATTCGGCTACTTTCTTCAGTTTCTTCACTACCTCGGTCTTCGACAACTCCTTATACACGACACGCTTCTGCACGATATGGCATAGTTCGAACATTCCCCAAATGACAACGATGACACCCACGAAGGTGGGCCACTCCCATTGGAAAAAACCCTCGCCCAATTCGAGGCAGAAGTTGCCGATATAGTTGGTCTCGGGTACCAGCAACCCTACGAGCAAGAGGCCATATACGGCGATGGGAAGGAGCACGTAGAGGATATGCTGGTTCATCAGCGTACGGCATAGCACATACCAGTAGTTGTTGAGCAACATCAGCAGCCAGTAGCCCACAAGGAAGCCCAGCACGCCCACGAAGCCGAAATACTTGAACAGCGTGCCGAAGCCGAAGGGAACGAGCATGAACATCCATATGAGGTTGTAGCCACTCAACCCATTCAGCACGAGATAACTACGCAGCACGCGGTTCTTGCCCATGGGCAGCAACACGAAGGGTTTTATCTCCTGCACCGGCAGTTTGTTCATGGTGAAGCGCATGAGAAAGTCGGCCATCAGCAGATAACACATCCCTTTATTGAATATATGGTAGGGTTCCATGCTGGGGAATATCTCACTGAACAGCCCGATAAACAGGAAGGCAAACATGATGAGATACACCGCTCCCAATGCCAAGCTGAAGCCGATGAGATATTTGGCAAACTTGTTCTGGTCGTACATAGGGTGACGCTTGTCGGCAATCTTGCGTAAGCGACGCAGTTCGCGGATGAGGCTGAATAGGTTAGTCATCTTTTCTGTTGAACCATTTATTTTGATTATACTTGTCGCAAAGGTAACATCTTTTTTCTTTTAGACGCACGAGTGATACGGAAAACTACATATACGGTCAGAAAAAAATGAAGCGGCCCTCCGCGTCAAGCGGTCGTATCAGAAAAAATGATGCGGCCTCCGGATGGTTAATTTTCAATTTTCAATTTTCAATTCCCTGCTTGACGCTGAGGAGGGCAATCTCTTCACCTTGTGATTGTGTCAAGAACCGAAACATATACTACTGACGGGGAGGCATTCCCTGTGAACCTTGAGGGCCACGGGGACCACCGTGAGGGCCGCGAGGGCCACCATGTTTGCGGCGCTCTTGATACTTCTGCTTCATCTCTTGATACTTGGCATACTGCTTCTTGTTGAGAACTTGCTTCATCGAAGCATCCCATGCCTCCTGCTGTTTCTTCATCTCTTCGCGGCGTGCCTCGCGACTCATCTGTGGAGCCTCCTGACGATTGGCAAACTGCGCCTTCATCTCTTCGGCACGCTTGAGATAGAGGTCATAGACCTCTTGATATTGTTTCTTGTTGAGATCAAGTTCCTTTTTCATATGATCGGCCTGTCGGGTAGCCATCTCTTCAGGCTTGAACTCACGGCGTGGACCTTGCGCAAAGATACTCATCGAGAAAACCAGTGCCAAAGCAGCGAATAAAACTTTCTTCATTGTTGTTCATTTTTTTAGGGTTAATACTATCTTTTGTACGATACTATGACTGAATGGTAACACGAAGGTTTAAATAAATCCTCGTTTTTTCATTATAACAACACAAGAGGGCCGGCACATGGCCAACCCTCCTGGGCAAATATATAAGGGTGCTTTCAGAAAGCCAAACCGAGGCGAAAGCCGAAGTTGCTCGGATCTTTCAGGTCGCCACCCATGACGGTAGCCTCATTGGTAGAGAAACTGTAGTAGGCAGCAGCGTGCAAGCCCATGCCATTGGCCCACGGATACCAACGCACACCAATCTCGGGCGACATATAAAATCCCCATGAGTTCTCTGCCGATTTGTAGATGTTATAGTAGGAAGAGACATAGGCATATTCAGCACCCAATTTCATAGCCACGTAGGGCTGCCAATCAGACTCAATGATGCGGTATAGAGCGGTGACACCAAAGGGGAGTTGGTAGAGCGAGCGCTGCTGGTCGGTGTAGATGGCTTTCTCAGAGGAGAGATCGACCACGCCGCGATCAACATATTCACTATTGGTATGGTAGTTCATGAAGGCACCGATGGCAATATCGGGAGTGAGGTACCAACCTGCATCGAAGTTCATGCCCCAGCCACTGGCCTTGTTGGCATATTTGTTGATAGGCATGTTGAACTGCCAATCTACGTTGTAGTAGGCGTCGAGCGACACTTGTGATTTGGCTGGCATAGTGATGCCGACAAAGAGTGCTGCGGCAGCAACCAGACGAAAAGTATTTTTCTTGATAGTTTTCATACGATTCATTGTTTTTAATGATTATACCTTAAATATTATCACTTCTTCAAGTAGGGTGATTGAGCAAATGCCTGTCCTATTGACTGCTGCACGTAAGTTGCGTTGAGTGATCCGTTACCATTGAGCAATCCGGTAATGTAACTGGTCCATACCACACGTAAGGTTTTCGAGGTGCTTGACGGTTCGCTAAGATCAACCAGTTCACCCAACAGGGATCCTGTAGTGTAGGAATAGGTAATGTTGTAGGGCCAATACCATCCACCCCAGTTGCCCCAATAGTTGAAACTCCAGTACCAAGGGTATCCATACCACCAGGGGTAGTCGTTAAAGTAGCGGAACTTGTATGTATCTTCCACATAACTGATCTGTAGTCCAAGGTCGGCATCCTCCTTGTTGGGGGTGTATTCGTAGCCAGCATCCTCCATGCCTTTGATGTAGTTGGCAATGATGATGTCCGATGCGGGTGTGCCATACAAGTACTTGGGCTTGCTTGAACTATTGTCGATGATAAGCACACTGTCGGGCACATAGAAGGTGGTAAACTTCTTGAAGTCTGTGCTGCTGTCATAGTTGGTATACACCAGATAATTGTTGTCGAGCTTGTCCGTATCGGGCAATTTCTCGCAGGCCGTTGCCAGCAGTGCTCCGGCAAAAAGCACAGGAATAAGTTTTTTCATAACGATTAAAAGTTTGAAGGTTGGTAATAGACGTTATTTTCTACGCAGTTTATGCTTCATATTATGCGACACGCGCTTGAGGTTCTTGTCAAGTTTGTGCAGTGCACTATCGCTCTCGGCCACAAGATGCATACGCGGACGACCGCTATAAGAGATCAGTTCATAGATGATGGCTGTGGAGTCATCGGGCATACCCACCATGACAATCTTCTCTCCCTCGTCATAGTTGGTACGAGTCATGCCATTGGTTTCGGTGTAACTCTCGGTGAGACTGTAGGTGCCATCGGCATTGAGGCCATAACTGTTGATGGTGAGCACGTAGTTGGCTGGCAACCCTACATCGGTAGGTAGCATACCTTCATATACATAGGTCTGCATCTCTCCTATCGTAGAGTCGTTGACCATGTAGACACTATCGCTGTATGCCTCTACCGCAGCGATGGCATCTGTTCTCTTCTTGTTTCCGCAAGATACTGCAAGTGCGGCCAGTGCAACGACTGCCGCTAAGGTTAGCATTTTCTTCATTGTATTTCCATTTTTATGGTTAATTGCAATGAAGTAACATTTCACCCGCCTTTTTGTTTGCAGAGATGCAGTTTTAAGGCGGGTGATGTGTTTATTGTAACGACTATTTATATGGCTTATCTCCTTTTGCTCCGGCAATAGGAATCATAGAAATAGGTTAACTCCTCTTTATGCGCAGAGAACTGTTGCAACAGTCCCAACTGAGCGGAAAGGGCTGTAGCAAATGTACATCTCTCCTCCTCTTCGTCGAACAATGCTTCGGCACGCTGCAAGCACTTGAAGCAACGGTCGCGCTCACCCATGAGCCAATAACTACAGGCTGCATTGCGCAAATCCTGTGAGGTTAGTTCATCGGCATGCTCCGTCATCATACGTTCATAATAGCGAACAGCCTGCTCTCCTCTACCGAGGGAGAAGTTACATTCGCCCAACATGCGCACCGACTTCAGCGACTCGGGATGATGATAGTCGATCTTGTGTAAACGAGGTAGCGCCTCCTCATATCGTTTCATCGCAACGAGCATTTCAGCCGCATGAAGGGTGAGATTGAGGTTATCGGGTTTCATGCTCTCGGCCACCTCATAGTATTTGAAAGCCTCCTCTTCATAACACATCTCGCGATAGCATTGTGCCAAGTGCAGTAACGTCCAATAGCTATCAGGCTGCAACACGTCAGCCCGCGTGTAGGCGCTGATTGCACGTCTATACATCCGTTGCTTCTGATAGCATAAGCCCCACTGCTGTAGCTGTACAGCACCCATCATTTCGGGATGGTGATCATCCAGATACTGGAAATATTCGATCGCTTGGGCATAATGCTTCTGCTTGATGTTGAAGCCGATGAACTTCAACAGATGTTCGGGCTCCATGATATTACCATAAAGCGGATTATTGGATGTAGGGAACTGCACCACGCGATTGAACGGATTGTCAAACTCCTGCACGTTGGGGAACAGTTTGAAGAATCGGTAGAGGTTCTGCACATATTGGCGCATCACGCTCTGTGTCGTCTGCTTGCTCAAGCGCTTCAGGTCGGGCATGTCGGCATTCTCCTTCAGCGCCTTGTTCTGCTCTTCGAGTTGTGCCATCATGGCATCACGCTGCATCTGCGGGATCTCGCGTATGGCATAGCAGAAAGAGTATTTATCCGAGTCGCACATGTAGTTAGACTGCAATATCGTGTTAGCTAACGGACTACCCTTCTCATTCGGGTTACCAATGATGCCCAACACATCAGCTTGCCATGTGTCGAATGGACGGAACCAGTTCATAATCGTGTAGAAGAAGGGGTAGCGCTTCAACTGCGCAAAGGTGCTCATGTTCACATCAGCTCCTTCCATCTGCCATTCGGTAATCTCGCGCATGCTCTCCTCCAAGCCACTCTCGTGCATCCATTTCTCCCAATCGGGATTGATATCGTCGGCCCCTAGATCCTCTTTCGTGATGCCCGGCATCTGACGCAGTTTGGGGTTCTTCATCAGTTCGGGGATTATTTCCTCACGCATCTTGCGGTCTATCTCCTCGGTGTCGGTGCTACGGATAAACTGCAGCACCACCTCACACACCTGGTCACTGAATATAGGGTCCTCAGTCAGCAACGACAGTCGTGCCTTCACCTCACTATACCAGTCTATGCGATTGCTCCAGCAGTAGCATACAGCCACAATACCTACCAATGCCCGCATGCTTACCGCCGTCTGGGGATGATAGTAGGCATCGCATAAGAAGAGCATCTTCAAGGGGTCAAACATACGCAGCAGGCTCAGTGTCACCGCACTGACGATGGTGCACTGGTCGGCCATCGTGATAGTCGACGACAGCAACAAGCCATCGGCTTCCGATGCGGTAGCAGCATCCCATACCCCTTGTGTCCACAGGTCGGCAAAGAGATTGGCGAGTTGCTTGTCATGGGCTGTAGCCAATTGCCTCAGACTCTCCATGTCGTGTGTAGCATTGATGCCATCGGCAAAGGCCTCCAGTTGTGACTGATAGGAAAGTAGCGACTCACGACGCAAGGTCTTGTGCTGTGCTGTATAGTAAGGCAGTTCCTTAGCACCATGCTGCGCAATGGTACACTTATCACTTATTTGTAAGGCACGTCCTATCAACTGACGATACACACGGTCACGCTCAGGGTCATCGGCTCCCTGCCCGTAGTAATCGAGCAACGCATTATAGGTTGTCACGATGCCACTGAGTTCATACTCCAACTCCGTAAGCTGTGCTTCACGCACTTCCTTAAGCAACACCTCCAAAAAGGTGTAGAACTGCTGCTGCTCTATCAGATTAGCCCTATGGCCTGACAATATATCTATCTTCACAACTTTTCTTTTTATATACTTATACTATGGTGTAAAAACATCCACACAATGCTGAAATCACACAATATTAAAGTTCAAAATTCATTTTTTAAAACAAAGCAAATCCCCCTAAATATTTACTCACCAACTAGCAGTATATGTGCATTATAAAGAACTAATTCTGATTTGACTTATTATACAATATTGCTCTAAGATTGTCATGCCAATACGAGTAGTATAATTGTACGGATTAAACAATAACCCACTCAGCAGATTACCCAACCCTAGACCTCCAGCATCATATATATAACCTCATATACCCACTTTTAGGTCGTGCAAAGTTATGAATTATTTCTATTTTATCGCATTTCCCATCTATTTATTTTAGATGACAATATATAAGTAATAAACGAACCATCATAGACATTCGTGATATTCAAAAACAAGATAAGAGGATATGTTGTAAGTTACTTTGACATGATTTCACCAGCACCACATACCATAGGAAGGGACAGAGCGGTGGATAGCCATCTATTTTAAGCAGAAAAAACATACTATTTCCACTTTTCTCTTGATATTTTCCCTCACAAGAAAAATAAAAAGAAGGTATGGCTCAGAAAATCGGAAGAAAATTGTTGTTTTCATTAAAAAGACATTATATTTGCACTTGTAATTGTATATACATTTATATAATCTAAAAAATGTAGCGTTATGAAGATTAACGAAATCATTCAGGACCTCGAGCGCAAGCATCCCAATGAGCCCGAGTACATTCAAGCAGTTACTGAGGTGTTGCACTCTGTTGAAGAAGTGTACTATCAGCATCCCGAGTTTGAAAAAGCGAAAATCATCAAGCGCATGGTAGAGCCCGACCGCATCATCACCTTCCGCGTCACATGGGTTGACGACAAAGGCGAAGTGCAAACCAACCTCGGCTATCGTGTGCAATACAATAATGCCATTGGCCCGTACAAGGGTGGTCTCCGTTTCCACGCCTCAGTAAACTTGAGCATCCTCAAGTTCCTTGGCTTCGAGCAGACCTTCAAGAATGCGCTCACCTCACTGCCCATGGGTGGCGGTAAGGGTGGTAGCGACTTCTCACCCCGTGGCAAGAGCCAGAATGAGATTATGCGTTTCTGCCAGGCCTATATGACCGAGTTGTGGCACAACTTGGGCCCCGACACCGACGTACCTGCTGGAGATATCGGTGTAGGTGGTCGCGAAGTGGGCTACCTCATGGGTATGTATAAGAAACTCACCCGTGAGTGCACAGGTGTGATGACCGGTAAGGGTCTCGACTTCGGCGGTTCACTCATCCGTCCCGAGGCTACAGGTTTTGGTGGTCTCTATTTCGTGACACAGATGCTCGCCACACGCGGACTCGACATCAGCGGCAAGACCGTTGCTATAAGCGGTTTCGGTAACGTGGCATGGGGCGCTGCCCTCAAGGCTACCGAATTGGGTGCCAAGGTGGTTACCATTAGCGGCCCCGACGGTTACATATATGACCCCGATGGCATCAGCGGCGAAAAAATTGACCATATGCTTGAACTCCGTGACTCAGGCGACGACATCGTAGAACCCTATGTAGAGAAATACCCTGGAGCAACCTTCTATCCCGGTCGCCGTCCATGGGAACAGAAAGTGGACATCTGCCTCTGCTGTGCTACACAGAACGAACTTAACGGCGAGGATGCACAGCGTATCATCGACAACGGTGTTATCTGCGTAGGTGAGATTTCTAACATGGGTTGCACACCTGAAGCCATCGAGTTGTTCATCGAGAACAAGATGCTTTATGCTCCCGGTAAGGCTGTGAACGCAGGTGGTGTAGCTACCAGCGGTCTTGAGATGAGTCAAAATGCTTGTCATATCTCATGGAGTGCTGCCGAAGTGGACAAGAAATTGCAATACATCATGTACTCTATCCATGAGCAATGCGTGAAGTATGGCAAGCAACCCGACGGCTACATCAACTACGTGAAGGGAGCCAACATCTCAGGCTTCATGAAGGTAGCCAATGCCATGCTGGCACAAGGTATCTATTAAGAAACAAGTTGAAAGATAAATGATAAAAGGTTGAGAGTTCATCAACTCTCAACCTTTTATATTAGGTCAATGGACGACATGGAAAAGTTCGAAGTACATATCCTCGGGTGCGGTTCGGCCCTCCCCATCACACGTCACAACTCCACATCGCAGATTATCGACCTGCGCGACAAACTCTACATGATAGATTGTGGCGAAGGCACACAGATGCAATACCGCCGTTCACGCCTCAGTTTCTCCCGATTGGGACATATCTTCATCTCACATCTGCACGGCGACCACTGTTTCGGGCTCATGGGGCTGATCTCCACTTTCGGACTTTTGGGTCGTACAGCCACCTTGCATATCCATGCTTTCCCAGAATTGGAGGAGTTGCTACGCCCCCAACTTGCCTATTTCTGCGAAGGACTGACCTATAAAGTAGAATTCCATCCCTTCCCCCATGGCTGTACCGACATCATCTATGAGGACCGCTCGCTCAGCGTACGTGCCTTCCCATTAAGCCATCGTGTACCTTGTTGCGGATTTGTTTTTCAAGAGAAACCTACAGCCGCACACATCAAGCGCGACATGATTGATTTCTACGAAATTCCTCTCAGTCAAATCAACCGCATCAAGAATGGCGAGGACTACATCACTCCCGACGGGAGGGTGATTGCCAATAGCCGCCTTACGACACCGGCGGCGCCACCTCGCAAATATGTCTATTGCAGCGATACGGCCTTCAACCCCAACAATGTACAATATATCAAAGAGGCCGACTTACTATTCCACGAGGCCACTTTTGCCGAAAGCGAAGCGGCACGTGCAGCGCAGACCTGCCACACCACCGCCCGACAAGCCGCAGAGATGGCTCGCTTGAGCAATGCCAAGCGTCTGCTTATTGGGCATTTCTCGGCACGCTACACCGATGAGAGCATACTTCTTGACGAAGCACGCGCCCTCTTCCCCTCCACCCTACTGGCCGAAGAAGGCATGGTCGTGCCTGTAAAAGAGTAGGCAGATCGCGATAAGAATTCGCATTTTGCAGGAAATATGAGAATTCAGTTGGTGTTATGCCCAAAAAACGTTAGATTTGCAGAAAAGTCATAATCTTTCAATCTAAAAAATATAACATCATGGCAAAATTCAACAGAATTCTCCTCAAACTCAGTGGCGAGAGCCTCATGGGCGAGCAGCGCTACGGCATCGACGAAAAACGCTTAGGCGAATATGCCACCCAAATCAAAGAGATACACGACATGGGCGTGCAGATAGGTATCGTCATCGGTGGCGGAAATATCTTCCGTGGCCTCACTGGTGCCGGCAAGGGATTTGACCGCGTCAAGGGCGACCAGATGGGTATGCTCGCAACCGTCATCAACAGCCTCGCGCTCAGTTCAGCGCTCACAGCCATCGGTGTGAAAGCACGTGTGCTGACAGCTATCCGTATGGAGCCCATCGGTGAGTTTTACACCAAGTGGAAAGCCATCGACTGCATGGAAGCTGGCGAGGTAGTCATCCTCAGCGGTGGTACAGGAAATCCCTATTTCACTACCGACACAGGCTCATCACTCCGCGGCATCGAGATTGAGGCCGACGTGATGCTCAAAGGCACACGTGTTGACGGTATCTACACCGCCGACCCCGAAAAGGATCCCACAGCCACCAAGTTCAGCGAAATCACCTACGATGAGATTTACACTCGTGGCCTTAAGGTGATGGACCTCACCGCCACCACCATGTGTAAGCAAAACAACCTACCCATCTACGTATTCAACATGGATGTTGTAGGTAACTTGAAGAAAGTGATGGACGGCGAACCCATCGGCACCTACGTGCACAACTGATGTAATTCAGAGAAGGACACATAGCAGAGAGGGAAAGGCATTTTCTTCCATGAAGAAGCAGGAACTATATGATAAGGTAATTGCCTATTTTAAGGAGGCAATGCCCGTGGCCGAAACCGAGTTGGTGTACGACACACCGTTCAGTCTACTCGTTGCGGTCATCCTCTCGGCACAGTGTACCGACAAGCGAGTCAACATGGTGACCCCACGCCTCATGTATGACTACCCCACTGCAGAAGCCATGGCATTGGCTACGCCCGAAGTCATCTTCGAATACATTAAAAGCGTATCATACCCCAACAATAAAGCCAAGCACCTAGTAGGCATGGCACAGATGTTGGTCAAGGAGTTCGACGGCGAGGTACCCTCTACACTAGAGGAACTAGTACGCCTACCAGGCGTAGGGCGTAAGACGGCCAACGTAATCCAATCTGTCATATGGGGTAAGGCTGCCTTTGCTGTTGATACGCATGTCTTCCGTGTGAGTCACCGCATAGGTTTGGTACCAGCACGTTGCACCACGCCCTATAGCGTAGAGATGGAACTCACAAAACACATCCCCGGCCATCTCATCCCCATCGCTCATCATTGGCTCATCTTGCATGGCCGCTACACCTGCATTGCCCGCAAACCGAAATGCGAAGAATGTGGATTAAACGCATTTTGCAAATACAATAAAAAGAGGTAGTATGACGACCCATATCCGGATAGCCGCCATCGAAGACATCCCCGTCATCCGTGGTATGGCAGAAATTGTATTCCCTGAGACCTACAAAGAGATACTTTCTCCTAGTCAGATAGATTACATGATGGAATGGATGTACTCAGAGAAAAGTCTGCGCCAACAGATTTCCAGCGAGGGACATATCTATTATATAGCCTACCACGATGGACAACCTGCCGGATATCTCTCCCTACAACAAGAAGGAGAGGACACCTTCCATCTACAAAAGCTCTATGTCCTCCCCACCTACCAGGGAATACACCTAGGACTACGACTTTTCGAGCAAGCCATCGCTGCCATCAAGGAGCTACACCCCACCCCATGCCAGATGCGCTTGAATGTGAACCGATGGAACAAGGCGTTTACATTTTACCAGAAGATGGGCATGACAAAAGTAGATGAAGGAGACTTTGCCATTGGCAACGGATACTACATGAACGACTATATCATGGGAATGGATATATAAAGGAGGGATACAAATGCCACACAAGTGTAGCAAGAAAGCGAGTGTTTATGCAAGACAAAACACGCTTGAAAAGAGTTTTTTGCAGATTTGCGAGATTTAACCCTTTTTTTGTGTACGACTTAACAAACCTTTTGTTAACTTTGCAGAGAACTGCGAACATACACTGCACTCGCTGTGAAAAATACCGAAGCAAGCTTCATATTTCTCGCTCGTTTGTTTGTATCTTTGCGAGGAGTTAGATGATTTATAAATAGCAATTTGTAAATAGTCAAGAAGTAAACTATATTATTCACCACTTTTATTACATATACAATATTATGCAAAACATTGACAATTTCAACTTTGCCGGTAAGAAGGCAATTGTTCGTGTGGACTTCAATGTACCCTTGAACGAAGAAGGTAAGATTACTGACGACACCCGTATCCGCGGCGCTCTCCCCACCTTGAAGAAGGTGTTGGCCGAAGGTGGTGCGCTCATCATCATGTCACACATGGGTAAGCCCAAAGGCAAGGTGAACGCAAAGTTCTCACTCAGCCAGATTGTTGACGCTGTATCTGAGAAGCTTGGTGTACCCGTACAGTTCGCTCCCGACTGCGCAAAGGCTGCTGAGGCTGCTGCTGCCCTCAAGCCCGGTGAGGTATTGTTGCTCGAGAACCTCCGCTACTACCCCGAAGAAGAGGGTAAGCCCGTAGGTATCGACAAGGCTGATCCTGCTTACGAAGAGGCAAAGAAGGCTATGAAGGCTTCACAGAAGGAGTTCGCTAAGACTCACGCTTCATATGCAGACTGCTACATCAACGACGCTTTCGGTACCGCTCACCGCAAGCACGCATCTACCGCTGTTATCGCTGACTACTTCGATGCAGACAACAAGATGCTCGGTTACCTCATGCAGAAGGAGGTACAGGCTGTTGACAATGTGTTG
>JAZONI010000036.1:0-10756 GCA_045654445.1 Bacteroidaceae bacterium | reverse complement strand
AAGCCCCTCCATAGAGGGAGGGGTTGGGGTGGGTCTCGGAGTCGGTGGGTCTCCAAACTATGTACGAACAACTACTAAACCTTGATCCTGTTAAGATCAACTTCAGCAAGTCTGGTATGGACCTGCTGAACATCGCTCTGGCTGTCGTCATGTACGGCGTAGCCCTCGGCATCAAACCCGGCACCTTCGCCGATGTGTTCCGTAAGCCGAAATCAATCCTTGTTGGCGTCATCGGCCAGTGGATCATCATCCCCGCCATCACCTTCCTCCTCATCATCATCTTCCATAAGCACATCACCCCGATGGTGGCTATGGGTATGATACTGGTAGGCTCTTGCCCTGGAGGAAATGTATCAAACTTCATCACCGCCATCTCAAGAGGTAACCGCGAATTATCTGTATCCATGTCGGCCGTGACCACCACCGCTGCCATCTTCACCACACCGGCCAACTTTGCCATCTGGGGCAGCCTCTACGTGCGCTACCTCGACCGCCACGCTGCCGATGCCCTGCAGGTGCTCTCCATCCCCATATGGGATATCTTCATCACGATATTCGTCCTGCTCGGTATACCCTTGGCACTCGGTGTGCTCACCACCCACTACGCCCCCAAGGTAGCCCAGGCGCTCAACAAGCCCCTGCAGTACCTCTCCATCGTGGTGTTCCTCGGTATGGTGCTCATCTCGTTCTGGAACAACTTCGACATCTTCATCAAGTACCTCAAGTGGATTGTCGTTATCGTAGCCATCCATAACGGCCTCATCCTCTTCACCGGCTACTGGCTCGGTGAGCTGTCAGGCCTCCCGCGTCCCGACCGCCGCGCCATCACCATCGAGATGGGTATCCAGAACTCGGGTCTCGGACTCATCCTTCTGTTCAATCCCGCCATCTTCCCGCCCGAACTGCAGAATGGCGGTATGCTCATCGTCACCGCTTGGTGGGGCATCTGGCACATCATCGCGGGCCTCAGTGCCGCAGGCATCTTCCGCTTGCGCGACAGATTCGTGTGGGCGAAGAGACAAAAAAAGGCTTAATTCTTAATTCTGAATTTTGAATTCTGAATTTTATGGGCATCGTTGTAAAGGATTACATTGCGAAGCTTAATTCAGAATTCATGATTCAAAATTCAAAATTCATATCCCCGTGCAAGTATACGATAAAAATTTCGCCTACACCCTGCTGCGTATCTTTTGGGTGAACCCCATCATCAAGCTCTCGCTTCGTCGCCTGACGGTGAGGGGCAAGGAGAACCTGCCCAAGGATGGTGCCATCATCATCGGCTGCAACCACACCAGTGCATTGCTCGACCCCCTGGTGATTTTGCGCACCATGAACCGCGCTACGGTCTTCATGACCCGTGCCGACATCTTCCGCAAGCCCTTCTTGCAGAAGGTGTTCACCTTCCTCAAGATGTTGCCCATCTTCCGTATCCGCGATGGCTATGCTGCGGTAAAGCAGAACGAAGAGATCATCGCCAAGTGTGGCGACGTGCTGCAGCATGGACTCCCCTTGGCCCTCTTCCCCGAGGCCACACACCGCCCCAAACACTCGCTGCTGCCCCTGAGCAAGGGCATCTTCCATATCGCCCTTGAGGCCAACAAGCGCTTCGGTCACGAGCGTCCCGTATACATCGTGCCCATGGGACTGGAGTATGGAAAGTACTTCGACTACCGCTCCACCGTGGTGGCCACCTATGGCGAGGCTATCAATGTGACCGAGTTTGTCAAGCAACATGAGAACGAGGTCACACCTGCCCGCCTGCTCGCCATGCTGCGCGAGGAGTTGGCAACACGTATGAGCCAACTTATCGCTTATGTGCCCGACACCGAGGACTACGATGCACAGTGGGAGCTCACCAAGCTCTGCACCGCACAGTGTCACCCGCTCTCTCCTGCCGAGCGCCTCATCCTCAATCAGACCACCATCAAGCACCTGACAGAAAAGAAGGAGGCCGACGCTCCCGAAGCCACAGCCGCACTCTATGCCGATGCGGTAGCCTTCAGGGAGGAGCGCATCGCACGTGGCATACACCCCTCATCCACAAGCCACAAGCACCCCTTGGCAGCCTCGCTCGGCAACACGGTAGCCCTGCTCTGCGCCTTGCCCTACTACCTCTTCTGCGCCATCACCATGGCACCCTCATGGATAGTATCGCACATCATCGTAGGCAAACTCAAGGACAAGGCCTTCAGCAATACGGCACGCCTGGGTGTAAACCTTGCCCTCTGTGGACTGCTCGTCATCATTTGGGGCATCGTAGCGCTATGCACCCTGCACACCGTACCTGCCGTGCTCTGCATAGCCCTGCTCATACCCGCTATGGCCTTCTTCTATGACTACAACGCCTTTGCCCGTCATACCCTCTCAGATTGGCGCTGGACACTGGCCAAGCACCTACATCCCCGCCTCAATGAACTCTTGAGACGCTGCAAATAAAGGGCCTGATACAACAGAAAAGGGAGCACAAGAAGTGCTCCCTTTTTGTTGGGAGATAATATAGGAGTTGTCCATAACACAAGTATTGTCCCCCTAGTTAGGGGGCGTAGCGAGGCCTTTAGAGGGTTGGCTAAATGCCAAGCCGTGCCGAGCGAGGGGAGTGCAGTGCTCTGCACGACGGAGGACCCAATAGGGAGCGAAGCGGAGGGGGTATTATTGCAAGAATCGTACCACCTCCCCCTCTTCGAGGGTACTCCTCCTAATCTAGGAGGAGAATTTAATAGACTTGGACAACAGCTGTATTATTACCTTTTTGTTGTATCCTTATCTAGCCGTCAAGGCTCTGTCACCAACTCGACGATATAGTCCGTACCTGTGGGCACCGCATCGAAGAGCAGTCTTACCCCCTCTTTCGAGCGTTTCATCTTCACAGGTTCCTGCGTGTCGTACACGACAGCCCTCTTCACCTTACAGGTAAGCGGGAGCAGTAGTTCAGCCTCTTCCAGGTCGAAGATGTGAACAAACAGACGGTTGCCCTTACGTGTGGTCACGCCCCACTCCTGTGCCGGGATGTCACCTGCCGTAGTGCCATAGATCGTCTCCCCATATCTGCTTGTCCACTCCCCGAGGGCCTTCAAGCGGTCAAGGGCAGCAGCAGGCAGTTCGCCATTAGGCTGAGGACCCACATTGAGCAAGAGGTTGGCGCCCTTTCCCGAAGCACTCACGAGATAGCGTATCAGCGTCTCGGCCGACTTGTAGTTCTGGTCAATGATCTTATACCCCCACATGCCATTCATGGTTTGGCAGGTCTCTAAAGGCAGGCGGCTCACCGACTGTCCCGACAGGCCCGCCTTATTCTCTCCGGGCAGGTCGCGCTCGAAAATCTGGATGTCTTCACCCTCTATGGGCGTCTGATGGTGGTTGTTACCTACCAGGCATGCCGGCTGCAGGTTATGGATGAGGGCATATTGCTCCTCGAGTTGCCAGTCGAAAGGGATGGAGTCTCGATCATGATCCCACCAGCCATCAAACCATATGGCACCAATCTCACCATATTGCGTGAGCAGTTCGGTCAACTGGCTGTTCATGAAGTTATAGTAGTGGGGCCAGTCGGCCTTGGTGTGGTCCTTACCTGTGCCGCGACCCGTACGCCCTGCGGGATAATCCTCGCGAGTCCAGTCGATATGCGAGTAATACAGGTGCAACTTGATGCCCTGGCGGTGGCACTCATCGGCCAGTTCCTTAATGACATCACGCCCAAAGGGAGTAGCATCGACGATGTTATAGTCCGACTGCCTGGTATCCCACATCGAGAAGCCGTCGTGATGGCGCGAGGTGAAACAGATATATTTGGCGCCAGCGGCCTTGATGGCTTCCACCCATGCCTTGGCATCAAACCGCACGGGGTAGAAGGCCGATGCCGCCTTGGCATATTCCCGATGGTCAAGATTGGCATTGGTCATATACCATTCGCCTTGGGCAAACATGCTGTATATGCCCCAATGGATGAATATACCCAACTTGCTGTCGGCAAACTCCTGCCGCGCCTGCAAGTTTGACTCCGTGGGCTGATACGACACCTCATTGTCGGCCCACATGGCTGCCGACACCAACAGTGCCGCAACCCCGATAAATAATCTTTTCATAATCATAAGCATTCCTTTTGTTCTTTCCTGTCGTTGCGGCGAATGATAGCCTTCTCCGCATCATGCAAAGATAGCAAACTCGGCAGAAATAGAGGCTTTTTATGCTATAAAAAGAGGTCTGGATGCAATTATTGGAGATTTTTCTTGCAATATTGAAGTATAAATTCTACATTTGCGTAATTTAAATAATGTATACTATGCGAAAACTACGTAAAATACGTCTCCACCAAGAGGGAACACATCAGCTGACTGTCGGATTCTTTGTATGGCTGCTTGCCAATGCTGCCACCTATTATTTCACCTATCCCGACCATCGTATCGTGTTCATACTCTTCGCTGTATTTACCACTACAATATATGCGCTGCTCATCAATTTCTTCCGCTGCCCACCCCGCCGCTTCCCCGGTGAGGATACCGAAGGCATCGTGGTAGCCCCTGCCGATGGTAAGATTGTTGTCATCGAAGAGGTTGAAGAGCCCGACCATTTCCACGACCGTCGCTTGCTCATCTCTATCTTCATGAGCCCGCTCAACGTGCATGCCAACTGGTACCCCGTGGATGGTGTAGTCACCAAGGTGACCCACGACAATGGCAAGTACCACCGTGCATTCCTTCCCAAGGCCAGCACCGATAACGAGCGTTCCATGGTTGTGATGGAGACCCCCGATGGCAAGGAGGTGATGGCCCGTCAGATTGCCGGTGCCATGGCACGCCGCATCGTGACCTATGCCAAGCCCGGCGAAGAGTGCTTCATCGACCAGCACTTCGGCTTCATCAAGCTCGGCTCACGTGTCGATGTCTATCTGCCACTCGGTACCGAAGTGTGCGTTACCATGGGGCAAAAGACCATTGGTAACCAAACAGTGATTGCAAAATTGAAATAGTATATACCGAACGCCTATGCGCCGCCATATCCCTAACACCATCACCTGCTGCAACCTCCTCTCAGGATGCGTTGCTGCCACGTATGCATTCGAGGGCATGTACCCGTTTGCCTTCGTGTTTATCATTGCCGGCGCAGTGTTCGACTTCTTTGACGGCCTCACGGCCCGTGCCTTGAAGGTCAGTTCGCCCATCGGCAAGGAACTGGACTCCTTGGCCGATGTCATCACCTTCGGCTTCGCCCCTGCAGCGATGGTCTTCAGCTGGCTGCGCGAGTGTGCCGATGCCCATCTCGACATGCTGCTGGCCTTTGTCATGCCCTTCGCCGCATTCCTGCTGGTAGCGTTCTCTGCCTTGCGCTTGGCCAAGTTCAATGTCGATGAGCGTCAGACGAGTTCGTTCATCGGACTTCCCACACCGGCCAACGCCCTCTTCTGGGGTGCCCTCGTGTTAGGTTCACACGACACGATCGTTGCGCAGACCTATGGCTGGGTAGCCGTGATTGTCCTCATCGGCCTGTTCTCTTGGCTCCTCGTGGCCGAGATTCCCATGTTCTCGCTCAAGTTCAAGAACCTCACCTGGAAGAGCAACCGCATTGCCTACACCTTCCTGCTTGTCAGCCTCGTGCTGCTCATCCTCTTAGGCCTCAATGGCTTGTCGGCTGTCATCGGCTGGTACATCATTCTGTCAATATTGACACAAAAGCGTGCCTAACGCTACGCGTGAACCTTTTGGCACGCCATTTGTCATACCTCTACCGTAACTATAATTGAAAGAGAACTATGATTATCAGCATACTCTTTATCCTCGTTATGCTATTCATGGCCGTGATTGCCATCGGTACCTCATTGTTAAGAGGCATCATTAACCTTTTTTTCAATGGGTTCCAGTCACGTCATCATCGCACTAGTGGTACCTATGGGCAATCGCAGACCAGCCACAACAAGAAAGAGCAGGCTCACCATTCCTCACAGACCTCCAATAAAAAACGCGAAAAGATTTTTGATGACTCGGAGGGCGAATATGTAGACTTCGAGGAAATCAAATAAGCATCTACTTTTTGTCTCACGCGAGATGCACAAAACACTCTGAGACCTCACGCGGATATTTTTGGGAGATAATATAGCAGTTGTCTAAAATGTAAATTTTCAGCGATATTAACTCTTAGTTTCCCTCCTTCGCACTTCGGTATAGATTAAGCGAGCTTATCTATACGCTCAGTTTGGCGTCGGTTGTCATCCTGAAAGAGCGTAGCGTCGGAACCTTTAGGTCGCTGGCACAAGTGTAACGCGCGAGAAAAGCAAACAACTGATTAATCCGTGGTCAGATTAATTCACGACCCCAATTATCACACGTGTAATAGTTTCTTATCACAGCTACGATAAACTTTTATCAAGCCTGTGACGCTGATTGGGTACAGCCGTTGGGAAAAATGGAAGTACCCAATCAAAATGTCAGAGCCTTCCATTTCAGAAAATCTCTTTGTCCAATTTTTCTATTGGGTACTTCCATTTCAAAAAGCCTCTTTTTTCACCCTTTCAAAAATAGCATTTTATTACATAAAAACAGTATTTGCTTACATTTTGCCATGCAATAAGATGTTTGCCTTACTCGGTTGTCCGGCTGCCCTTAGTGGATGCAACTACTTGATCTCTATTTTATTAACAAGGACACCCTAGGCTGTCCTCAGGTTGTCCTCCTTCCCTCTCTCTAGTCGTGTACATGAGGTGTAGGGGACAGCCTCTGGGACAACGGAGACAACCTGGGTTGTCCTTGTCAAGAATCTGAATATATGAGCGTTATGAGTGATAAGGACAACCGGACAACCTATTTGGAAACATTCGTTTTAGGTAAAAATACAACTCATTCATCGTTACCGACATAAATATTTATGATAATTCGTGCCCCATTTATGGGTGTTTATGTTTAAGAATAAAAACATGAATTGCCGCGCAGACTGCGCAAAATTCGCAGACCCATGCGAGACATAAATAAATATATTCTCTTCGTTCACCATTCATAGTTCACCATTGACTTATCCCCTACGGGCGTCGACCTTCGGTTCACCATTCATCATTAATAGGCATTGGGTTGCGGGTGTCGGTAGCTGCTTGTAATATCCTGAATTACTGTTTGTTATCGATAGACACCTCTGCTGTGGGGTGTCGGTCGCCAACTCTCACGTCTACTGAGAGTTACAGTCAACTACCGATACCCGCAACCTAAAAAAGCGAAACATTTATTCTAGTGATAAAATAGGAGTTATCCAAGGGAACAATATCATTTACAATGGGCTAACATAAATGTTTCTTCTTCAGATATGTAAAAAAGAAACTATTATTGTTGAAATCTAAATATTATTCGTAATTTTGCCACTGACTTAGCCAGTCCTTAGGGTTGGATGGGTCAAGACATATTGGATTCCGTGCATCGCTCACCGCAGGACTAGTCTCTGCAACGGGCCTTGTAGGAAAAGGACGTTTTCTGAACGTTATCTTCTACATCCAAAACTTCGCAACCTTTGGTCTATCAGAAGATATCGCAACGAAGCGTCCACGTTGGGTGTATTATACCCGTATGCCATTGGTGTACCCTTTCGGGAGGGTACTTTGAGTGGTGTACATCATCTATAATACGCGATGGCGTGGGCTGGCTGAGTTGCTTATCTCGATAGAATGGCAATGCGAAGGCCTTGGATGTGGGATAAGCAAGGAAGTTTCTCCCACGTCTTTTTTATATCCATGACCTTGGTGTTAACATTTAATGCTGAATCTGGGAGAAGTAGTAGGCAAAGGTTTGTGTATGGAGAAATAAGAGGGAAACTAAAGGGTAGAGCATTCTACCACAATCTATTTTTGAGAGCAAACAAATAGTCAATTAATGAAATGAATACTAAAAACACGACATGGATATTATGAAAAAGTTTTCTTTACTTGTTACGTTTCTTTCTATTTGCATTGGTATACTTCCGCAGCGTTCCTATTCGGTGGAACAAACGGACGAAGCAATGGAAAGCGGTATCTACTTGGGAGTAATGAGTTTCAATCAAGCGTTTTACACGTACCCTATATCTTTACTCAGTAGTGCCACCAAGTCTGGATATGACACCTTCATTGACGGAATGACCATGAAAAATGGTACCATACTATGCTATTCGGTGGATGAAGCTGTCAATACATTGCAAGCGGCCACATTACCTGCCGATATATCTACCGTAGCCCTAATCACATTCACCGACGGTCTTGACCAAGGTTCACTAATGATTACGGACAAATATGATAGCGACGAGGATTATCTTACTGCCATCAAAGGACGTATAGATGATGAAACGGTAGTCGGGAAAAACATTTTAGCCTATTCAATCGGATTGCGAGGAGAAGACGTTTCTACAGAAGCCGATATAGCGAAATTCCGTTCCACGCTGAAGCAACTTGCCTCTTCCGATGAAAATGCAACCGAGGTTACCAGCATGTCGGAAGTAAATGCAAAGTTTCAAGAAATTGCTGAGCAATTGAATCAAACAAGACATCTGCAAACCATTTCGCTCAAGATGCCTGGTTTATCGAATGGCACTCGCGTACGCTTTACATTCGACAACGTCTCATCAGCCGATTATTCAGAAGTGTACATAGAGGGTACATTCAATTTGCGCGAACGTTCACTTTCCGATGTCGAATATCATGGTATGACGTGTACGTCGGGGACAATAATCAGCGGTGTTACGGAAGGCATCTTCGTCACTTTCACTTTTGAGAACATCCAGACAGAGAGCAATACACTCTTGTCTGAAGAGTATATTAGTGAATGGTATATGACTTCCGCATCGTCATGGCAAATAAACTCCGAGTTTGACGGGAACGAGAATACCGACATTATCAACGAAAAGAAATCGGCAGCAATAATGCTTGTACTCGACTGTTCCAGTTCTTTGGGTAGTCAGTTCTCTACAGCGCAGTCCAATGCCAAATCATTTATAGCAACCCTCTGTAACTCTTCGGATGATAGTTCGGGAGGCGAAGGTGGTGGCAGTGGTGACTTTGCACTATACTCAACAACACCTGTGGACTTGTCACTTGCTGTATCTTTCAATAAGACCCGCTATTATCTCACGCAAGAACAATATACAAAAGCAAACCTGAGCAACGCCATTGTAGAAGGTGTAACGGTAGTCACCGGTGACGAAGCCTTTATTATTGCTTTGGAAGATGAACCGACGAGTGAAATAAGCATTAGTGGCACTGTGGGTTCTTTTTATCGTGAGAATCTGCCAAATTATAAGCAAGGACAAATCATTAGTGGTCGTTGGTCTTATATAAACAATGCCATTGCTGCATTTGGAGGAACGAAAATGGATGGCAGAAGATGGGTGAATGCGACTGACAGCAATGGATATTACTATTGCACATATGATAATCATGGAAATATTGACACTCCTTCTTATTATTATTATTATTGTGTCCGTTTGGTGAAACCAGTTACTGCAACATCTCCGATTCAATGGCGAAATCCTCTTGATTTGACGTTGGTCGTAGAGAAGAATGGAATAAGGGAGTATCTTACAAAAGATGAGTATACAACCCTCTCCGAGGAATATGATGTTCTTGGAGTGGCTGTGATTACTGGTGACGAGAAGTTTATCATATCGTTAGAAGATGAACCTACGGAGGCTATAACTGGTAGCGCGGCGTTCTCTCTTTATGGCAGTAGTCTTCCTACTAAAACACAAGGATATATTATTAGTGGTCGTTGGTCCTACATAAACAATGCTATTGCTGCGTTTGGAGGAACAAAAATGTCTGGCGGAAGATGGGTGAATGCGAAGACCAGCAATGGATATTACTATTACACATATGATAATAATGGAGATATTAACACTACTTCTTCTTCTATAACCTACAAAGTCCGCTTAGTTCAGACCGACCCCATTTCTCCTGAATATAAAGAAGAAGACTTTGCACTGATTGACGGCAGTGTGACTTCGTTTAGCCAAGTGGATGATGTGGTATATAATTCGATAACTTACACCCGCAACTTCAAGAACACCAACTGGCAAGCGCTGTATGTACCCTTCGAGATACCTTACGAGGCTATCAAGGATGACTTCTCCGTGGCCTATATCAATGATGTGCACCAGTTTGACGATGACGACAACGGCACCATCGACCGCACCCGAGTGGAGGCTATCAAGGTGACTGGCGGCGTGCTGAAGGCTAACTATCCCTATATGATACGTGCCAAGGTGGCCGGCGAGAAGAGCATCACCGTGACCGATGCCACACTCTATGCTGCCGAGGAGAACAGTATCGACTGCTCATCGGTGTTTGACACCTATACCTTCACAGGTACCTACTCGAAGATACCTGCAGCTGAGTTGCCCAAGGAGGAGGGATACTATGCCCTGAGTGGTGGTAGCTGGAAACAGTTCTCATCGGGTGCTACGTCAAGTCTGGGTGCTTTCCGCATATATATGAAGATTGACAGCCGTGATGCAAATGCTACGGTAGAGGCACGCACCATCGAGATGCGTGTGATCGGTGACGATGAGGAGGAGACCACAGGCATGGAGTATATAGAGTCAACGGTCAAGAGCCAACACTCAACAGCCATCTACGACCTCCAGGGCCGTCGTGTGGAACACCCGGTGAAGGGCCTGTATATCGTTAATGGTGAGAAGGTGTGGATAAAATAAGGAGAGATAACAATATAATTACCTGCGCGAGATACCTCTCTACGCTCGGGATAACAGAGACGATGGGATAACATCTATATTATATTTATACAAACTAAAGTAG
>JAZONI010000035.1:0-1568 GCA_045654445.1 Bacteroidaceae bacterium | reverse complement strand
CTCGGTGTTCGCATGCAAGCGATCTTGCAACTCGTTGCTACGGGTCAAAATTTCAAAGGTCTTCAATCCCGCCGCAGCAATCAGCGGAGGAATAGAGTTAGAGAACAAATATGGACGGCTGCGTTGGCGAAGCAAGTCAATGATTTCCTTCTTACCTGTAGTGAAACCACCTACTGAGCCACCGAAGGCCTTACCCAGCGTACCTGTGATAATCTCAATCTTACCACGGAGGTCGTAGCGTTCGGTCACACCGTGACCCGTCTTACCTACTACACCCGCAGAGTGGCTCTCGTCCACCATCACGAGGGCATCGTATTTCTGCGCCAACTCGTAGATCTTATCGAGTGGGCAGACATTGCCGTCCATAGAGAACACACCATCGGTAGCAATAATGCGGAAGCGTTGTGCTTGTGCTTTCTTGAGTTGCTCCTCGAGGTCTGTCCTATCGCCATTGGCGTAGCGGTAACGCACTGCCTTACAGAGGCGCACGCCATCAATGATAGAGGCATGGTTCAGTGCATCCGAAATAATCGCATCTTGGTCGGTCAAGAGTGGCTCGAACAAGCCACCGTTGGCATCAAAACAAGCCGCATAGAGGATAGTGTCCTCGGTGCCGAAGAAGTCGGAAATGGCTTGCTCCAATTGCTTGTGAGTGTCCTGCGTACCACAAATGAAACGCACGGATGCCATACCATAGCCACGAGCGTCCATGCGGTCTTTGGCCGCCTGAATGAGCTCTGGGTTGTCTGCGAGACCGAGGTAGTTGTTGGCGCAGAAGTTAATCACATCCTTTCCGCCTTCCACCTGAATAGCAGAAGATTGTGGGGTAATGATTATGCGTTCGTTTTTATACAATCCTGCCTCTTTAATATCAGACAGGATTGTTTGTAAATGTTTCTGAAATTCTCCGTACATAAAAAACTTTGTTTTTGACTGCTTCGCGGTTAGAAGTGAGATCGCTTCGCTGTTAGAAGTTAGACCCTAGGAAGTCTATCAGCGCGGAGCGCGGTCTATCAGTATAACGGTCTAACAATGAAATGATCTAATAGCGTAGCGGTCTTAATTTACATTATACAATTCCTTGCTCGAGCATGGCTTGTGCTACCTTCATGAAGCCAGCGACATTAGCACCCTTCACGTAGTCAATAGTGCCATCGGCTTGACGACCGAACTTCACACATTGCTCGTGGATAGACTCCATAATATGGTGCAAACGTGCATCTACCTCTTGTGCAGTCCATGAGAGGTGCACGCAGTTTTGTGTCATCTCCAAGCCAGAAGTAGCCACACCACCTGCGTTCACTGCCTTACCAGGAGCAAAGAGAACACCATTGTGTTGGAAGTAGTGGATAGCGCCAGGTTGGCAACCCATGTTACTTACCTCGCAGCAGCACCAGCAGCCGTTAGCCTTCAATTCCTTAGCATCATCCTCGCTGAGCTCATTTTGGAATGCACATGGGAGAGCAATATCGCAAGGTACAGACCATGCTTTCTTGCCAGCGGTGAAGTGTGCTTGTGCTGGGAACTTATCTGCCATATCTTGCACCTTATTGCGGTTGCTTGAGCGC
>JAZONI010000034.1:0-7204 GCA_045654445.1 Bacteroidaceae bacterium | reverse complement strand
TACAACTATGACGACAAGTTGCTAGCCTTCTGCGATAGCCTCAATGATCGCGATGGCGACTATGGCGAATACTACAACCACCGCGGTGTGGCATTCGGTACACGTACGGGTTATATGTATGGTAGCTGGGACCACTCAGGTTATCACATCAATACCACACCAAGCATCATGACAGCCATTGCTACAGAAGCTGGCCCCACATGGGGACCTGCCCACGAGATTGGCCACCAGCATCAGGCGCTCTACACTCTCAATGGCGAGATGGAGGTGACTAACAACACCTTCGCCAATGTGGCTGCATGGTACATGGGTATGGGTACATCACGTGTGAACGGTACCGAGGGTAACCTTGCTCACGCATACGAAAACCTTAGAGATGGAGGCTACCTCCTTAGCAATAACATTTGGGTGCTCACCCAGCGTTACTACCGTTTGTGGCTCTACTACCATCGCGCAGGTAATAACACCCAGTTCTTCCCCCGCTTGTTCGAGTTGCTCCGCAAGAACCCCATGGAGCGTAGCTATGGTAGCAGCAGCGAGATGCGTCCCAACGATAAGGGAGTTATGGAGAACGTCGGATTCCAATTGACCAACGGTTACCGCTCATACCTCCACTTCTATAAACTCTGCTGTGAGGCCGCGCAAGAGGATTTGACCGAATTCTTCCGCGCATATGGCTGCTTCGTTCCCGTTGATGGCGTTTTCCAAGGCGATTACACCAACTCAAAGTACTACACCACTCAGGAGGAGATTGACAGAGCTATTGCAGAGGTGAAGGCTAAGGGTTATCCTGTAAATAATAAGGTGCTCTTCATCAACGACTGCACCAAAGACGTTACTTATGGACATGATGGTAAGACTCCACGCGAATATTGGGACCCCGAAACAGGTCGCAGCCAAAACGGAGAAGTAGGATATTATGTCGATTTCTTGGCCAAGGATTCCATTTCAGGAAAATATCTTTACACACTATCTGACCTCAACCTCAGCATCGCAGGAGGTGAAGGTGCTGTAGGTTTTGCCATCTATAATAAGGAGCAAGAGATTATTGCATTCTCAAACAACCATTCATTTGTTCTAAATGAGGAGGTGGCTACTCTATTGCGTGGAGGAAACGCTACCCTTGTAGCTGTGGCGGCTGATGGAAATGACGCTAGAGTGCCCTCTAAGGCCGAAGGCGGAAGTGAGGCCGAGCAACTGAAGGCTTTGCGCAGCAAAATTAACGAAGCTGAAGGCTACATGAGCAAGGTGGACAAGAGTGGCACTAAGATTGGCTGGATCATTCCTGAATATTCAGTAGATTTGCAGAAGTGTATCAATGGAGCGAACAATGCCATTGAAAATAAGGACCAGTCATTGCGTACTTATGGTAGCTGGTATACTTTGCTCGATAGCACCTTGACCGCTTTGACCACCAATCTGGATGCACGTGTAAGAATTACCGACAACTGCTTCTACAGCCTGACTATCAGCAACGACGATACACAGATGATGGATTACACCACCAGCGGTCTGAAGACTTCGCTACTGTCAGGTTGGGATTTTGCCAGTCAATGGAAGTTTGTCCCCGCTGGAGCAGAGGATACATACTACATCCAGCACAGAACCACAGGCAACTACATCTCGGTTGCTAACAACAATGGTCGTGTCAAGGCTAATGCTACCACTACTGCTGAGGCTATTAGCTTCGTGTTTGTTCCTGGCGAAGTAGGCGAATTCCTGATACAGCGTGCTGATAACGGTTCTATCAACCTCTACAGCAGTAAGGAAGCTAGAAAGACTAAGCAGATAATTGCAGGTAACGTATCAGGAAACAACAGCACAGGCTCAGCATGGTGGACAATCACCTTGATGGATGACCTGAACAAGCTCCCCGAAACAAGCAACAACAGCGAACGCATCACTTACTACATCCTGGATGTGCAGAGCGGCGAGAACCTCTGTCAATATACAGGAGCAGGCCGTAATGGAGGACGCCTGTCAAAGGGTACACCGGAATCTATGGACGACAACAACTACCTCTTCTACTTCCAGGCAGGTGCAGAGAAAGGCAAGTACATCATCTACAACTGCGCTACCGAGAAGACCGTTACCATCGATAGTAAAAACAACTTGATGGTGAACAAAGACACTGAGGCTCCTGTAGAATACAGTATCAACTTCACTGAAGATGGAAAGAGCTTCACTATCTCTGCAGAGGCAGGAAGTTGGTATACCAGTGTATACACTACAATAAGCGGAACCACTAAGTCTATCTATAAATTCCAACAGGTAGGTATGCCTACAAACGTAGAGGATGTCATCGTAGAGAAACCCGTGGATTGTGATATCTACTTCGACCTTACTGGTCGTCGCATAGACAATCCCACATCGGACATCTACATCCACAATGGGAAGAAAGTACTTGTAAAGTAATTAGTCAAAAATACAGAGCAAAAAGGAGGAGCATGGTTCCTCCTTTTTGTTTTAACGTACGTTTTTTTATTAAAAATTTCCTCATGTCAAGGAAAACTTGTAAATTTGCACGTAATAAATTTCATAATTGTATTACTGTATGTCATTTGTTGCAGATAAAATCATTATGGACGGTTTGACGTTCGATGACGTTCTTCTCGTTCCTTCTTATTCGGAGGTTATCCCCGTAAATGTGTCGCTCTCGACCAAGTTCTCACGCAACATCGAGTTGAAGATTCCCTTTGTGACCGCTGCTATGGATACGGTTACTGAAGCAAAGATGGCTATTGCTATCGCTCGCGAAGGTGGTATCGGTGTTATCCACAAAAATATGTCTATCGAGGAGCAAGCTCGTCAAGTAGCTATCGTAAAGCGCGCCGAGAATGGTATGATTTACGACCCTGTTACTATCAAGCCTGAGGCTACTGTGAAGGAAGCGCTTGCTTTGATGGCCGAGTACCATATTGGTGGTATCCCCGTAGTAGATGGCGAAGGCAAACTCGTTGGTATTGTGACTAACCGTGACCTTCGCTTCGAGCGCAACCTTGATTGTAAAGTAGGTGAGGTGATGACAAGCGAGAACTTGATCACCACTCATCAGCAGATTGATATGGATGCCGCTTCAGCTATCCTCCAGGAGCACAAGATTGAGAAACTTCCTGTAGTAGACAACGATGGAAAGCTTATCGGCCTCATCACCTATAAAGATATCACCAAGGCTAAGGACAAACCTATGGCTTGTAAGGATGCTAAGGGCCGTCTTCGCGTAGCTGCTGGTGTAGGTGTTACTTTTGACACTCTCGACCGCATGCGTGCACTTGTTGAGGCTGGTGCCGATGCTATCGTTATCGATACCGCTCACGGTCACTCAAAGGGTGTAATCGAGAAGCTGAAAGAGGCCAAGAGAGAATTCCCCCATATTGATATCGTAGTTGGTAACGTGGCTACTGGCGAAGCTGCCAAGATGCTCGTTGAGGCTGGTGCCGATGGAGTGAAGGTAGGTATTGGTCCGGGTAGTATCTGTACCACTCGCGTGGTTGCAGGTGTAGGCGTTCCTCAGCTCTCAGCAATCTACGATGTAGCCAAGGCACTCAAGGGCACAGGTGTACCTCTCATCGCTGATGGTGGCTTGCGCTACTCTGGCGACATCGTGAAGGCTATCGCTGCTGGCGGATATTGCGTAATGATTGGTTCGCTTGTAGCAGGTACCGAGGAGAGCCCTGGTGAGACCATCATCTTCAATGGCCGTAAGTTCAAGGCATATCGTGGTATGGGTTCACTAGAGGCTATGGAGAATGGTTCTAAGGACCGTTACTTCCAGGCTGGAACCAAGGATACCAAGAAGCTCGTTCCCGAAGGTATCGCAGGCCGTGTTGCCTACAAGGGTGCTCTCTATGAGGTGATATACCAACTCGCAGGTGGTTTGAAGGCAGGTATGGGTTATTGTGGTGCCCCCACTATCGAAAAACTGCACGATGCTAAGTTTGTGCGCATCACCAATGCAGGTGTACTTGAGAGCCATCCGCACGATGTGTCTATCACTAGCGAAGCTCCCAACTATAGCCGTCCGCAGTAATAAACGATAACCTATAATGAGTAAGGAGGAGAGAAGCTATTTCTCTCCTCTTTTTATTAACACTCAATTTGACACTTCAATTCTCACTAGACGACATTATTGGACGAAAAGTCATTTTTTTAGAGAAAAATATGTTGTTTCTGAAAAATTAAGTATACATTTGCTATATAAAATAGCAATTAACCATACAAAAATCTAGAATAGAATGGAAAAGATTGACGAATTGGACAAGAAGATACTTGAAACCATTTCACAAAACGCGCGTGTTCCCTTCAAAGATGTCGCAGTAGACTGTGGTGTATCACGTGCAGCCATACACCAACGTGTGCAACGCCTCATCGATATGGGTGTCATTATAGGTTCCGGTTATCATATCAACCCCAAGATGTTGGGCTATCGTACGTGTACCTACGTTGGACTTAGCCTTGCCAAGGGCTCTATGTATAAGGAAGCTATTGAGGAACTCAAGAAGATTCCCGAGATTGTAGAGGCACATTTCACCACAGGCCCCTACAGCGTAATCGTGAAACTCTATGCTCGCGACAATGAGCACTTGATGAACCTGCTCAACGAACGCATACAGGAGATACCTGGCGTGGTGGCTACGGAGACCATGATTTCGCTTGACCAAAGCATCAAGAAGGAAATCCCGATAATCCTGACGGAGTAAAACACATGAAGAATAAGAGTGAAGAGTTGTTATCCTAATGACCGACTCTTCACTTTTTTGTAATCCCTAACTCATAAAGAACCCTTATGTCGCGATTCCATATCGAAGCAGACTATACAGCGCTTCACACCTCATTCCCCAACCATAAGCGTAAGCCCATCATAGGCATTACGGGCAACTACGATAGTGGTAAATGTACACTGCTCGAAGGGTATTACCGTTCGGTGCTTGAGGCAGGTGGCACACCACTCATCATCCCTCCATGTGACGATACCGATGCTATGGTGAGCCTGCTCGACCATGTAGATGCCCTTATCCTTTCTGGTGGTGGTGACATCAACCCCCTTTACTTGGGCGAGGAGCCTATGCGCGAACTCAGTTCCATCAATCCTGCACGCGACTGGCACGAGTTGATGCTGGTGCGTCTTGCCGCCAACCGTCAGGTTCCCATCCTTGGCATTTGTCGCGGTCTGCAAGTGATGACAGCAGCGCTCGGTGGCAAGCTCTATCAAGATATCTATAAGGAGGCTTCGGCCACGCTCAAGCATAGTCAGGACACGGAGCGTCATGTGGCAACACACAGTGTACACATCAGCCCATCCAGCCTGCTGTCACGACTGTTCGACTGCACCCAATTGCCTGTCAATAGCTTTCATCATCAGGCAGTGAAGGAGGCTGCACCAGGCTTTGCCGTTACGGCACTCTCTCCCGACGGACTTATCGAAGCTGTTGAGAGTACTACACACAAGTCTATGATTGGTGTGCAGTGGCATCCCGAGTGCATGATTCTTGGTGGTGACCGTACGATGATGCCCCTCTTCGAGTGGTTAGTCGGTGAAGCCCGCTCTTTCGCCGATGCACGAGTGCTGCATGAGCATATCCTCACGCTCGACACCCATTGTGACACTCCGATGAAGTTTGATCAGCAGATTCGTTTCGATAGCCGTGACCCACGTATCCTTGTCGATCTTCACAAGATGAATGAAGGGCATCTTGATGCTACTATTATGGTCGCCTATCTGCGTCAGGAGGCACGTGACAAGGTTTCACTCGATGCTGCCTTTGCTAAAGCTGAGCGCCTGCTCACTGAGATTGAGGCCATGGTAGCCTGCAATGCCAGTAGTGTTGCCATTGCCTATACCCCCGACGACCTCTACCGTATCAAGTGCGAGGGACGCCGCGCGCTCATGTTGGGTATCGAGAATGGATATGCCCTTGGCGACGATCTCTCACGCATCGCTCACTTCCGCCAGCGTGGTGTGGTATATATGACCCTTTGTCATAACGGCGACAATGACCTGTGCGACTCGGCACGTGGGCATGCTGAGCATGGCGGCCTCAGCGCTTTGGGCCGTGAAGCCATCCGTGAGATGAATCGTGTGGGTATGATGGTTGACCTCTCTCATGCAGCCGAGAGCTCCTTCTATCAAGCTATTGAGGCTAGCAGCACACCCATCGTGTGTAGTCACTCTTCGGCTCGCGCTTTGTGCGACCACCCGCGCAATCTCACCGACGATCAGTTGCGTGCCCTTGCAGCCTCGGGTGGTGTGGCGCAGGTATGCCTCTACGATGGTTTCTTGCGTAAGGAGGGTGGTGCTACCATCGACGATGCTGTGCGCCACATCATCCATATGGTTAATGTCGCCGGTATCGACCATGTGGGTATAGGTACCGACTTTGACGGTGATGGCGGCATCATTGGCTGTGCCGATGCCTCCGAAGTCATCAATCTCACCCGTCGTCTTCGTGCCGAAGGGTTTAGCCGTCAAGAGATAGAGAAGCTATGGGGAGGCAACTTCCTGCGTGTGATGCGACAAGCACAAGCGATATGCCATTGATACATCACGAGCATTTTGCACAATCTTCGTGTAAAGTATCTGCGTATAGGGCGGTGGGCATCGTTTTACACACCCTCCTGCGGGATCGAGGCGTAGCCGTATGGCTGGCCTCTCTTCTCGTTTATATAAATACTCCGTATGATAAATATCGTATCGTGTATAATTCTTATGAATAAGAGCGGTAACTCCATTTTATCCTTACAAGTATGATTGTCATTAGTTAGTGGATAATCCGTATTGTTCACCTAAAGACATTAGTGTCCACTAAAAAACCGAAATAGTTCTTTGAAACAATTGATATTTAATTTGTTATTATTGCAGTCCGATAAACTCTAAAACTCAGAATATACTCAGCGTCGCTGCCGGCACCCTATCGGGTCCTCTGTCGCGCAGAGCACTGCGCTCCCCTCACTCGGTGCGGCTTGGCATTTAGCCAACCCTCTAAAGGCCTCGCTACGCCCCCAGACAGGGGGACGAGTGAAGTGAAACGAAACGGAGGGGGTGCATGAAGCTACTGTATAGCTCTACAACCCCTCCGCTCCTCTTTGTTCCGCTCGTCCCCCTACCCCTCCTGTACCCCCTCCGCACTTCGTGCTCGTCCCCCTGCCAGGGGGACAGTGCAGGACAGTGCTGACGGCTAAAGCCGAGCGATTCGTTCAACCTAAT
>JAZONI010000033.1:0-5415 GCA_045654445.1 Bacteroidaceae bacterium | reverse complement strand
GATATGCGGAGGTCGCCACCGATACCCGAAAATATTCCTTGAACACATATGTAAAGATAATGAAAATTCTTGAATCTACCAAATTATATAGCTGATATTCAATACGATAAATATGATGAAATTGTGTACAAAGATTAGCTGTCAGGGGGACAGTGCTGACGGCTAAAGCCGAGCGATTCGTTCAACCTAATACAGCTATAGGGACTTATAAATGAAAAACAACCGCAAATATCACAATCAAGACGCCTATTCACATGAGATATTGAGTTGATGAAACTTTATCGGACACCAATAAAAAAGATATAGGGGCAGATTATCTGCCCCTATATTCATATTTAGTAAAATTTTTCTTAGAGAAGTGCCGCAATGCGCTGCTCTGTTGCTGCTGTAGCAGGCACAAGAGGGAGGCGCAACACGTTGTCGAGCATACCGCGAAGATTCATCAAGCACTTGATGCCTGCGGGATTACCATCGACAAACAACAAATCGTACAGCGGTGTCAAACGCTCATGGATACGGGCTGCCTTCTCCATATCACCAGACAAAGCATAGCGCACCATCAGCGCAAACTCCTCGGCATAGGCATTACCGATAACAGAGATAACACCATCGGCACCCTGTCCGATGAGAGGCAATGTGATACCATCATCACCTGAGAACACCTTAAAGCCTTCGGGACGATGCTGAAGGAGATAACCTATCTGTTCCATATTACCCGATGCCTCCTTGATACCTACAATATTCTTGCAATCGGCAGCCAAACGCAATGCTGTGTCGGGAAGCATGTTCACACCCGTACGTCCCGGAACATTATATAATAGGATAGGCAGTTCGGTTGCTTCAGAGATAGCCTTGAAGTGAGCATACATACCCTGCTGTGAAGGCTTGTTATAATAGGGAACAACAGAGAGTATGGCATCGACATCGTCCATAGGATCGGCCTTGAGCTTCTCCACAATGTTGCGGGTGCAGTTACCTCCACAACCCAGTAAGATAGGCAGACGTCCAGCATTGCGTTCTACCACCGTTCTACGCACCGCCAACTGCTCCTCGCTGCTAAGTGTAGGTGTCTCGGCTGTCGTTCCAAGCACGCACAGGAAGTCGGCACGACTGGCAATCTGATAATCCACCAAACGTTGCAATGCGGTATAATCAACCTCGCCATCGGTGCTAAACGGGGTGACGAGAGCCACGCCCATACCATGCAATTCTTTTCTTTCCATTATCGTATTTCCTAATTTGGGTGCAAAATTACCTATTTTTTCTATCATGCCCATAAAAAACAAAAGAATTATTGTCAAATCGGTTACTTTAGACTAATTTTACAAGCCCAAATATGACACAATTATGATTACTTTTCCTTGTGCAAAGATAAATATCGGTCTGCAAGTGACCGAACGCCGCCCCGACGGATATCACAACCTCGACACCGTGTTCTACCCTATCCCCCTACATGATGCTCTTGAGGTCGTTCCTGCCGAAGAGGAAGGCTACGACTGCCGCCTTCACTTGAGCGGTGTCAACATCGAGGGCGACCCCAACACCAATCTTGTGGTGCGTGCCTATCGCCTATTGGCTGCCGACTATGCCTTGCCACCTGTCGACATCTATCTGCACAAGCACATTCCTACAGGCGCAGGCCTTGGCGGCGGTTCGGCCGATGCCAGCTACATGCTGCTGCTGTTGCGTAAGATGTATGATCTCAACATCAGCGACGAGCAACTTGAGGTCTATGCCGCACAATTAGGCGCCGACTGCCCCTTCTTCATCAAGGGAAAGCCCGTATATGCCACAGGCATTGGCAATGAGTTCCACCCCATTGCACTTGACCTCAGCGGGATGTGCCTGGTAGTGGTGAAGCCCGATGTCTTCGTGTCAACTAAAGAGGCCTATTCGATGGTATGTCCCGAGAAACCTGAGGTGACGCTCAATGAAAAGATCATGCGCCCCATCACCGAATGGCGCGACACCATCAGCAATGATTTCGAGAAGGGCATCTTCGCCTTACATCCCGAACTGGCAGCCATCAAAGAGAAACTATATGCTATGGGAGCCATCTATGCCGCGATGAGCGGTTCGGGCTCAGCATTGTTCGGCCTGTTCACCTCCACCATAGAGAATCTCGAGCAGCACTTCGAAGGTTGTTTCTGCCAACAACAGATACTCCCCGATTCACATCGAGGAGCACCCAAATAACACAAACACAAAATAAAACACGACAAAACTACTATGCAATTTATCCTTTAGCTTGCTTTGTACAATCCTTCCCGATTTACCCTAGGTAGGATTCCCTATCGGGCGAATTGCATAGATAAAACAGACGACACGAAATAAAGTTCAGCCCAAATCAGAAAAAAACAAACATATAAAACGATAAAAACAATGAATTTCCTCGAACTTGTTAAAGCACGCTATTCTGTGCGCTCTTATGACCAGCGCACCATCGAACCCGAGAAGTTGGAATATGTAATGGAATGTACACGTCTGGCACCTTCGGCCGTAAACCTACAGCCGTGGAAGTTCTTCATCGTATCAAAGCCCGAAGACTGTGCCAAGATGCGCCAATGCTATCATCGCGACTGGTTCAACGAAGCGCCCATGTACATCATCGCCTGCTCTAACCACGACGAGGCATGGAAACGCCGTCGCTCCGAACCCAAAGATCATGCCGACATCGATATCAGCATCGCTGTCGAGCATCTGTGCTTGGCTGCCGCTGAGGTAGGCTTGGGCACCTGTTGGGTATGTAACTTCGATGTCACCCTATGCCGCGAGCTCTTTGGCATCGATGCTCCTTACGAGCCTGTAGTCTTGATTCCCATAGGCTATCCCGCCAAGGAGGAGATGCCCGAGAAGACCCGCAAGAGCAACGAAGAGATTTTCACCCATCTATAAATCTTAAAAAATCACAATAAGCATCATCGTATAAAGATATGCAGAGAATATCAGCTATCTTTGTACGATGAACAACAATAACCGACACACCATGTACAAGAAGTTTCCCCTACTCCTCTGTGCCATGTTCCTTGGCCTTGCACTCGCCTCATGCGAGAAAGAGGAAGTCATCAGCGTTGCGCCCAAGTACTATCCTGGGCTATACTTTACAACCGATGCTCCCAAGACCATCACCTTGGAGAATCAGAACAATGTCACCCGCATAGGTGAATGTAATGCAGGCGACTCAGTTACCGTTTTCATCCCTGTACTTGAGCCAGGTGCATACATCACACGAGCTGACTATTTTTGGCAATTGCGCAAAGCCGACAAGACCATCCTTGAGGAGATAAAAATACGTACAGTAGCACCACATCGCGAAACAGTACCTCCTATGTGGAGATTTAAGGCACCCGACACAAGCGACACCTACTCCATCACTTTCCGTGTCGAGTACAACTATTCAGCACTAACTGCTGACGGATATTGGAGCGGGAATTACCCTATGGGAAATAGCTACGAAGGAGCCAACACGCTGGAAAGCAAGTTGACAGTAAGGTAAAAGAAAAAGAGAGGTTCATGAACCTCTCTTTTTTCTTGGTGATTCCGCCGCGACTCGAACGCGGGACCTACTGCTTAGAAGGCAGTTGCTCTATCCAGCTGAGCTACGGAACCGACCTTACGCTTAACTAAAAGCGGTGCAAAATTAGTACAAACCCATTGAAAAAGCAAATTTATTTATAATTATTTTGCTTAACCCCTGCTTTATTGTACCTTTGTCGCAATTTTTAAGGTAATACTATATAAAATAGGTATACGTCTATGTCATTTTTAGGAAATATCGTTTGGCTGATATTCGGAGGATTACTCATGTCGCTCTCCTATCTGCTACTTGGCATTCTTTATTGTCTCACGATCATTGGTCTGCCTATAGGCCTACAACTATTCAAATTGGCCAGTTTATCGCTCTCTCCCTTTGGACGCGAGGCTATAGACAGAAACGGAACGATGGGCTGTTGGCCCCTATGCCTCAACTTATTGTGGATTGTATTTGGCGGTATCGAGATGGCACTCACACATGCATTGCTCGGGCTCATCTTCTGCATCACCATCGTGGGCATCCCATTTGGCATGCAACATTTCAAACTGGGTCTCCTTGCCCTTATGCCATTCGGAAAAGAGATTGTATAAATTAAGATAAGAGATATGTGGATTGATCTATTATGGATTCTTGCCGGCCTGGTCATGATCCTTGTCGGCTCTGATTGGCTCGTTGACGGAGCCTCTGGCATTGCGCGAAAGTATGGAATAAGTGAGTTCATCATCGGTATGACGATTGTCGGCATCGGTACCTCTATGCCCGAACTGGTAGCGAGTGTAATCTCGGCCATCGGAGGTCATGGTGACATGGCATTAGGTAATGTTACCGGCTCTAACATATGCAACGTGTTGCTCATTTTGGGTGTCACAGCGCTGATTTCTCCCATCCGCTATACAAAGAGCAACGTACGCAAGGATATTCCCTTTGCTATTCTCGTGTCGCTATTCTTGATGCTGATGCTCTACAATAGCTTCGGTCTATTCCGCGAGATGGGCACACCAGGCATCTCACGTAGCGATGCCCTCTACCTCCTTCTGATTTTTGTCATCTTCATGACAGACTCCTTCAAGTCGGCCAAGAAGGATACCGATCAAGAAAGTGAAAGCGTAAAGCCCATGCCCATGGGCAAAGCGATTGTCCTCATTGCCTTAGGCCTTGCCGGCCTCATCTTTGGCGGCCAGTTCTTTGTCGACCACACGGTAAGCATTGCCGAGCGCTTCCACGTGTCAGAGGCATTCATCTCTATCACCTTGATGGCCGTAGGTACTTCGCTTCCCGAATTGGCAACCTGCGTTGTAGCAGCCATGAAAGGCAAGAACCAACTGGCATTGGGTAATGTCATTGGTTCCAACATCTTCAACATAGCCCTCATCATAGGTACTAGCGCCATCATCTCTCCATTCGAGATTGCTTCAATCTCTACGGTCGACATGGCCATGGTGATTGGTGCCATCGTACTGCTATGGCTCGCTGCATTCACCTTCAAGAAGAACAAACTTGACAGGATAGAAGGTGCTTTCTTCCTGCTCTGCTATGTGGGATATATCACCTACTTGACAATGAACATTTAAGTATCATCTAAGGAATCTTGGTTGAATCAAAATTACCGAAACTAAGTCTATTCAAAGCAAACAACAAAATAAAATATCATCATGTATACCGTAGTAAGTAAACAACAGTTTTCTGAGAAGGTTTTCAAACTTGAGATTACCGCTCCGCTCATTGCACGTTCACGCAAGGCGGGTCACTTCGTTATAGTACGCCTTGGCGAGAAGGGCGAACGCGTACCTCTCACCATTGCTGGTGCCGACATTGAGAAGGGCACCATCACCTTGGTTATCCAGAAGGTAGGACACTCATCTACCCAAATCTGTGACCTC
>JAZONI010000032.1:0-4257 GCA_045654445.1 Bacteroidaceae bacterium | reverse complement strand
GGAATAAAGATGGGGATGACGCACCGGTTTAGCGGTGCTTGTTAATGTTCGAAATTGATGATGATGTCGTCCAAGAACTAAATCATAATGAGCTGATATACCGTTTCGCTTCATCTATAGTCATTGCTTGTGCATTCTCGCTCTCTTTCTTGGCGCGAGTGTTGCCGGAGAGGTTTCTTAGAAATAATTGGCGTTATCGTGTGGTAATTCAGAACTTATGATTACTTTTGTTGCATGTAATTTATAATGTCTATGAAAAAAACAATTCTGTTCTTCTTGTCGCTTGGGGTGACATTGGCATCATGGGCTAATCCAATTGATATTGAGACGGCTCGAAGTATAGCATCGAATTTCTTCAAGTCGTCTTCGTCGCAAGCTAGTGCTACTAAGCGTTTGCATCGTCCCAACGCAAAAAATGATATGCAGTTGGTATATGAACCTACTATGACTACCCGTACAACACATGAGGCTGCCGAATTTTATGTGTTTGCTCCTGCAGACTCTGTTGGCTTTGTCATTGTTGCTGGCGATGATGAGGTGAAGCCTATTATCGGATATTCGTTTGAGTCATCTTTCTCAGAGAATTTTATGCCTTCTGCACTTGATAAGTTCTTGACGGCATATAAGCTATATATCGATGATGTCAGAGCCGACAAGATAGAACCCAAGAAATCTGCTGACGAAGAGGTCGTACCTGTCTTCCCTTTTATAACTTCTACATGGGGACAATGGTATCCATATAATTGTTATTGTCCCCAAGTTGGAGGAAAATCTACACTTGCGGGGTGCTTGGCGATTGCTACTGCTCAAATAATGAAATACTACGAATGGCCCAAGGCTGGGCATGGTGAATGTTATGCCTATTTGAAAGATGCAGATAATACAGTAGTATCTACTACTCTGGGTAATGAATACGATTGGGGTAATATACTTGATAATTATGCCAATGGATACAACGATACAGAGGCAGAGGCTGTAGGCCAATTGGTGAAAGATGTAGGTTATGCATGTAAAATGATTTATGGCAATAATGAGAGTTATGCCTACACTGTAGATGCGTTGAAGGCTTTTTTGCGTAACTTTGATTATTCACCCGATATAAAGTTGGTCGATAGAGACTACTACTCTTATGCGAACTGGAAGGAACTCATGTATAGGGAACTTTCAGAAGGAAGGCCAGTGTGGTATATTGGGCAAGATGAAAATGGAAAAGGAGGTCATGCATTTATATCATGTGGAGTAAGCCAAGATGGTAAGTACTATATCAATTGGGGCTGGGGAGGATGGTGCGATGGCTATTTTGATCTTGACGCTCTGAATACAGATGGTTATATGTACAATAATGAGCATCAGGCTATTATTAACATCAAACCTATTGAAGAAGGCGAGAACTTAGAGGATTATATTCCTATCCCTCATGTAGGAAGGATAGAGATCACAGAACAAGACAATTCTTTGGCAACTCCTTATGCCCTATATAAGATTTATTTGGAGAACTGTTCTGATGAAACTATTTCAGGTCAGACAGGTTTTGCCATATACAAAGATGGCGTGATGGAATCTTCCTATGTGTACGATTTGATTACATATACCGATGTCCTGCCCGGTTGGTATTGGTGGTATGAAGGAGTTAGAGTGGGGTGGAGCAATGCTGTCAACATGTCGCAAGGTGTAAGGGAGATTCGATTCTTCTGGCAGCCCGATGGAAGTACTGAGTGGTACGAGCCTCATGGCGAACACGTGATTTATATGTTGACGACAGAGGACGGACATTATTTCAGCACAGACAAGGATGGGTTTGGTGATATTGATGGTATCGAGGCTATACAAACCGACGGATTAAGCGTTGAACCGTTCAAGGGAGGGTTAGGCCTGACATCTTCAAAGGCTGTTAAAGTCGGTATATACACGATGAACGGAATGCTGATGAAGGAGGTAGAACTCGCGCCTTGCCAAATGCAGATTTGTACACTTCCGCAAGGTATATATCTTGTGAATGGTACTAAAATAGTAATAGACTAATTCATCTGCACCCTCCGCCAAGGCGATATAATCATCAGTAAATAAACAAACTAATGGCGGACACTGCGTACAATAATCCATGTACGCCAGTAGACCCACCCCTTCCCTCCCTGTGAGGGAGGGGGCTTAGATTTATGGTCCTCCTTTACAGGGAGGATTTAGGTGGGTCTATTTGTTACCGGTATCACCGCATATACCCTCTTGTCGTGGTGTTCGCTGCGTACGGCACCGAGGCCGCGGAGCACCTTGCCGAAGGTCTGGGCACAGACGCTCTTCATCAGGCGGGCATCGCAGCGGGTGAGGTGCTCGTAGATGTGGGCGGCGCTGAGCAGGGTGGGGGCTTCGCCCTCACGGGGCAGACGGTAGTGGCGGAAGAATAGTTCCTCCACGGGGCGGTGGCGACGGTAGTCACGGTTGCGACGCTCGATGTCCTTCACCTCTTCGGGGGTGAACCAGTGGCGCTCGCCTTCGGCGAGCTGTTGCATGCATTGGGCATAGAGCTGGGGGTGGTCGATGGGGGTATCCACATCGATCATCTCGCGGATGTCTATGCAGAGGAAGCGGCGGCTACCCGTGGGGTCGGTGAGCAGGGCAGCGGTGTTGCTGGTGCCGATGAACGAGGCGATGCGCGGAAGCGTCACCGAGTGGTTGCGGTAGGCCTTGCGCATACGTAGTGAGGTCATCTGCATCAGGTTCTTCAAGGTGCTCTGCTTGCGTGATGAGTAGCGGTCAAACTCGTCGAGGTTGATGAGCAGGCAGTCGAGCAGCTTGCGCTCACATTGGCTCTCAGTCGTGAGGTCAAAATTGTCGGTATAGTATTCGCGTAGCTCGGGCGGTAACAACATGCGGCAGAAGGTGCTCTTGTGCAGGCCCTGCTGCTCGCTCACGAGGAGCGGAGCCACGCTGTTGGCATACACCGCATCGGTGCGCCCCTGTGCCTGTGCCACGAGGGCTAGCATCCAGCGGCAGAGGTAGCCTACCATCACTTCGTCCGTGGTGAGGCGCTGCATCAAGGGGTGCAGACGGTCGATGCCGTCCCACTGGGGTAGGGTGGCGAAGTACTGCGTCACGGGATGATACGAAGGTATGTGTAGCGACTCGGCGGCGATGCGCACCCCTTCGAGCCAGGTATAGTTGTACCCCTCGGCCTGTATGTCCATCAGCCACGTCATATAGACGCGCTTGGTGATGGGGAGGAAGTCGCCCATGCTGCCCCGCTCGCGGTACTCGCTCTGCTCGCTGAGGAGGTTGTAGCGCAGTTCGTACTTGTGGCATAGCACCGCCTGTACTTCGGGCAGGGTGAGAGCGGCCCCCTTCTTATTCCCCCTGAGGGGGAAGGCCTCACTTGCAACGGATATAGGTTGTTTGCGAGATGTCTTTTTCTCCTTAACCTTTTCACTCTTCACTCTTCCCTTTTCACTCTTCATGGTTGTTACTCTGCTTCGCAGCCATGCCTTCACTGTTTCAAACAATTTTTTCATAGTAGTTGCTTGTTTATATAATGTGTATGTCTCGTTCTTATTCTTTTTTTACCCCCTCCGTTCCATTACGCTAACGCTCCATTTCACTCGTCCCCCTTAAAAGGCGACAGTTCTTGTTTAATTGTTTCAACGCTGAAAACTAACTGAAAGCACTGTCCCTCTTTAAGGGGGACGAGTGCAGTGAGCAGGGCGAACGGAACGGAGGGGGTAATCTCCAAGTTTTCGTCATCGTTATCGTCATCGTTATTCGAAGAACTTCCGCAAAGTTACGATGCCGCCAACAGCGCTTGTTCTGCAATTGATAGGCTACAGCAAAAGTTTTCGTTTTCGTCATCGTTTTCGTTGGAAACTCTGTTTCCTCCGGCAAAGATACAATCCTACGAAGGCGGAATCAATAGAATAATTTCGCGCCTTAGAAGTTGGGAAATCGCCAAGAGTTTTGTAATTTTGTAACTAACAAAGTTATTTACCGCTGCGCAAGGGTAACCTTAATGTTGCGCAACAGCAAGGTTGCTCTTGCGCAAAGGTAACGTTGCCGTTGGGCAGCAGTAAATAGAATGAAAAAAGAATTAACAGGGAAAATGTATTATAAAAAAATAATGAAGGCTTTTAATCAACTGTCCCTCTGTTTATAGAGGGACGAGCGGAACGTAGTGGAGCGGAGGGAGTTCCAAACGAAGTGCGGAGAATCAGCATCGCAGTATATTAAACTACGCGCTTCGCTTATAACGCCCCCGCCCTACGGGCACCCCCC
>JAZONI010000031.1:0-27259 GCA_045654445.1 Bacteroidaceae bacterium | reverse complement strand
GCAGGTATCGAGGGAGCCAAGGAGATTTTCTTTGCCGTAATCTCCACCACTATCACCCTGTTGGCCGTGTTCTTCCCCATCGTGTTCATGGAGGGTATGACTGGCCGTCTGTTCCGTGAGTTTGCCCTCGTTATCGCCGGTGCGGTAGTCATCTCTTCGTTTGCCGCGCTCACCGTGACGCCCATGCTTGCCACCAAGATTCTCAAGCGCCGCAAGGAGCAGGGATGGTTCTACCGCAAGACCGAGCCCTTCTTCGTAGGTCTCAATAACTTCTACGAACGCTCGCTCAACTTCATCCTGCGTCACCGTATGGTTGCTATGGTGATGATGGTTGTTTCGCTCGTTGCCTGTGTATGGATGTGGGGTAAGGTGCCTGCCGAGATGGCTCCGCTCGAAGACCGCTCACAGATTACCATTCGCACCATGGGTCCCGAAGGTGTCACTTATGAATACATGCGCGACTATACCGAGGAAATCAACCAGTTGGCCGACTCGCTTGTGCCCGATGCTGAGTTTATCACTGCTCGTGTGTCGAGCGGTTCGGGTAACATTCAGATTACTTTGCCCAACATTGCCGATCGTGACTACACACAGATGGAAGTCGCCGAGAAGCTCTCACGTGAGGTACAGAAGAAGACCGGTGCCCGCTCTTTCGTGCAGCAGCAGTCTACCTTCGGAGGCCGTCGTGGTGGTATGCCCGTGCAGTACGTGTTGCAGGCTACCGACATTGAGAAGTTGGCCGAGGTACTTCCCGTGTTCCTTGGCAAGGTATACGAGAATCCCACCTTCCAGATGGCCGATGTGAACTTAAAGTTCAGTAAGCCTGAGGTGCGCATCGAGATCAACCGTGAGAAGGCTAACCTCATGGGCGTTCACACCCGCGACATCGCGCAGACCCTCCAATATGGTCTTAGCGGTCAGCGTATGGGTTACCTCTACCTCAATGGTAAGCAGTATGAGATTGTAGGCGAGATCAATCGTCAGCAGCGTAATGCTCCATCGAACCTCAAGTCTATCTACATGCGTAGTGCTACGGGTGAGATGATACAGATGGACAACCTCGTGGAACTTGTCGAGGGTATCGCACCTCCCAAGCTCTATCGCTACAACCGCTTCGTAGCTGCCACCATCTCGGCGGGTTTGGCCGAGGGTAAAACCATCGGTGATGGTCTCGATGAGATGGATAAGATTGCTGCAGAAGTGCTCGATGACACCTTCCGTACTGCCTTGTCTGGTGAGTCGAAAGAGTTCCGCGAGAGTTCATCAAGCCTCTTCTTCGCCTTCGGTTTGGCACTTGTGCTCATCTACCTCATCCTGGCTGCCCAGTTCGAGAGCTTCAAGGATCCCATCATCATCATGATTACCATTCCCTTGGCCATCTTCGGTGCCCTCATCTTCATGCTCGTGGGTGAGCAGACGATGAACATCTACTCCGAGATCGGTATGATTATGCTCGTGGGACTTGTGGCCAAGAACGGTATCCTCATCGTGGAGTTTGCCAACCAGCGTCAGAAGAACGGCGAGGACAAGATGACCGCCATCCGCGAAGCCTCCGTGCAGCGCTTGCGCCCCATCTTGATGACCAGTACCTCTACCATGCTCGGCTTGTTGCCCCTGATGTTTGCCACAGGTGAGGGCGCCAATGGTCGTATTGCCATGGGTACAGCCGTAGTGGGCGGTATGCTCATCTCTACTATCATGACCATGTATGTGGTACCTGCTATCTATAGTTACATTTCTACTGATCAATCAAAAGAGGGGGAACAGCAATGAAACATCGATATATCTGCATAGCAGCAGCGCTGCTTGTTTTCGGAGTTACAGGAGTCTGGAGTTCTGGAGTTCAGACAAATGTTACGTCACGTGTCATCCTGAGCAACGCGAAGGAGCCCGCAAACGAACATAGCGAGATTCTTCACTGCGTTCAGAATGACAAGAACTCTCAACTCTCAACTCTCAACTCTGACACAACGTCTATTCTATCAACCTTGCATAGCGAGACTTTGCAGGCTTCGAAGGAGGCCCGTCCGCAGACTTTACAGGAGTGTCTGGAGAAGGGGTTGAATAAGAACTATTCGCTCCGTATCGTGCGCAACGAGGAGCAGATGGCTTCCAATAATGCCACCATGGAGAATGCCGGCTTGCTCCCTTCGGTGAGCCTTTCGGCTGGCTATAGTGGCTCGGCTTATGGAAATAATACAACCTCACGCGATGGTGGTGTTACCCAAAATCGTGGCATCTATGATGATGGTATTGATGCCGGTGTTGATGTGTCGTGGACACTGTTCGATGGATTCAAGACCGTTGCCAACTATGACCGCTTGCGCGAGTTGAGTCTCATCTCATCGACTCAAACCCGCCTTGCTGTTGAGGATTATATGGCCGAACTAACTGCCGAATACTATAACTTTGTGCAGCAACGTCAACGCCTGCAAAACTATGTGTCGGCCGTAGAACTCTCGCGTGAACGCCTTCGCATCGTATATGAGCGTTGGATGATAGGTTCACTCTCTCGTCTCGACCTCCTGCAGGCTCGTGTCGACTTCAATGCCGATAGTGCCCAGTGTCTCAAGCAACGCGAGTTATTGGCTTCATCACGTATCCGTTTGCACGAACTTATGGCACAGGATAGCCTCGATATCAACTTTACTGCTTCGGAAGAGGATATCGACCTTCTCGTACTCCCCACTTTCGATAGCCTGTGGGTGCAGACCAAAGAGAACAATGCTTCGATGATTATGGCTGCTCAGAACCGTACGTTGGCCGATATCGAACTGCGCAGTGTTCGCTCACGTAACTACCCCTACGTGAAACTGAATGGTGGATACGGATATCGTACCAATCACTATGGAGCGGGTACCACCTTGAGTCGTAACCAGTGGAGTGGTGATGTCGGCGTTTCGATCGGTTTCAACCTCTACGATGGCAAGCGACGCAGTGAGCAACGTAATGCCCGCCTCTCGGTCAAGAATGCCGAACTTAAGGAGTATGACCTTACCTTGTCGCTCTATACCGACCTTGCCGACCTGTGGCAGGCCTACGAGAACAACCGTATGTTGCTCGCCCTCGAAAAGGAGAATGTGATAGCCGCTCGCGAGAACTACGACATCGCCCACGAGCGCTATCTCCTCGGAGACCTCTCGGGTATTGAGATGCGTGAAGCACAAAAGAGCCTTCTTGATGCCGAAGAGCGCATCCTTGTGGCTGAGTACAACACCAAGGTGTGTGAAATCTCGCTTCTCCAGCTCAGTGGTGGTATCGAGACATATATGAAATAGCCTTTGGTTCTCTGTCCTATGTGGTTAGCCCTAGCCTTCATATCGGCCGCATTGCTCGGTCTGTACGATGTGAGTAAGAAACAGGCATTGCGAGGCAATGCGGTGATACCTGTGCTTTTTCTTAACACACTGTTCTCATCGCTCATCTTTGTGCCTTTCATCCTGCTTTCGGCTACGACCGATGTGCTGGATGGCACAATGGTGCATGTGCCGGTATATGGTTGGGAGGTACACAAATATATAATCTTAAAGTCGTTTATCGTATTGGGTTCGTGGCTGTTTGGCTATTTTGGCATGAAACATCTGCCCATAACGCTTGTAGGACCTATCAACGCTACACGTCCGGTGATGGTGTTGTTAGGTGCGCTACTCATCTTCGGTGAACGGCTCAATGGGTACCAATGGATCGGTGTACTGTTGGCTATGGTATCAATCATGTTACTCAGCCGTAGCGGAAAGAAGGAGGGTATCGACTTCCGATACAATCGCTGGATATATTGTGTAGCGTTGGCGGCGGTGCTTGGTGCGGTGAGCGCATTGTATGACAAATTCCTGATGCGCCGATTCGAGAGCATGCTGGTGCAGTCGTGGTTTACGGTATACCAGTTCATTATCATGGGTATAGTGCTTATGGTGCTATGGTATCCTAAACGCAAGCAGAGCACCCCGTTTCATTGGTCGTGGGCGATACCGCTCATTTCCATCTTCCTCTCGGTCGCCGATTTTGCTTACTTTACATCTTTGACCCAGGAGGGAGCACTTATCTCTGTAGTGTCTATGGTACGTCGTGGATCGGTGATCGTGTCGTTCCTGTGTGGTGCACTGCTCTTCCGTGAGAAGAACTTGCGTAGCAAGGCTGCCGACCTCTTGCTGGTGCTTCTCGGTATGCTGTTCCTATACTTAGGTTCCAGATAATATAGATAAATCTTTATTTATGATGAGAATATTATATTCTGTTCTTATTTCTCTTGCCTGTTTCTCGTGTCAAGGAGTTAGACAAGAAAACACTGCTAAAACAGAGTTTCGCAGTGTGTCGGTAGAGGAGTTTGCGCAAGTCTTGACTGACACTACTGTGGTACTGCTCGACGTACGTACAGCCGAAGAACATGTAGCTGGACACATCAAGGGAACAAAAATGCAGATTGATGTGCTGAAACCGGACTTTGACAGTTTGGCTGTGGCCAATATCCAAGAGGGTAGTACCGTGGCTCTCTATTGCCGTAGTGGTAATCGTAGCAAACGTGCAGCCTCGTCACTTTCGTCCAAGGGCTATCGGGTAATAGAACTTGCCACAGGTTATAATGGTTGGACTCAAGCTGGCAAGCCAGTAGAGTGAGATTCCCAATCGCTGAGCAGGTCGGCCACCACGAAGCTGCTTCCGCCTACATAGATGAAGTCATCACCGTCGGCCTCGTTAAGGGCGGCTTGTGTGGCGGCTATCACGGTGGGGTAGGTGGTGCCATGTAGACCATGTTGTGCGGCCAGTGCCTGTAGCGACTCGCTATCGAGGGCGCGTGCCACGCTAGCTTGGGCAAAGTAGTAGATGGCCTCTTTGGGCATCAGGGTCAACACGCCGTTGATATCCTTATCGTTCACCATGCCGAATACAATGCGTCGTTGCTTGCAGGGTTGTGCCAATAGTTGGGGCACGATGTACTGGAAGCCGCCGATGTTGTGTCCTGTGTCGCATACGAGGCGGGGCGATGCTTGTAGTTGTTGCCAGCGTCCCATAAGCCCGGTGAGCGAGCACACGTGAGCAAATCCCTCGTGTATGGCCTCGGTGCTGATGGTGTAGCCTAGGTGTTGTAGTTGCCCTATGGCGTGGAGTAGGGTGTTCACATTCTTCTCTTGGCAGTAGCCGCGTAGTTGGACGCGAAGGTCTCCATAGGGAGTGTCGCGGTAGATGTCATACTCCACATCGCTCTCCTTCTTTATATAGAGCTGTTTGTCTTGTGCAAAGGTGATGGGAGCCTGCTTCTCGGTAGCTTCGTTACTGAAGACGGGAGCCGTCTCCTCATTGTGTTCGCCTATGATGACGGGCGTTTGGGGTTTGATGATACCTGCCTTTTCACGGGCAATCTTTCCCAAGGTATCACCTAGGAGTCCCACATGGTCGAAACTGATGTTGGTGATCACGGCGAGGTCCGATGCGATAATGTTGGTGCAATCGAGTCGTCCGCCCAATCCTACTTCGATGACCGCCACGTCGACCTGTTGCTCGGCAAAGTAGAGGAAGGCCATGGCCGTGGTGAGTTCAAAGAATGAGGGGTGCAATGGCTCGAAGAATGCACGGTGTTGCTCCACGAAATCCACCACGAACTGCTCACTCACGGGAGTACCATTGACACGGATACGCTCTCTGAAGTCCACCAAGTGGGGCGAGGTGTATAGTCCCACCTTATAACCTGCTGCCTGTAGTATGGCTGCCAAGGTGTGCGAGCACGAGCCCTTACCGTTGGTGCCAGCCACGTGCAGGGTGCGGTAGTTTCGATGAGGGTGGTCAAAGTACTTGTCAAGTGCGTGAGTGGTCGACAAGCCTTCCTTATAGGCTCCCTGTCCGACGTTTTGAAACAGGGGAGCGCTATTGTATAAGTAGGTGATGGTCTCTTGGTAGTTCATAACTTTTCTTTAATACTGCAAAGGTACAAAAAGTGCGGTCTGTGTACAAGCATTTCTGAGGCAATGCGATAAAGAAAAGTTGGATTGCACCATTTTACGATAGTGCAATCCAACGGGGAATTAGGGGGATTTTACAGATGATTTATTGCTCTACCATAGTAGTGTCAGCTACAGCAATCTCGGCATTCTCTGTTGCTGCTGCATCGGTAGCTACAACTTCTACCTCCTCCTTGTTGAATACGGGTAGGGGTGAAGGCAGTTGAGCCCAAGCAAGCAGGTTGCTTAGCCAGAGGGCAGTAGCAACGACAGCCAATGTGAACAATGAGAGAAGCCACTTCTTCCAAGTAGGGATCGCTTTCTTGGCATAGGGATCTTTGAGCTTGAGTTTGGGGTATTTAGCAATGTCGGTCAATGTCTCGCCGAAGGGGATGCTGATCTTTGATGCAGCATTGATAGCCCATCCATTGGCATTGAGCAGCGGAGCGATATTGCGACGGCGCAGTTTCATCCATGCCATCACCATAGCAGGGCCAGAGATGAGGAGGATGATGCCTACGAATGCGGCTATCAGTTGCCACCATTTTAGGGCGAATATACCTTCAAAGAGGCCAGTGAGGAATGAACCGATCATGCCGACAGCCATACCTAAGGCTGCGAAGATACCGGCAAACTTGGCGATGTCAAAGGGTTGAGCCTTTCCTTCAGCTGTTGTGGTTGCTGTGGCAGCGGGAGCCGTTTTGGGCGCTTCGTTGATCTTTGTGGTCATATCCTTCATCATGGCAGCGTCCTTGTCTGATGCGCTCTTGTTGATGAGGTTCTCTACTGCAGTAGCCATGCGGCGGTAGGGTGACCAGAAAGCCTGTCCTATGCTGATGGGGTTGTCAATGATCTTGGTGATGACAGCATCCCATACGATACCTTCATTGTCGTAGTAAATCGCATTTTTACCTACGAAAAGGTCACCTATCTCACCCACAGTGATTGATGCAACGATGGTTTGCTTGCCTGCCTTGAGAGGAGTTACGCAGTCGCAGTATACGAGATACATGCCGCTGGCAGCAGCCATCGTGTTGTGTTTGCCCATATCAGCCACCTTCATGCAGAGTCGGCATTCGCGTTGGTCGATGATGAGACGTCCGCTCTGGAAGATAGCCAATGTCTTCTTATCCTTATTGTAGAAGTCATGGAAGGTGACAAAGTTGCGGAGCAGACGATAGAAGTCGCGGTATATATGAAGGAACTTACCCACCATCTCAATGTTGTCAGCCTCCTCTTTGAGGGCGCTGTCCTGTGCTACGAGGTCGAGCAGTGCCTGTTTCTTGTTCTCGGCGATGAACTTGTTGATGGCTTCCATGCCTAGACCCTCTACTTCTGTGCCTTTCTTTGCTGCCTTCCAGTTGTTATAGGCGGTGAAGGCTGCGCCGATGTTAGCCCACGATTCAGCAGTGATAGCCTTCTCTTTGGGTTTGATGATGCTGATGAGGGTTTTGAACTTATCGGCCCATGCAGGGTTGATTGAGGCATCGAGCGCCAGTTCAGCCTTGTCGGTGATACGTGCGATGGGATATGCAGCGATTTCGTCGGTCTTGCCAGTGAGGTTATCGGCGCTGATAGTCTCGATGAGAGCTGTCTGCACATCGAGCTTGGTTGCGCTCTCGGGTGAGAATGAGGCGAGGCGTGCACGTACGAAATAGTCCTTCACCTTAGCGTCAAGGGCATTGTATATGTCAATAGCCTTGTCGGTGTCGGCGCCATAGGGTGCCTCTACGGTAGCTGCCTGCCATGCAGCATAGTCGGTCAGTGCTTGGTAGAACTTCTCGATGAGCTCGGTGTTTACTCCCTTCTCGCCGCTGCGGTCATCCACGCTGCCTACAGTTGCTACGGCTGCTGCGATAGCTGCTTTCTCGTCCAGATCGCTGGTGCTGCTTTCGGTGATTACACCGTCACCGTTGAAGGCTGTCTTGGCGAAGATGGCAGCAGTGTCAGCTGTGTCGGCCAATGTGATGGTGTCAGCCTCTTTGTCGAGGTTGGCCAGTATCTGCTTGGCCGAGTTGTATAGTTTCTTACCATTTGCATCCTCTTGGTTGAGGTCGTCCAGTTTGATGCTGTCGGCACCACGTAGCAGCAGGTCTGCATTCTTGAGGGCTGCAGTCATCCATTTGGCGGTGGCGACGATGTCGTTTACGCGGATTCGTCCGTCATTGTCTGTATCTACATACTTAAGGCTCTTCTCGTCGATTTCAAGTCCTGTTGATGGACATGAGAGTACGGTCCACATCTTGGGATCAAGCTGGTCGAGATTAGCGATGTCGGTACCATTGGTTATTTTCACGCGTGTAGAGCCACCTATATTTTCAAAGCTCCACGTGTGTTTCTTTGCTTTTGCCATAGTCGTGTTTATTTTATTATTTGTCTTTTAGTTGTTCTTTATTCTTGTTAAGACTCTTATCCGCAGTGGAAGTAGCGGTTCACCAGTTTCAGCATCTCTTCCTGATTGCCATTGATGTCGGCACGCAAGGTGCGGTCACCATATGAGCGGAGGCGCTTGATGATGCCATCAATCATGGCGGGGCTGAACACGTTGTGCTTCTCGAACACTTCGCGCTGACTTTCCAGACAGTCGGCCGAGGCCTCGCAGCTGTCGGGCAGGCAAGCGAGTGAGTTGAGTTTGTCGGCATTTTCCTTTTGGTGAATATTCACGTTCACATAGGTCTTCTCGGCAATCTCCAGAGCATTGTCGAGTCCGAATCCATAGCGGCATGCTACTGCTAGTCCGGCAATGAGTTGGTAGATATCTGCCGAGCCGTCCGGTGAACGCATCTCCACGGTCTGCTTCTGTGTGGTGTCGTAGTTGCTTGCTGCCTCCAGCGGATTGGCAATCTGACACATGTCGCTCTTCGCTGCCCATCCGAGGGGTACGCGTACGAGTACCGAGCGGTTGCGGTCGCCCCAACAGATGTTGGTGGGTGCCTCCTGGTGAGGTACGAGACGGAAGTAGGAGGTGGGATTCGTGTTACCGAAGGCAGTGATTGAGGGAGCCAGCTGCATCATACCGGCAATGGCCTTGCGTGCTGTTGCTGAGAGTACGCCACCATCGAGCATCTGGTTTTGTCCGTCCTTCACTATGCGCATGTGTACATGCAATCCCGAACCTGCCTTTCCTGCGGTGATTTTCGGAGCGAAGGTGATGTCGTAGCCATGCTTGTAGGCGAGGTTACGGATGATCCACTTGGCTATCATCAGTTGGTCGGCCGCATTTTCGGCATTCACGGGGAGGAACTCAATCTCGTTCTGTTCATAGATCATGCCATCGATGGTGAAGTTTCCTACCTCGGAATGGCCATACTTGATTTGTCCGCCTGCTTGGGCAATATATGCCATGCACTGAGTGCGGAATTCGTTGAACTTGGCGTAAGGTGCCGACTCGTGGTAACCCTTCTGGTCGGTAGCGGCAAACATGCCGCAGTCAGGAGCAATCACATAGTATTCCAATTCACCCATGGCCTGGAACTCCATGCCTGTCACCTCATTGAAGGCACGGCATGCTTTGCGCAACGTATTCTCGGGTGAGCTCTCCAGAGGTTCTCCGTCTTTGTTGAAATATGAGCAGAGCATGGCGAGGGTAGGAATCTCAGCAAAGGGATCTACGAAAGCCGTACTGAATCGGGGCAATACATACAAGTCGCTACTGCCAGCCTCGATGAAGGGGAAGAGGCTACTGCCATCGACGCGCTCGCCACAGGTGAGGATAGCGTCAAGATAGGCGGCATTGTTGATGACAAAGTTGAGCGTTTTTAAGCGTCCATCGCCTGCGGGATACATGAAGTTGACCATGCGGATACCATTCTCGCTGATGTAGCGTACGATGTCGGCCTTGGTGAATTCGCAGCAAGGCTTTTGAAGGAAACTGACAACCTTATTAGGGTTCATTAAAAGTTCAGAATTCATGCCTATGATTATTTTTGAGGTTATTTTATACTATATTAAAGCAAAGGTACACATATTCTGTGAGAAATCAAGAAGGTGTGCACATTTTTTTAATGCAACAACACCTAATATTGTTTCCTTTATAAAATATAAATAAGGAGAGTCCGCGGACTCCCCTTATCCTAAGAAAGAAATGCCTCTTGATGTGTCACCTCTTTCATGTGTTGTCACCTCTCGATCATACGAGGTGGGCAATCAACTCCTCGCGGTCGCCGTATAGCATGTCGATGACAGGTATCTCGATCATCGTGTAGGCACCCGGCTGCTGACGCATGGTGGCGCGTGCCACGTTCACGAGCACCTGGCTGGTGAGGGCAGGGTTGTTGATGCGCATGTTGAACTCGAACAGTTGGTTCTGTGTCACTCCCGACACGCCCTTGCGTGTGAGGTTCACGCCATGTCCCATGTCCTTGAGTTCGTCTACGCTAGGCACCTGCATCACGTGAGTCTCATCGTTCACGAAGTAGGCATCGGCCTTGATGGCAGCGGCCACCTCGTCGAAGTTGTATCCCTCCTTCAGCTCGATGTACACCATGCGGCGGTGTATTCCAGTGCCTACGGGAATGGTCATCGAGAGTGCGTCCTTCACGCCATCGATAGCCTTCACAGCTACGGTATGTCCCATGCTCATGCCCGGCCCGAAGTTAGTGTAGCTGATACCTTTGGGTGCGAGGCTCTGCATGAGTGTGCGCACGATAGAGTCGCTTCCTGGGTCCCAACCGGCCGAGATGATGGCTACTGTGCCATGCTCCTTGGCGGCAGCGTCGAGTGAACGGCGCAGGTCCACGATCTTGCTATGTATGTCAAAACTGTCTACAGTGTTGATGCCCAGTGCGAGGCACTCCAGCGCATACTGCTCTACGCTGCGTGTGGGTGTGGCGAGGATGGCTACATCCACATCGCTGAGTTCGCTGATGTGTTTCACTACGGGGTAGGGGGCCAGTTCAGCAGGTTTGTCGGCATCGCCATTGCGGCGTACTACACCTGCCACCTCCATGTCGGGGGCTGCCTCCAATGCCTCTAAGGCATACTTACCTATATTGCCATAGCCTACGATGGCTGCTCTAATCTTCTTCATATGGGTTTGGTTGAATGTTTACTAAATCGGCGCAAAAGTACAGAAAAAATATGATTGTAACAATTGTGACAAATAAAATATGGTAATAATATAGATGTTACCCGAAATATGTTTGTTATAGCTAGCGACTAAAGGTTCGCTTTACTCAGTATGACACCAAATTGTTAAGGTAAACAGTATGTTCTCTCCATAACTTTTTGTACCTTTACGCACTGATACAGACCAATACATACCTCCTATGCGCCGCATAATCCCCTACCTGCTGCTGTTGATGCTCGCCCTCAGCTCATGTACCTCGCTACGCTATGCGGGTGTTGACCGTGTGCGGGACTACACCCTCAGTTCGCCCCATGTGCCTGCAGCCTTCGATGGCTACCGCATAGCCTTCGCCTCGGACTTCCATCTGGAGAGCAAGTTCAAGGAACGCCAACTCCAAGGCACGGTCAAGGCGTTGCAGGCCGCCGCCCCCGACGTGTTGCTCCTGGGTGGCGACTACCAGGAAGGTTGCGAGTATGTAGTACCGCTATTGACCGCGCTAGGACACGTGGAAACCTCCGATGGCACCTTTGCCGTGCTGGGCAACAACGACTACGAGCGCTGCACCGAACTCATACGCCACACCATGCAGGAGCAGGGTATGACACTGCTCGAAGACTCCACCGCCACGCTCCACCGTCGCGGCGACAGCATCACACTATGGGGAGCCAACGCCTATGCTGGGCGCTACCCTACAGCACCCCAGAGGGGCAGGAGAGAGACGGGTAGGGACACAGCCTCGTTCACCATACTGCTCACCCACACGCCCGACTATGTGGAGGAACCCGAGGTAGGCCGTGTAGACCTCGCACTGGCGGGACATACGCATGGCGGACAGGTGACCCTCTTCGGACTCTATGCCCCCATCACGGCATCGCGGTATGGCATGCGTTTCCGCACGGGGCTGCGTCACAGCAGCCGAGGAGTGCCTGTCATCATCTCGGGCGGACTGGGCACCTCGCGCCGCAACATCCGCTTCTGTGCCCCTACGGACATCATCGTGGTCACCTTACGCAGAGAGGATGGCGAGTGAAGCGGATTAAAGGACGGATAAGCTAAAATAAACTTTCCCCGACGCTTTATAAGTGTCAGGTACTTAGCCTTCTTTCCCTGTATCGTCTGCTCACTCCAGGAATGAGGCATCGAAAGTGAGGGGGAGGAGTTCGCGTGTACCTCCCTCAATGAGGTAGATGCCTTGGGTGCCGTAGAGCAGGGTACGGATGGGGTGGTGGTGTCGGTTCTCGACCTCGAGCATCACTTGGCGGCAGGCTCCGCAGGGGGTGATGGGGATCGTGGTGAAGGTGCCGTTGGTGTATGCAGCGATGGCGAGTGCCACAACGGGTTGGGTGGGGTATGCCGCGCTGGCATGGAAGAGGGCGGTGCGCTCGGCACAGAGGCCAGAGGGGTAGGCGGCATTCTCCTGGTTGGCGCCTGTGACGATGGTACCGTCGGCAAGGAGGAGGGCAGCACCCACATGGAAGTGGGAGTAGGGTGCATAACTACGTTCGGTAGCGCTTTTGGCGGCATCGATGAGTTGGCGGTCCTGCTCGGTGAGTTCGTCGTACGTGCAGAACGTATAGCGGAGGGTATGTGTGAATGTCTTCATCTTGTATGCGTGTTGGTTGGTGCTCGTAGGTACTCAACGGTTTGTTGCAAAAATAATGAAAAGTGGTGACATATCATCCACTTTGGTGGATATATTTTGGCGGTTAGTTTTTGCTATTAGCTGTTGTATAGTAATTAGGGGGAATGTTTGGGAGGATGTGAAATATTTCCTATCTTCGCGAATGAAATGATAAGTTAAATGATGTAGATTATGAAAAAGAATGTGTTTATGGTGATGATGGCCATGCTGGTGATGGCTGGCTGTCGACAGACAAAGGGATTGGATGCGCTACAGGGTGAGTGGAATGTCGTCAACATAGAGGCGATGAGCGTGCCTGACTCTGTGGGGGCTTTCATGGGATTCGACGTGGCAGAGAAATCGGTATATGGCAATGCGGGATGTAATGCCCTGTTAGGTATGTTGCCCGATGGTGTGAGTGGGGATTCACCCCTGTTTGGCGCGTTGGGGAGCACGCGTAGGATGTGTGCCGACATGGCGGTGGAGACGGCGCTGCTCGATGCGTTAGGCAAGGTATATGCCTTTAGCATCGAAGGCGACATGCTCTATCTACTCGATGCCGATGATAAGGTGATGGTGGTGCTGAAAAAGCGCTGAAGGGATGTCGAAGCATAGAAAGAGAGAGGTACCTAAGTACCTCTCTTCTCTTTTATTGGAGTGTTGATTTCTTCTTCTCCACGATGGCGTCGATGACGGCGACGGCGGTGATGTTCACGATGTCGCGTACCGAGGCTTCCCAGTCGGTGAAGTGGATGGGTTTGTTGAGTCCCATCTGGATGGGGCCTATTACCTCGCCTCCGTCGCCCATGGTCTGTAGCAACTGGTAGGCTTGGTTGGCACTCGAGAGGTTGGGGAACACGAGGGTGTTCACCTCCTTGCCCTGGAGCTTGTTGAAGGAGAACTTCTCGTCGCGCAACTTACGGTTGAGAGCGAACTTCACCTGCATCTCGCCGTCGATGTCCCACTCAGGGTATTCGCGGTGCAAGTACTCTACTGCCTCGTGCACACTGGCGGGGCTACCCGTGGTGTCGGTACCGAAGTTGGAGTATGACAGCATGGCGGTCACAGGCTTGTGGTTGAAGAACTCTACCGTGTGGTGTGCCAGGCGCGCCACATCGATGAGCGTCTCCGTGCTGGGGTGACGATTGATGAGCGTGTCGGCAAGGAAGTAGGTACCCTTCTTGGAGTTGATGATGTGCATGGTGCCGAAGGTCTTGTACTCGTCACGCACACCGATAACCTCCTTGGCTACCTTGATGGTGTTGCTATACTTGGTGTAGAGACCAGTGATGAAGGCATCAGCTTCGCCTGTTTCAACCATCATCATGCCGAAGTAGTTACGCTCGAACATCTTGTCGTTTGACTCCTGGAAGTTGGCTCCCTGGCGGGCACGCTTCTCGGTGAGGATGCGGGCATAGCGTTCGCGGCGCTCGGCCTCGCGGTCGTGGCGCAGGTTGATGATCTCGATGCCTTCGAGGCTGAGGTCGAGCTCCTTGGCGAGCTTCTCAATGCGCTCGTCGTTACCCAAGAGGATGGGGTGACAGATGCCCTCGGCCTTGGCCTCAACGGCTGCCTTGAGCATGGTGGGGTGGATACCCTCAGCAAACACTACGCGTTGGGGGTTGCTGCGGGCGGTGTCGTAGAGCTGGCGGGTGAGCTTGCTCTCCTGACCCATGAGCTCGCGTAGCTGGGTGGCATAGGCATCCCAGTCGGTGATGGGCTTGCGTGCCACACCGCTCTCCATCGCTGCCTTGGCTACCGCCATAGACACCTGGGTGATGAGACGGGGATCAACGGGTTTCGGGATGAAGTATGAGGGACCGAACGTGAGGTTGTTCACATGATATGCCTCGTTCACCACATCGGGTACGGGCTGCTTGGCCAGACCGGCGATGGCACGCACGGCGGCGAGCTTCATCTCTTCGTTGATGGCGGTCGCCTGTGTGTCGAGGGCACCGCGGAAGATATAGGGGAACCCGATGACATTGTTGATCTGGTTGGGATAGTCCGAGCGGCCTGTTGCCATCAGCACATCGGGGCGTGAGGCCATGGCATCTTCGTATGAGATCTCCGGTGTGGGGTTAGCAAGAGCAAACACGATGGGCATGGCTGCCATGGAGCGTACCATATCCTGGCTCAATACATTTCCGCGTGAGAGGCCGAGGAATACGTCGGCTCCCTTGATGGCTTCCTCGAGGGTGTGCACATCGCGGCGGTCGGTGGCGAAGAACTTCTTCTCCTCGGTGAGGTTAGGACGGTCGCTGGTGATCACGCCCTTGCTGTCGAGCATGAGGATATTCTCGCGGCGAGCGCCGAGGGCTACATAGAGCTTAGTGCACGAGATGGCCGATGCGCCTGCACCGTTGACCACAATCTTGACCTCTTCGATCTTCTTGCCTGCCACCTGGAGAGCGTTGATGAGACCTGCCGATGAGATGATGGCTGTGCCGTGCTGGTCGTCGTGCATTACGGGGATGTCGAGTTCCTCCTTGAGGCGACGCTCGATCTCGAAGCACTCGGGTGCCTTTATGTCCTCTAGGTTGATACCTCCGAAGGTGGGAGCAATGGCCTTGACGGCTTGGATGAACTTCTCGGGGTCTTTCTCGTCGACTTCGATGTCGAACACATCGATGCCGGCATATATCTTGAAGAGCAGACCCTTACCCTCCATCACGGGCTTTCCCGCGAGGGTACCTATGTCGCCCAGTCCGAGTACGGCGGTGCCGTTAGAGATTACTGCCACTAGGTTGCCCTTGGCGGTATAGTCATAGGCTGTCTGTGGGTCTTTTTCGATTTCGAGACATGGCTCAGCTACGCCGGGTGAATAGGCGAGTGAGAGGTCTTTCTGTGTACTGTAAGGTTTGGTGGGAACCACCTCAATCTTTCCTGGCTTGCCCTGTGAGTGATACAGCAAGGCTGCCTCTTTGGTTATCTTTGTCATACCTTATATATAACTAATACAAATACGAGGGTGCAAAGGTACGAATAAGCGAGCGAAATACAAAGTTTACTTTGGTATTTCTCAGCGAGCGAGAGTACCTTCAAGCTGCGAAGCAGATTAAAATTACTGCAAGGCGAGAGAAATACCAAAACTTGTTTTGAGTTTTTCCGAGGCGTAGCGTAATTAAAATCTGCGAAGCTGATTAAAGGTATGGATAAACGAGCGAAGGTCGGGGGAAAGTTTATGTGTATCTTTACTGAACGGGTGAGAGTCAAGTTAAAATGTGTTAAAAGCGGAGTGCAGGATAGGGCTCTTTCACCTATATATGCATTATATTTTCTATCTTCGTCAAATAAAAAGTAAAACGCAATGGAAGAAAATGCAAAACAACATCGCCGTTTCGTGATTGATAACGAGGGGCTGGGCTGCTGCCTGATGATTGGACTTATCGTTGGCGCTATTTTGTTAGGTAATGCCATCAAGGCTGTGCGTGCCGATGACCGCGTAGTGTCGGTAAAGGGACTGTGTGAACGTGAAGTGAAGGCTGACAGGGTGATATGTCCCTTTGCCTATAAAGTAGGTGGCGATAACTTGCAGCAACTCTACACGAGTATAGAGCAGAAAAACAGTGTCATCATCGATTTCCTCAAGGCGGCAAGCATCACAGATGAGGAGATTACCGTGGCTGCCCCCAAGGTGTTGGACACACGCACCGAATGGAGTGGTAGCGAAAACAGATACGACTATATCGTGACTTCCGTAGTGACGGTGTGCTCCGATAAGGTCGACGAGATTATTGCCCTGCAGTCTCAGCAAGGCGAACTATTGCAAAAGGGTATCGCCACTGCTGCTACATGGGAATATCAGACCGTGTACTCGTTCACCAAACTCAATGACATCAAGCCGTCAATGATAGAAATTGCGACGAAGAATGCTCGCGAGACAGCCGAGAAGTTTGCCGCTGATAGTGAAAGCAAGTTGGGAAAAATCAAGCGTGCTACACAGGGACAATTCACGATTACTGACCGCGACAGCAATACCCCTTATATGAAGAATGTACGCGTGGTGACGAGCGTGGACTACTACTTGAAAGACTAACACAGATAGCAAAGACAATGCAAACACATCGATGGACAACATTGCTTTCTGTTGGCCTTTCCAAACTCTTTGACGACGAGGCTATACGCCTTGTACGTACCATGCCTCGCTGGGTGCCCGGAAAGAAGAATGATGTACCAGTCAGGTATAAGATGACGATGCCCATCAACTTCAAGGTGAGCGCCAAGAATGGCAAGCGCATCAAGCAGATGAGTAACAAGAAAAGAAGTAATATATCTATCATATGAAGAAAAGTATCGTAACCCTTGGCATCCTTTGCTGCATGTTGGCAGGTTGCCAAAACAAATCACAGGAGACAACAACCATGTGTGAACAAGAGAATCAAGTGGTAAAAACCATCATGGAGCGTCGTAGCATACGCAACTACAAACCACAGCCTGTAGAGCGTGAAAAGATGGACCTCATCCTGCAGTGTGGTATCAACGCGCCCAACGGACAGAATAAGCAGTCGTGGGAGGTGCGCGTAGTAGACAATCCCGTGTTGCTTGATGAGATGAAGGAGGCTATGGCCAAGGGCCATCCCGGCATGAATCCCGAGATAGCAAAGGGTTGTTTCCGTGGAGCACCTACGATGGTGTTCATCGCTCGTGACACGAACTATGACTTCTCACCCTACGATTGCGGCTTGCTGGCCGAAAATATGGTGCTGTCGGCATGGTCTATGGGTATCGGTTCTATTTGTCTCGGCAGTCCTGTGCGTTTTTTGACAGATAATGCGGAGTGTGCACCCTATGTTGAGAAACTAGGCTTCAGCGAAGGGTATGAACTTTGTCTCTGCGTAGGCTTCGGCTATGCCAATGAGACTCCCGAAGCCAAACCGCGCGATTGGGGTAAGGTGAAATATGTCGACTGATTCGGTCGGTGTAGGAAATGAAGAAGGTTGGGAACGCCCAACCTTCTCTTTTATATGATGCTGTACAGCACACCGCTGATGGTGCCACAGATAATGATAAGTAGGATAGGGCTCAACTTCCAACGCTTGAGGCCTACGAAGGCGAGGAGGAAGAGTGCGATGCTGATAGCAAACTGCAGAGGGTTGTTGGTGGGGCTGCCGAAGTTCTCCCTGTTCATCAGCAGCAGTGATGCTGACGCGATGAGTCCCACCACGATAAGGCGTATCACACTGAAGACGGCCTCTACCGAAGGATGCTTGCGGTACTTCATCAAGAACTTACTGATAAGTAGCATCAAGATAAACGAGGGCAACATCACGCTGAATGAAGCGAGTACAGAACCCAATACGGCCATCAGTTCGGAATAGCCGGCATTGTGCACTGCCGTGAAACCTACATAGGTGGCCGAGTTGATGCCGATAGGCCCAGGAGTCATCTGGCTGATGGCGACAATATCGGTAAACTCGGTGTGGGTGAGCCATCCATGCTTGGTGACAACCTCACCTTGAATCACCGACAGCATGCCATAACCACCGCCGAAACTGAACAAACCAATCTTGAAGAAGGTATAGAAGAGTTGGAGAAATATCATGCCTCACCTCCTTTCTTCGATAGATGCTTGGCGATACCTCCTACGATACCCGCTATAATCACATAGATAGGTGACACGCCGAACGCCCAGATGAGCAGTGCTGTCACAATCGGTATCCACACATTGTAGCGGTTTATCTTGGCTGTACGGGCCATCTTGAAGGTGGGTACGAGGATGAGTGCCACAACAGTGGGGCGTATGCCCTTGAATACATTTTCGATAATGTCGTGCTCCTTGAATTGCTGGAAGAAGAGGGCGATGAGCAGGATTATCACTACCGAAGGCATCACATTGCCTATGGCACAAGCAATACTTCCCTTGACTCCCGCTTTCTTGTAGCCGATAAAGATGGAGAGGTTCACAGCAAATACGCCTGGTGCCGATTGTGCCACAGCCATGAGGTCGAGAAACTCGTCGCGGTCAATCCAACGCTTCTTCTCTACAATCTCTTTCTCGATGAGCGGTATCATGGCATATCCTCCACCGATGGTGAAGAGTCCTATCTTAAAGAAGGTGGCAAAGGCATCGCCCATGCTCCATTGCGTCTGGTCATTCATAATTTGTTTGGTGTTTAGGGAGCGTACAGAGTAGTTCTTAATTCTCAATTTTTATTTCCCTTCGCATATTCACTCGGTGTCATACCTGTAGTCTTCTTGAATACCTCGCGGAAATATTTCTGATCGGCAAATCCTACAAGGTCGGCAACTTCGGCAACTGAATAGCGATGCTCACGCAGCAGTGTCTTGGCGCGATTCACGCGACAAGTGCGTATGAGGTCTGAAGGGTTGCCGCCCGTAAGTCCCTTTATCTTATTATATAGGGTGGTGCGACTTACACGCAATTCGTAGGCGAGGGTGTCAATGGTAAACTCACTGTCTGCGATGTGTGTCTCGATAATCTCCTTCATCTCACTCATCAGTTTAAGGTCAAGTTCTGAAGTCGTGTCAGGCAGGTTATGGCTCAAGTCCTCGAGCGAAGCCAAGCGTTGGCGTAACTGCATACGACTCTCAATAAGGTTGCCTATGGTGAGTTGCAGAATCTTTACATCAAAGGGTTTGGTCACATAAGCATCAGCCTTGACAGACAGTCCCTTGATAATGCTCTGCTGGTCGGCCAATGCGGAGATGAGCACTACGCCAATATGTGAGGTGTCGATATTACTCTTGATAGAGACGCATAGATCATCGCCACGCATCTCGGGCATCATCACATCGGAGAGTACAATGGTGGGCTGTAGATAGGGAATTTTGGCGAGTGCCTCCTTACCATTTACTGCCGTATACACTTGGTAGTCCTTCTCGAAGATGCGCTTCAGGTAGGTTAGCAGTTCAGGATTGTCCTCTACAATAAGCAAGCGGTGGCGGTTGTCGTGCACCGCATCAGTCACATCTACGAGGGGTAGCATCGTCATTTCGGCAACAGCGGTTGTGTCGGCAGGTTGGTCGATAAATTCGGTGATACGGGTATCATAATGTGTCTTACCCGAAGGGAAGCATACATGGAAATCTGAACCACAATCCTCCCGACTTTTCACATCAATGCGTCCATGCATCTGCTTCACGTAGCGACCGATAGATAGCAGCCCGATGCCACTGCCCAAAATCTTGGCATTGATGGCATTGGCTCCACGGAAATAGTGCTTAAAGAGTTTCTTCCTTCCCTCCTTACTGATGCCAATGCCATTGTCCACAACATGGAAGCCCCACATCTTACCCTCGCGATAAAGATGGAGGATGATAGTTTCGCCTTCAGGACTATATTTTATGGCATTTGAAAGCAGGTTTTGCACGATGGAGTTAAGTTTGCGGGCATCTACCCAGATATCGAAAGGCTCATCGGGATGTTTGTACTGTATGTGCTGGCGTTTGGCTTTAGCCAGCATACTAATCTTGTCTATTTGTGCCTGTATGTGAGCGATTGCCTCGTGTCGTTCAATCTGAGTGACTCCCTTTTCGATACTTGCCAGTTGGTAGCGCAATATGTTTTCGGTCATCTGCGTCAGCGTATTGGTGTTGCGCAGGGCAAGTCCCACGGCTTCACGCTCTTCGGTACCCAGCGTATCGTTCATGTTGAGTTCTTCAAGCGGTGCCTTGATGAGCGATAGGGGAGTGCGCAAGTCATGTGCCGTATTGATGAAGAAGTTGACCTTCTCGTCAGACACCTGCATGGCGTTGGCCGACTTGGTGTATTTGCGCACGAGAAACAGTATTAGCATAATAAGAGCCAGTTCAAGAAGCATTCCCCACCACGACAGATAGAAAGGCGGAGCAATGATGATACGCAATGTACGCTCATCGATGAGCATGCCTGCCTCGTTTGATGTGGCACGCACGGTGAGTGTATGTCTTCCTGCCTTCAAGGTTCTCAAGGCAATGCGACGTTCTTCATTGAGCAGTTGCCATGGCTTACCGTCAAAACTCCACTCAATGCGACAATCCGACGGATATATGTGATTGATACACTTTACCTTGATGGATGCATCATGTTGATTGTGACTGAGGCGCAGACGGGTTATGTCATTGATTGCATCATCCAACGGAGAACCCTCCATATCGGGCACTACACGACTGCTACCGATGTAGAGGTCAGATAATACAAGCGTACCCTTATATACATGCGTGAGATGAGCGTTGGAAGGAATCTCGATAACACCCTTGTTGCTGCCAAACATCAGCGTATTGCGATGGGTAGCAATACCCGAACGGATGTTGAAGTTCATACCCTGCAAACCCTGTTCGTGGCTCCAAGTGCTGATGTTATTGGTGTTCTTGTTGAAGCGTACGATACCATTGTCCGAACTGATGAATAGCCACGGAGTTTCTGCACCTGCTACGATACATTTCATGCAGTTGCTTGTGAGAGCACTATTATCCTTCGTGTAGCGATGATAGTAGTTGTCCGCTTCATTATATACAATCAACCCATTGTGGTGAGTACCTATATATACCGTACCATCAGCATCCTGATATATGGTATTCACCTTGCAGCGTTCCAACGGCAAGGCGATGCGGGACTTCTCGCGCAAACGCTTGTCGTAACTGAACAATCCATCCTTCGTACCTATCCACAGATGATTGCTATCCTTTCGGGTGATGAAGTTGATACCTCCAAATACTTCGGCATAATTGACCTTCAGTGAACCGTCGAGACTGATGTTGAAAAGTTGGTTCTCGCCACCGACCCATACCGTGCCATCATCCTTGTCGAGATACATGGTCTGCATATATTTCTCAGGCACGATGAGATCGGGCTTTACAAACTCTACCTGACGCGTCGCCTTCTCTATAATATATATACCTGCGGCATAGCCTCCCAGCAGTATAGTGCCTGGCTTCACCTCACATAGTGTGAGGAAGTAATGATTGGGGTTGGGCGACTCATCAGCCATAGAGAGCAGCGTATGCCAGCGCTCAGTGTCGGTGTTGTATATACTCACACCATTCTCTGTGGCAAACCATAGGTCGTCATCGCTATCCTGCATCACAAAGTTGATGCCATCGTTGACCAGTGTGTTCACGCTCAGGTTAGAACGGCGTATCCAGTTTAGCGCAGGATACCGGTCATTGCGCACCGTCAGTCCCTGAGGGAACGAGCACATCCACAATTGTCCATCCTTGTCGATACACATATCCGACACATTATCCGTATTCATACGGTAGTCGGTTCGGTAATCCGCCTTCAGATAGGGTTTTGGGAAGCAATCATCCAGTGCCATATGGTATACACATGCTGCATTGGTAGCAAATAGCACTTCATTTCCATCGTCATCGTAAGGGATAATCTTGGTGACACGCACATCGGGCAACAGTTCATGGTGATGTATTACCTCACCCGTAAGTTCCCTATATGCTATCATACCGGCATCTTCGGTGCCGATGAGCAGTGTGCTATGCGCTGAACTATAGTAGAAGGTATTCACATTGATGCCTTCTCCTACCATATCCTTAATGGGGATTATATCCAGCACTTCATTATTGATTATCCCTCGGTACACACCGCCTTTCGTACCTATATATAGTCTAGCATTTCCTGTAGGCACAACGGCTGCAAAGGTAATATCGTTACTGATACCCTGTAGGCGCATCTCACATCCTTTATGTGTACGCACATTATAACAGAAGGCCTGCTCTCCTACAAAAATCCAAATGTTGCCTTCTCCATCAATGGGCGATACTGCGCAGCGCATGATATCGGCTCTGCGGTATTGCACGTCGGGAAGATACATCAGTTCAAATCGATTGTGTCTCTTGCTATAGCGCAACAGTTTGCCGCTCCCCGTAGCCAACCATAAGTTGTCGGCAGTAGCATCGTAGATAAATCGGCACGATGAATATTCAGTAAACTTCACATCATCAAACTTCAGTGTGTAGGTGCCCATCTCCGAACCATCGTATCGGTCGATACCATTATCCGTCAGGAACCACATAAATCCTCCGTTTGACTGCTGTACGGCATGTACATTACGCGAACTCAGCCCGTTCTCCAATCCTATATACTTGTATATTTGTCCGCACACTGTAGCATATGTCAAACAAAGCAATGCGAATACGATTGAGCGCAAGTATCTCATGATCTCCATATTTGTAGACAATGATGTTCTATTTTCTCAAATCTGTAGATAAGGTATCTCTTGCCACTTCAGCTGCTTTGGGCAGTGCTTCGGGCTTTCCTGCATCGACCCAACGGAAATTGTGTGGGGCTTCTATACATCGTATGCGGTGGCTCACGGAGTGATGCCAGTAGAAGTTGATGATGGAGAACACCTCTTCAGAGGCTTCTAACAGCGGAAAGAGAGCTGGGGAGATAACGTGGATGCCCGCGAATGCGCGTAGGCGGTAGCCCATGCCATCTCTATTGAGGTCAGCGAGTGCTTGTTGCTGGCCATCGTAGGCGGTGCGTACCTCGCCCGTCTTCATATTCTTCCAGGCTATGAGGTGGTCCTTGTCGTCGAAGATGAGGTAGCGCGATGTGTCGCGCTGGCTCACGAGTAGTGATGCTTCATTGCCATTGTCGATATGGCTTTGGTAGAGAGCCGCAAGGTCTGCATTGGAGAAGATGTCGACATTATGTATCAGTATGGGGCAGTTGCTATCAAAGAGCTGAAGCGCCTTGCGTATGCCTCCACCCGTATCGAGCAGTTTGCCGCGTTCGTCAGAGAAGGCCACGTCGAGCCCGAAGCCGTCATGCGCCTTGACATAGTCGATGATTTGCTCAGCAAAGTGGTGTACGTTGATGACCACACGTTGAAAGCCCGCTTGACGTAACTTTTCCATCTGATGGGCTATCATGGGGCGTCCAGCGACCTCGACCATTGCTTTGGGACGGTCATCGGTATAGGGCTTGAGTCGGGTGCCGAGTCCTGCAGCGAATATCATTGCGTTCATGGTGGTTCAGAGTTATTTTCCCGTTTTCTTTCCAAAGTTCTTGTCAATCTTCAAAAATGCCGATACCACGAAGGTGACGATGCAGCATGCCATTACCCACACGAAGAAGCCGCGGTAGCCCATCCACTCCTGTAGGGCACCAGCCATCATGCCGGGGAGCATCATGCCTGCTGCCATGAAGGCGGTGGCAATGGCGTAGTGGGCGGTTTCATGAGTGCCACGTGCGTAGTATATGAGGAAGAGCATGTAGGCTGTGAAGCCGAAGCCGTAGCCAAACTGCTCGACAAATAGACACGATGAGATAAGGATCAGATTATCGGGCTGTGTGTAACTGAGGTACACATACACGATATCGGGCAGCGAGATGGCCCACACCATGGGCCACAGCCAACGCTTGAGTCCACCACGTGAGATACATACACCACCGAGGATGCCGCCCAAGGTCAATCCTATGGGACCTAAGGTTCCCTGTATGATACCTATCTGCTCCAGGGTGAGCCCCAATCCACCCTCGCTGATGGGATCCATCAGGAAGAGAACGCCCATCTTGGCCAATTGCGCTTCGGGGAAGCGGAACAGCAGCATGAAGAGGAGGGCAGGCAGGGCTCCCTCCTTCTGTACGAAGGTGACGAATGTGTGGGCAAACTCTTTCAGTAGGTCGCGTGCTGCAATATGGCGTGGGGTGTCACTTGTGGGGCGGGGAAGCAGTAATGTGTGGTAGAGGCCTATGCACACGAATAGGGTAGCTACTGCCACGAAGGCCGTTGTCCACGCTTGGCGCTCGTTGCCATAGTGTCCGAAGAGCCAGTCGACGACGATGAGCATGCCACCCTGAGCGGTGAGTGTGGCCAAGCGGTAGAAAGTGCTGCGTATGCCTACGAAGAGTGACTGGTCGCCCTCGTCGAGTGCCATCATGTAAAAGCCGTCGGCGGCCACGTCATGGGTGGCCGAGCTGAAGGCCAAGAGCCAGAAGATGGCCAACGTCCATTGCAGATAGCCTGCCGTGGGGAGGGTGAAGGCGATGCCTGCCATGCCTGCTCCCATGAGCAGTTGCATGCTCACTATCCACCAGCGTTTGGTACGGAGCAAATCGACGAAGGGGCTCCATAGCGGTTTGATGAGCCACGGCAGGTAGAACCATCCCGTGTAGTAGGCAACCTCGGCATTACCCAATCCCAGTTGCTTGTACATCACTACCGAGAGAGTGATGACAATAACGTAGGGAAGTCCCTCGGCAAAGTAGAGCGAGGGAACCCATGTCCATGGGTTTCGTTGTGCTGTGTGTGGCTTCAAGGTCGTGCTTATTTTTTCTTTATACCTTTATATACGATATAGCCGAGAGCCAATACCACAAGGATAATGATGGTGTGGCCGATGACATCGCTATATTCGGTAACGGTGCTGATGAGTTGGTCTTCGGGAACGATAGACTCCAGATACCAACCTAGGGCTGCCAGCACAGCATTCCAGATACCTGCGCCGAGAGCGGTGAAGGCTATGAACTTACCAATGCTCATCTTGGCCAAGCCGGCAGGGATAGAGATAAGTTGGCGCACAGCAGGTACGAGGCGACCGATAAGAGTGGCAATCACACCATGCTTATTGAAGAACTTCTCGGCAGTCTCCACCTTCTCCTGGTCGATAAGGCACATGTGCCCGAAGCGGCTATTGGCAAACTTGTACACAATGGGCTTGCCCAACCACAAAGCGAGGTAGTAGTTGACCAACGCACCGATGAGTGCACCTAAAGTGGCGAAGAAGATGACGAGCCATACGCTGAGTTCACCTGTAGAAGCAGCCCTATAGGCGGCAGGGGGTACCACGACCTCGGAGGGGAAGGGGATGAACGAACTCTCGATAGCCATCAAGAGAGTGATGGTCCAGTAGTTGAGGTGCTCCAAGCACCATTGGATGAATTGTACAGATTCCATGTCTTATTTTGTTTGTTTTTTTTCAAAGGTCAACAGTCTACAATCAACAGACTGCCATCCGGATGGATAATTCTCAAAGTTCGTGCCAACGAGCGAGATGCAAGTTTACTTGCGATTTTACAGCGAGTGCAGCCGAACTAAAAACGCAGTTTAATTTTCAATTTTCAATTGTTTAAGTCTCTCAATCATTGCCTCTGCTGTCTCTCCTTGTGCCGGTTCCAGCATGAAGATGTCGTAGGTCTTCTGTGGGCATATGGCAAGTGCTTCGGTAAGTGTATCCTTCAGCGTGTTCGAGTGTAGGTTCCACTCACAGAAACAGAGGTAGGGGTATAGCACATGGTCTTCGATACCAGGATTGCCCTTGAGTAATCTCAGTATGTAGTAGGCGATAGGCACGTAGCTGTTCTCAAGCATCGATACACCGATGAGGAAGAGTGAGCGTTCTACGGGAGCATCGAGGCTGAGTGCTTCGAGGAACACCTCGGTACACTCGTTGTAGCAGTTCTGCGCCATCAGTTCGTGTCCCTTCATGATGAGCAGCTCGGCATTGTTGGGGTATATGCGCAGTGCTTCATCAATATATGCCGTCGCTTTCTCGTGCTGCCCTTTACGGCTGAAGATGAGCGACATCTGGCAGTATATCTGTGCCTGCTCATCGCTGTCGTCAGCCACGGTGGCCAAGGCATGGGTAAAGTACTCCAGTGCCTTGTCGTCATCGCCTCGGTTTACGCAGCACATGCCCATGTGGAACAGCGGATCTACGGTGTCGGGATACCTCTCGTGTAACTGGCGGTAATAGTCCTCGGCTTGCGTGTAGTTGCCTAGGTTAAAGTAGCAGTTGGCCGCGGCATACATCGCATAGTAACACTCTTCGCTATTGATGGCAATGACAAACTCGAAGGCTTCGATGGCCTTGTCATACTCTTCGCGTTGGAAGTATATCTTGCCCAGCTCCTCCCAGTAGAGGGTAGAGTAGGCGTCCATGTCGAGCAGTCGGTTATATAGTGCTATGGCCTCGTCGGTACGCTCTTGTTGCACATAACTATAGGCCGCCGACTCCAACAGTACTTTCTTGTCGGGATAGCGTGTGAGTGCTTCTTCAAGCCACTCGTTGGCCATGTCGGTCTGTCTGTTGTCGACGAGCAGGTCTACAATGTCGGCATAACTGTCGGCCTCATATCCTTCACTCTCGACGAGTGCGCGAAAGATTGTTGCCGCTATCGCGTGTTGCTGGTTGGCCAGTGCCAGTTCGGCTTTGAGGAACAGCACTTCGCGGTCTTGCTGGTCAGTGATGCTCTCGGCAATGTTCATCGCTTCGTTAAGATGTCCGTTGATAAGGCGGGCACGTGCTTTGAAGATAAGTGCATCGAGGTTGTCGGGATGCAGTCGCAAGGCATAGTCGAGTGCCGCCTCGGCACGCAGTGAGTCACCGTTCATCGCGTAGTATTCGGCAATGTCGGTGAGGTCGGTAGCCTCGAAGTAGCGGGTATCGCCACTGAGCAGCATCTCCTCGTAGTGGGCGAGGCGTTGCTTGAACTCTGGTTTCTCGAAATAGGATGCGAACTGGTCCTTCATTATATAAAAGTGTGTTTATATCTGCATGCTCTGTTTATGGCATAACAGATATAAACACAAATTTGTTTAATTTTTTTTACTTATTCATCTTGCTCCAGGTATCCTTGAGCGATACGGTGCGGTTGAATACGAGGTGGTCAGCGGTAGACTCCTTATCCACATTGAAGTAGCCGATGCGGCGGAACTGCAAGTAGTCGAGAGG
>JAZONI010000030.1:0-10822 GCA_045654445.1 Bacteroidaceae bacterium | reverse complement strand
GGGCATAAGTTTGCCGTAACCTTGACCGATTTACGTAATCATCGAGTTTATGAAGTCTTTGAGGGTAAGGATAGTAAGACATTAGAGCCTAATCTGCGACGACTAAAGGGGAGAGAAAAAGTGAAGATGGTATGCATAGATTTAAGCTCGCCATTCCGCAGTATTGTAATGCGCCTTTTTCCCAATGCGAAAATAGTGGTTGATAGGTTTCATGTAATAAGATTGGTAATAGAAACATTCCTGGAATTCTGCCGAGAAGATGAGCCGGGGATTCGCTGGCAACGAGGTATTACCCGAGCATTGAGAACAAAAGGAGAAAATCTGAACTCAAAACAAAAAGAGCTTTTGGAAGATCTGTTTAGGAAGAACCCGAGAATAAAGACAGCCTATGAGTTTAAGGAAGAACTTTGCAAGTTATTAAATATAAAGGAAAGGAAGAGAAAAGACTGTCCGCCTCTCATTGAAAAATTAAAAGAACAGGTCTGGTTACTGTTAAATGATGCACCTCCTGTTTTCCAAAAATTGGGCAAAACGTTACGCTTATGGTTTGAGCCGATTATTCGCATGTGGCGCTTTACTAAAAGTAATGGCATCACTGAGGGATTTCATAGAAAAATGAAACTGATTCAACGCCGCGGATTTGGTTATCGCAACTTTCAAAACTACCGGTTAAGAGTATTAATCGAATGTGGGCGAATTTTGGTATAAAAAATCAAATTCCACAATGTTAGGACTTGACCCGAATTTTAGTATAAAAAATCAAATTCCACAATGTTAGGACTTGACCCCAGAGGTGTCTGTGAGGCATGGGGGCAAGCTGCTGCGTCACTCGCAGCTTGCCCACTCCACCCTCCGGGTGTCGTGGATTCGAATCCTACCACGCAAATAAAGCAAAAGCCTCGCACCTTAACAGGCGCGAGGCTTTTTCTTGAAGGGTGGGCGATGGGAGTCGAAAGTTTTCTCGCGTTGTAAAATATTTATAAATAGTGCGTTATGAAAATAAGGTTACAAACGAAAGACAAAAACGCCTTGGCTGTCTGTACAGGCTTGCGCTATATAAGTTTCTTGTTCATTTGGACAACAATACGAGAAGAAAAGGCTTGTTTACGTCAAAAGGTGAATGGCTACTTAGTGTTATATGCATATGAAGTATCTTCAATATAAAGCGTGTTGTGCTTGCTTCGCTTCCAATGCCGATATTAAAGCTGGTTGTCGTTGATAAGTACTCCGTGCCTCGTCTCCGAAAAAGAGCAAAAAACGAGTTTCATCTTAGCAGCCAATGCGCCCAGTCAAAAGCACAGAAGAGCCGACGCCGATAAAAGCGACGGTGGAAGATACCACTGTAACAGGAATGTCTACCACAAAGAGAAGCGCTGCTGCGGGGTAGGCAAGAATAGCGGATGGACCAACATGGGCATCTGTTTGTACCAACAAATCCCCATACTTGCCATCGGCTATAGGCATGAGAATAGGATATGCCTTGGCTTGCTGTGGCAGAGTCGTCAACAACTTGGGCTGCGTAATATAGTCCGTCAACTCGTTTTGTCTGCTCCTGACTCGGGAAGCGGTGCGTAGTTTGCCCGCGAATTCGGGTGATATGGGGAGATAATACTGCCGTTTGTCCTCATGAGAAACATTGGCTATCTGATATGCTTGTGCCGTATCCGGTTCAACCTGTATCACTTTCTTGGTGTAGCAGATGCGCGAAACTGGCAGATACCATTGGCCGCCGCATTCATATACATACAGGCGTTTTGTCAACTTCATGTTGCCTGCGTCGCCTCCTATGGAAACGCTGTTGTCTTCTAACCCGGCGCCTTCATAAGTGCGGGGGTACTCATAGGCTACCTGATGCATGCGAGATACGCACGAGCTCATCCCCAGCGCACACAGAATCGTCAATAATAAGTAAAAAAAGATATGTGTGTTTTTGTTCATGGTCGAAATGTAATACACTTAAACGTAAGACACGAACAGTTTGACAGAAATTTGAATAAATGCAAGTCTTTTTTTAGTTTTTTATTCTTGAGCACACGTGTGTCCCAAAGATTTTTCCGAGAGACGCAAGTGCCGATAAATCCAAGTATAACATTCGATAAATAACTGGACACAGATGCAAAAAGATGCTATAATAAGGCATCAGCCATGATTAAGACCGAAATTAGTCCCGAGGATTTAGCTTAAATCGAAAAAATCTGTCGAGCCCGCACGGAATCATACCAAGTGGTAACCAGGGCAAAGACACTCAAGCTCCGCCATGAAGGAAAGACGATAGAGAGTATTGCGGAAGCCTTGGAGGTTCACAAGAATACAGTCATATTAACTCTATCAAAGTTTGAAAAACAAGGCTTAAGCTATGCATTATATGATGCTCCCGGTAGAGGAAGGAATACAAAGAACAACCGATTTGAGTTTGTCTATACCCCAAAGCATGGTTCATGGTTGAACCTGATTGAGAGTTTTTTCAGCAAGATGACAAAACAGATGCTCAGGGGAATGAATACGAGTGGAATACAAAGAAGAGTTGAAGAACCGCATATACAAATACTTTGACGAAATCAATAAAGAACCTGTAGAATTTCGGTGGATATGCAAAATGAAAGACTTTGAGCTTCCATCACCTGATGATAGTCCAAATACTTGGTGGACGCTATACTAGAGCAAAAGTTATCGTATATTAAAAGATAATGAACAGAACGCTCTTTCATTTGTTATCGAGCTGCACTACAGCAACACTATCGGCTATAAATTACACTACATCTGCTCAACAAACGTTATCATTAATCGTTATGATTTAAGTTCTTCTCCCCTCCACACACGTAACTATGATATCAATTACCTACATGATGTGAAAGAAGCGTTTTTCTTTGTATCTGTCTGTTTTTGTCTGGGTGCTTTGTTGTTTGTATTTGAATCAATGACATCATGCCATCTACAACACCGTAAATCACACACTTTTTAATTATTGCGGATCGAGAAGGGGGACTTTCGTTCCCCTCTCACACCACCGTACGTGCGAATTACCGCATACGGCGGTTTCCAATCAGCGTTTGAGGAGTTGATAATCTGCCATGTGGGTGCTCAGCCATCGCTCCAGTTCCTCTACGGTCATTCCGTCTATCCCCAGAGCTCCCTTGTTGCTTTTCACTCTCTAGCATGCATGCTCGAGATTGTCGCGGCGCGCTATGTTCTCAAGCATGCACTCCTCATAGTTCAGTTCCTCCTTCCACGCCGCAAACACTAGCTGCTCCCGCTTTGGTGCAGCTGTGGGAATCGCACCCTCACCGCCTCCAAGTGGGCGCACCTCCCTCCGATGGGGTATCGAAGTCGTACTCCATCCGGTATAAGGTGTCTCTACTCTGCCTCTCCACGTTCATGAGTTTCAGTCTGTTCTGTGCTGTATCGAATTTCGGCCTTTCCCCACCAAGGGATGGGTACTATGCCTCTGCTGACTACCTGCTTCCGGGCGTTTCTTCCCCGTCACCCTTTCAGCCGGTGCAACACCGTTTTTTTCTCGCTGTGGCGAAAGCTCTTTTTAACTCACCTTCGACGCGACGTATAATGGGGGCAGGAAGCTTAAATGATTATTATTAAAGTTTCCAAAATACATTAACCTTAAGTAAAGTTTGTGTTTGCTTGTTCATTCATTTCGAACATAATTGCGCGCGCATACGTGTGCACGGATTTTGCCAATCAAAACTTTGTATGACAAAATAAAAAATTGACTTTAGAAACAGGAACTGCAATCATAAGGAATGAAAACTTTATTAAAAAAGGTCTCCTTAGCGATACCCATTATGACCCATTTTGCGATAGGGGCTACAGGAGGCACAGACAATGAAAAGTCGACTATAACTGACGCGATTGTTTTGGTTGGATTCGAGGAAACGATTGCTGTAGATTTAGAGGATTCTAATGACTTGGATATAGATGTAGGAGGGCCTAAAGACATTATAGCATGTAGATGCCAGCATGGCACATTATATCCCGGTGAGGGAAGTACAATATCGATTTTCTCTCCTTTTACTTCTAGTATTCATCCTGAAGAAATTAAAACTGTCCCTTTTTTCAGTGGTATTGTCGAAGATGAAATCGCTGTGCCATGTATTCGACAAGTTCAAGATATTGAAACATGGACCTTTTGTGAAAACGAAGAACGAAATCTCGACTATACGATATCGCTTCAAATCTTAAATTCCCATGCTATTCTAAGTGGACAAGACCCAAAGATGTTTATGTGTGATGTGGTATATTTTTCCCCTTACATTGAATTAGATTATACTTACGTCCTGACATGGTGTCGTCTCACGAACGCAATGGAGGAGGCGACTGTAACGAACGGTGCCATATCATTTCCAGTAGAAGGGGAATCTGGAGTACGCATCGGAGCTCTCATTTCTCCGTTGCTTGAGGCTCAAATAGCTTTAGACTCCATAGATTTAGTAGGTAGTTTTGGGGATGTACCTATTCGATTTAAATTGCGCCATAGAGTTTACGACTCAACAGGGCAGCTTTGGGTATTGGCATGGCGGAAATGGAGTAGAACTCGTTAACATTGATACATAGATAATCTCTTTATCTCTTAAATCGGCTCCTCTTCAGTTACTCTCTAAGTTTTCTTTTTAGTGGGGCTATATGCGTTGTAGCAAAAATCATCCCCTTCTACTGAACTCTCAATAGAAGGGGATTCTTTTTACTTTAAGTCGACTCCTTATACCATTATAGAACCGATAATTGTCGGTTTTATATCAAATGGTATATAATATATATTCCCAGATTTGATATGTCGACAACCCGATGGTGTAGCAGGTGTGAATTTTAGTGCAAATCGCTTTTGAGGTTCAGTATAATCCCACATTCTTGGAAGATTATCTCCCATGAAGCAGGTTATTAACGTATAGTTTGCAAAATATTCATGTCTTGTATATACGCTCTGAGAATTTTCTCTAGGAATAATAAAATGGCCCGTGTTTTCAGATTCTACATATCGACTATGACCGATAACAACTGCTTTATCATGTTGACTAGCCAGCTCGGACAATCGCGCACTCAAACTTTCCAAAGTCTCTGATGTGCCTAAGATAATTGAGTTATGAACTATCTTGTCATTTTCTACCATTTCAATGAACTCTTCATAGCTACCATTGAAAGGTTGATTATTCCAAGATATAGTAACACCCTGTCGTCGAACCCAATCAAACATTTCCATGCCATTGCGACAACTTTCGGTACATTTAAACACATTTATCATTTTATCTTTAATCTTTTCTATCCATTTATCAATTTTGTTATTATGATTCCGTATCAGCGTTATTAATGCATTATATTTCCCAATATCATTCTTCAGAAATGAAAAAATAATAGTAGTCAATCCGATAAAGTCGCTTTTATCAAAATTATTATTACAGTAAATGTAAGGATTTAACGAATCTGGGATAAAATCTCTTGTCAACCACTTACTTTCCCCACTATAAAAGTATCGCCAATTATAATACACCATACCCAACTCCATGTCGTGGAACTCACTGCTCCATTGGATGGGCTGGGTGACGGATCCGGAGGTGGTTACCTCACCGAAGGGTGAGTAGGTGTAGGCGGTGGCGATGTAGCCGGTGGAGCCGAAGACTTCGCACACGTTCTTGGTGAGGTCAAGGCCGTATGTATACCACGTGCCGTCCTTTTGTATAGCCAAGGGACGCGTAGCTATGGTTTGTGCCGGATCCCAGGTAAGCATCCACAAACAGGGATGGTGTGAGCGAATGAGGTCACAGCAGGCAATTTGTAAGTAGCCCCGGTAGATGTAGCGCTGGTGCAGTGTTACAGAGCCGTTGACGGTTACTTTCTTGAAGCTGCGGTGCCCCATGCTGTCATAGGCGCATTCCACATGCGTGTTGCTCTCGCTATTCGTGAAGCTAACAGGGCGGTTCTCGGCGTTGTAAACGACAGTCCAAATACCGGTATTGGTCTTGATGCTCGTCTGGTTGCCGTCAGTATCGAACTGCGGTGCGAAAGCATCGGAACCATTCTCTGAGATGGCGGTATACTGGTTGAGTTCATTGGTATCGTATAGCATAACATTGTTGTCCTCAATAGCGGACATGCGGTTGCCTATGTTGTCAAATGTATACTCATACTCCTTATTGTCGACCTGTGCCTCTACTAGCTCAGAGCGGGTATTGTGCGTGAAGATATCATTCACCACGGAACCCTGTCGAGCAGTATTGCGAGCAATTGGTCGACCGAGAAGGTCATAGGTGTAGGTTCGCTGCGCCACGAGGGAGCTACCACGATGGTAATCCATACCTGTGAGTAGGTTGCGGGTTGCCTCGTAGGTCTGAGTGAGAGTCATGCCGTTGGGCTTGGTGAGTACCTGCAGCATATTAGTGCCGGAGAGGTAGGTGTAGCCGAAGAGTTTTTGCTCGCCGCCGTGACTGAACCCGGCGGAAGCAATGCGCCCATCGTCCCCATATCCAGTCGTAATCGTCTGCTGCACCGTGCCATTCTTGCTGTAGACATAGCCGGTGGAGCGACCAAAGCTGTCTCGTTGTTCGGTGATGAGGTGGGTATCGCCATCCACAACAAGACTGTCCGTTTCGCGCTCCCCATAGCTATTGTAACCAAAGCAGCGCGTACCTGCATCATCTACCAGCTGAGTCTGTTGCCCGAGGTGATTGTAAGTGAAGCTACGATTAGTAGTGGCCGCAGTACCGTCAACTACAGTGTACGTGGTGGTCAAGTGCAGACCGCGAGCCTGTTCGTAAGAATGTGTTTTCACATTGCCTCGAGCATCCGTCTCGGTAGCGAGGCGGTTATAGGCATCGTATGTCTTCAGCACCGAGGTATTGTCCGCGTAGGTCTTGGACATTTCAAGGCCTGTTGTGGCATGGAAAGCCCATTTGGTTTCATCATAATCGTTACGCTCACTCGGGTCGGTGGTGATTACCTCTCCATCGGCTCGGAATGTGCGCAGGGATGTCATGTTGTCCATGTCATCGTACTCGAAGCAAGCGGGCTGCAAGGCAGTACCCCATTCTGCAATCTTGCGACTGCGATGATCGTATTTGTAGCAGGACGTGTTGCCCATGGCATCGGTAATCACAGAGGGCTGGTCATGAACAATGTCATAGACAGTACTCGTAATGGCACCTGCTGCATCCGTTACGCTGATGGTGCGGCCAGCCTGATCCATTGCGGTAGTCGTAGCGTTACCTCGTCCGTCAACCTGTACCAGTGTCATTCCTGATGCTGTAAAGCTTCGGCTTGCGGAGGTTACGATACCAACGTGGTTTTTCTGCGAAATGGTAAAACCATCGATGCTGATAGACTCCGCCGTAATATTCGAGGTAGGAACGGTGCTGTAGCTCGTCACTTTCGTGGGAGCCGTGAATTCCGTCCAATTAACCGAAGTATTACCTCGAACATCGGTGCTGATGCTCTTGCTTGCCAGAGTTGCGGAAAGCTGTGAAATCAGCTGTTTCTGCGTGGCACTCAGGGGCTCTCCTGCTGCATTGTAGCGGGTTTGCGTAGTGACGCTGTACACGCCATCCGCAGAGGATTCTATACAGTAGGCCATTTCTACCACAGGAGAATTATCCTTGGTGGGGGTATCGGTAAGAGCGAGCGTCTGCTTACAGATGTTGCCGAATACATCATGCTCGAAGAGGGTGGGGGCGGTTTTCGCTGTGTTCCATCCCGTGTCCTGATACTGCTTCACCAACTGGCCCTTTACATTGTACTCATTTCGGGTGTAGATAAAACCTCCAAGCGTATTCGGCTTAGCTTGCACAATCGTCTGACCAAAACCATTGGTAATTGACTGTGAAACAATGTCTCCAGCGGCATTGCGCAGAGTCGTACGCAGATTAGAGCCGTTGAGATCGTAGCTGTATACAAGTTCTCGCTGCCCTGTACCATATACTCGCGCGGTGGAACCATCAATATTGCTTGTGGTGACGAACGTTGCTCCGGCGGGGGTAATTTCCGTGGTGGTAAGACCATCCTCGCTATAAACAGTGCGGGAAATGAGACCGAGTACATCCGTTTGCGCTACAGTGCGCCCCAGAGAATCGAATTCCGTAGCGGTAGTGGTTACCATATCACCAATACTCGTCATGGTACCGATCGTACGCCCGGCTGCATCCAAATTGTAAACAGTCACGGTCGCCGGAGTCGTTTCCGTAGCACTTCGTTCCTTGCCAATCAAACGTTTGGCTGCGTCGTAATTGTACAGAGTAGTCACACCATCTTCATCTATTTCCGAGGCTAAACCACAGCACATCCATGTCTTGCTGCTGGTACGACCATTGCCTCGGGTACGGGTAAGCTCTCGCATGAGGTGGTCGTAGGTATAAGACTCGGAAGAAATCAGCACCCACTCTCCGGCAGAAGTAAGCACATGCTCCTCCTGTCGCAACACGGTACCATTGGATGCGATAAACTCCACATTGCGGCGAGACTGTCCATTGACTGCAACACCCTCTGCACGGGTTTCAGCGGTGTGTTTGACTACTGCACCATGAAGTTCAGTAGCTTCATAACTGTGCCATGTCTGCACCCCATTCTCTGACTGAGAGGACTTGATACGACCTCGTGCATAGGGAAGCATGGCAGAAGTACCGAAGCGTTCCTCGATGCTTACCATAGAAAGAGAAGAACCAGCCGCAGTGCGAGTTGTTGTTACTCGATGTACATCTGCAGTATCCACATAAGCATAAGACGTGGTTGCCAGTACAGTCTCATTCCCGGCTTCGTTCACAAGTACAGTCTTTACCGTCGCCGGACGATTCTCGTTATAACGACCACTCGTATAGGTCGTGCGAGTACCCTTTTCTACAAAGCCAGCAACGACGGTTGTGGAAACATTGAGGACTTCGCGACCCTCTGCGTCATACTCATATCGGGTATGACTACCGTTGGGATGAATCACACGGATAACACGCCCATAGTCATTGCGCCCGGCGATTTCGCCGTATATGTACTGAGTAACCAGAGCTTCATCGCCACTACCGGAAATAGTCTTATCGATCACCTGACCAAAGTTAGTATGGCGATACTGCGTGTGTTCAGCCGCAATCGTGTTACCATCCTCATCGGTGTAGGTGTTATCACCTGTCCATGCAGCGGGACTCAGTGCCTCCTCAGTACGAGTTTGCTGCTCATTAACAGATTCATCACCCTTAGTGAACGTCCAAACATTGCCGTTCTTATCCCAACGATAGCGAGTCGGCATACCATCGGGGGTAGATTCGATAATGTTCAAAACAGAATCTGCCACACCGGAAATAGCAACGGATTTCACAGAAGAACCGGAAAGGGCATAGTAGCCATTTTCGGTTTTACTACCCACCTGATTTAGCGGGTATAAATCCAGCATAAAGGCACTAGTGCCGTAAGATGTAACAGTCAACACACCGGTAGAAGCGGCATAAATCTGACGGATTACACCGGAGTCATCGCGAATGACCTCGTATGCGGCATTAAACTCGTCCGCAGAGAATGCCACATCCTCGCTTGTCACCATACGCACGGGCATACCACCGGCAATCGGATAAATGAGAGAAGACCCATCAGCGAAAGCCTCCTCGATGAATACGGCTTCGTTTTCTGTGTTGGCTGCAAATTCTGCGTCAAGCTTGCGGATGCGACCTGTAGACAAAGAGGCGTTATCAAGAGGCTTGCCCGTAGGCAAACTATAGCGAACGGTTTCCCCAAACTGAGGTTTGACGGTTACTACCTCGCCTACGACCGTGAGCTCATTAAACATCGGGTGATTGACGCGCAGATTAGCGGGGCTGAGATCTGCCGCAGCAAGCTTATCGGAGAAGAAACCGACAGATGCAGACGGCATACCTGCCATCATGGGGAACTGACCGAAAGCCATGTCCCAAGAAGCGCAGCTGCAAGAAGCAGAACAGCCACCTTCAGCTGAACAACCGCAAGGATTAGGAGCATGAGCTACTTTCGGCGGAACGGCACCTTTCAGTAGCACAAAGAACTTCATATCCGGTGAGGGAGAGAATGTACGGCTGTAAGTATTGCCGCCGGAGTAATTGCCATCTACGATAGCAGAAGTGTCATGTGACACCTTGAGAGCCACGGCATTGGCAGAACCATACAGAATGTTGGTATAGGAAAGTTCGGCAATGCGGTAGAACCCTGCTTGCGGGGCGTTACCTTGCCCCTTAGCGATATTGAGACTACCCGTAGGCTTGGTAATATCCACGCCAAGGGAGGGAATTACCAGACGAGCAGAGTCATCTGCTTCTACGCCGAAATACTGCATACCCGGTTGTTCAACATACACATACAGGTCGTATTTGTCTGCCGTATCAACAGCGGTAGATGCCATATTGACAGAGCGGAAGCCCGGGGTATTGTTGTCAAATGAGGCGACATATTTAAGAGACATCGCAGTTGTATCTGTTGCAATGTCTTTCAATCGCTCATCAAATACGCAGTAAGCTGCGCATTTATTCCCCAGTACACTCGGTTCGGGCAACGCTGCACCGGAAGCGAGAATCATGACCTTATCAGCGGGGATAAAATCAGCGGGGTTTACGATGGTGACTGCACTTGCGTCGTCAGTCTGGACAGTAACGGTGGTATTGGATGTCGTATTCATGACGGTATTGGTGTTGGTTGTGGCAACGAAATCGGTGCCGGAGTTAAGGTTTGCAGAAGCGAGAGCTGCTGCAGAGGGGGTGGTAGATTCGATGTTGTCATCGATTACCGGGGTGTGATCACAAGGAGTGGCCACGGGGGTGCTACCCATGGGGGTAGTTTCGGGGCAAGAGTTCTGCTCCTGCACGCCATCCTCACCGGG